>NZ_VKHP01000504.1 GCF_010811875.1 Bradyrhizobium uaiense
CGGAGGGCATTATGGCCAGCGGTCATGGGTACCGCGTCAACAGGCCGAACACATGGCTGCTCCGACCAATGCTGCAAAGTGAAGATTCTCCTTGCCAACCCGGAGCCGTCCACACATGGCCCATCGCCACATTGCCGCGGTTGCATAAGGGCCGGCCGGCGTCGGAGCGAAGCAGACATCGCCGAATAACCGGGGGGACGTTCACTTGCTGCGTGCGATCTTTGCGGCTCCGCGGGAACGATCCCGATGTGGCGGGTGCGACAAAACAACCCGACGAGCAACTCAGCAAAACGCGTTAAGGCCCCGCATCAAAAATGTTTCGCTTTATCAGAATTGCAACTCGGTGTATGGTCTGCCCGTCTCACCCGACACGAGGGGCGCTTCGCGATCGTCACGAACGTGGGTCGAGATGCGGTGGACGCTGATTGCGCAGTCGACGAATGCGCATGACGCGGACGGTGAAGTCGTGTGGTCCTGACGCCCTAGTGGTAGGTGTCTCTTCGTATTGCGCAATGCGCGTTGCGAAGACGGTGACAACAAAGCCCAGTCTCGCCGGGGAGAGCACGTAGTAAGCCGTAAGCCATCGCGCAGGGAAAGCCGGATTGCTCCGGTTACACCTGTGGTCCTACCCCCGAGCTTTCTACCCTTTTGCTCGGGGCCCATGGGTGCAATCGGCACCCGGCTTTCCCTGCGCCCTCTCCGTTGGTGAGGGCGGAACGACAAGCAAACCTCGGACAGATCATGTCGCGAGAACGGCGTTGCACATCCTCAGCGCTGTTTGACGATGCGCGAGATTTACCCCGTCATCCTGAGGTGCGAGCCTTGCGGCGCAATTGCGCCGCTGGGCGGGCCTCGAAGGATGCTCGGCCCGGCTGGTGGCCGTCGATCCTTCGAGGCTCGCCGAAGAGGCTCGTGCCTCAGGATGACGGAATTGTCAGTTGTGCGGCGGTTCATCCTGGCTTTCGCCCGGACGCCGTCATGGAGAGAGTAGCGCGCTTGTCCATCCAACCGATCCGGGCCGCCCCCAGAAACAAAAACGCCCCCGAAACGGAGGCGTTTTGCATGCGATCGCGGGAATCCCGAAGCGGACTTTAGGTGGTGTGGACTCTAAGGATTCCCTTTTAGGAGCAAATCAGATTCAAGGCTGCTTTTGGGGAGGCCGTCTTGGGTGTGATGGACCGTTTGGTATTGAGCGACGCGGCGTGGAAGCGGATGGCG
>NZ_VKHP01000505.1 GCF_010811875.1 Bradyrhizobium uaiense
GCTGCCGCGCGAACCGTCGACGCAGTCTGCGCCGCAATCGGCCCCGCCCTCGATGCCTTCACCTCCGAGGAATGCGCCAACTACCTCAAAAATTCAGGCTATCGAACTTAATGCCATCACGCTTTAGTGGAGCAGGACTGAGTGTCCGGCCGGCAGCACCGGCTCGACCACACGGCCTCAAAGTGGCGGCACCGCCACGGGGCGGAGCCGCCAGCATGGAGCACTATACGAGCGGCACAAGTGCTGCCGCAGCGCTGGCATCTCGCACAGCTCACAGAATACATGACGCACTGGAAGCAGAATACGGCGAACAGTTTCTTGCGCTATCTCTCCATCAACGTGCAGTCATCCTTAAGGCCCTGCTCGTTCATACTGCGGCGTGGCCAGTGGATAGCGCAGAGCTCATTAAAAGCGTGCTTGGTCCCGCTAATCCTAAGCAACACGTCCGACAGAGAGACAATATCCGCCGGTTCTTAGGCTATGGCGTAGTGGACGCGAGTGATGCCATTTATTGCGCTTCCGATAGAGCGACATTCTGGGCAACCGGATCGCTGGCCCCCGAGACCCGGCGCCCCATCGTCGTTCCGCTGCCGGCATGCATGAGCGGACAGGCTCTTCCGCACTCCGTAAGTGCGACCCTTGCTTGGTTTACCCCGGTGCAGCCCGGCAGACAATCATATCGGTCGGTGAGGCTGTCGCTACTTACATCCGAAGACATCGATCAGTTTCGGGTGCTAACTGCGAAGTCACAGCCCGACACCCATCAGGCAAGTAGAGGCACTATAATTTCTCGACGATGGGAGGGAAACAAAGCTCCCGCCTTAGCTGCAAATTCTGCAATAGAGTTCGTTGTTCAGCGTGAGCCTGATCGCGGCGCTGAGATCGATGAGCTAGTTCCGTTCGGTCTTGCCATCACAGTGACCATGCCGGGTCTTGTTGACGTGTACAGCCAAGCCCAGGCCAGAATTGCACCGCCCGTCCGCGCTCGTGCGAGAACGCGGTGAACGCTTAAGCCAAATGTCGGTGAGCGTCGTTTCCTACCCGCTCACACCCACTAGCTGCGGTAGATAGCAGCCAAGGTCTAGCTTGACGGATAAATAGTCTCATCGGGCAAAAACGCCCCAAGGTCTGGCAACTTGCTCTAAGCGGTCACCCCGCTCATCTTTGCCAGCCAATGGCATCGGAAAGCGGCATCAGTCAGGCTCCCTCCTGGGCAAT
>NZ_VKHP01000506.1 GCF_010811875.1 Bradyrhizobium uaiense
CATGGCCGACACATCATAGTGGATGGATTTGGCAAAGTGGGAGGCCAAATCCATGCCCTGGCGTGAGGTGTCGGTGATGGATCAACGGCGCGAGTTTGTACGGCTTGCGATGCAGGAGGGCGCGAACCGACGCGAGTTCTGCCGTCGGTTCAACATTCATCCCGATACGGCTTACAGGTGGCTCGCACGATGGCAGGCGGATCAGTCCGTCGCGGACCGATCGCGCCGGCCGCATTCGAGCCCAGGACGAACCGATTGCAAGCTGGAAGAGCGCATTCTGTCGGTACGCGATGCTCATCCGGCGTGGGGAGCTCGCAAGATCGCTCGCTGCCTGGAACGGGAAGGCAGTCATGCGCCGGCAGTTTCGACGGTCCATGAGATCTTGCGTCGAGCTGGTCGCATCAAGCCTCCGCTCGGCGGCACAGTGGCAAGCCGGCGTTTCGAGATGCCGGCCCCCAATCTGTTGTGGCAGATGGACTTCAAGGGCTGGATTCGGCTCGGCAATGACGCTCAATGCCATCCCCTGACAGTGGTCGACGACCACTCGCGCTATGATCTGTGCCTACAGGCCTGCGCCGATCAACGCACCGATACGGTGCGTAGTCGTCTGGAGATGACCTTCCGTCATTACGGTCTGCCGGAGGCCTTCTTCGTCGACAATGGTTCACCCTGGGGGGACCCTTCCGGCGAGCGGTGGACGCGGTTCTCGGTCTGGCTGCTCAAGCTCGGCATCGCGGTCATCCATAGTCGCCCCTATCACCCGCAAAGCCGTGGCAAGAACGAACGGTTCCATCGCACGCTCGCCGCTGAGGTCTTCGCGCTGCGGCACTTCCGTGATCTCGCGGAGACACAGCGCGCCTTTGACGCCTGGCGGGAGGTCTACAACTTCGAACGGCCGCATGAGGCGCTTGGACAGCAGGTGCCGGCAAGTCGATATCGGCCGAGCCTGCGGGCGATGCCCGATCGCTTGCCGGAGGTCGAATACGACAGCCACGAGATCGTGCGCCGCGTCTCCACGACCAAGGCCTACATCAGCTTCAAGGGATGCCTTTGGAAGGTCCCGCAGGCTTTCCGCGGCGAGCGCCTTGCCATTCGCCCCTCGCCAAACAGTGCGCAATACGGGGTCTTCTTCGCCGCCCACCAAGTCGCTATCATTGACTTGGCGAGCGGAAAAAGTGTCGGCCATG
>NZ_VKHP01000507.1 GCF_010811875.1 Bradyrhizobium uaiense
CCCGCCTCCGCGGCCCTCCCCCCCCCCCGTGGTCTGTGGGGGGGGGGGGGGGGGGGGGGGCACACCCCCCCCGACCGCGACTCGCGGAGGGTCCCCCTCCCCCGCCACGCTGCGCGTGTCGGCCTCTCCCCGCGCGCGGGGAGAGGCAAGGGAGTCTTGCTCCGGCAACAGATCGCGCAATGACACCCCAAGCCGCGGCGTCGCGCGCATCAGCTTCCTGGTGTAGTCGTGCTGGGGCGCGGCGAAGATGTCGGCCGACTTTGCGGTCTCGACCACACGGCCCTTCTCCATCACCACGACGCGGTCGCAATAGGCGGCGGCGAGGCCGAGGTCATGTGTGATCAGGATCGTCGACATCGCGCGGCGCTTCGTCAATTCGACGATCAAATCCATCACCGCCTTCTGGGTGGTGACGTCGAGGCCGGTGGTCGGTTCGTCGGCGATCAGGAGCTGCGGGTTGCAGGCCAGCGCGAGCGCGATGACGACGCGCTGGCACATGCCGCCGGACAGCTCGAACGGATAGGCATGATAGCGCTCGCGCGGACGCGCGATCTTGACCTGCTCCAGCGCCTCGATCGCTTTCTCGCCGCGATCGGTGACCTGCGCCTGCTGCACATGTTGGCGCAGCACGTCCTCGATCTGGTGCCCGACCTTGCGGATCGGATTGAGCGCGGCGCGCGGATTCTGGAAGATCATCGAGACTTCGCGGCCGCGCAGATCGCGCATCTGGCTCTCCGAGGCCGACTTGACGTCGATGCCGGAGAACATCACCGAACCGTCGGCGATCCGGCCGGCGCGATCGAGGATGCGCATCACGGCATAGGAGGTCACCGATTTGCCGGAGCCGGACTCGCCGACGATGCCGACGGTCTCACCCTTGCCGACGGAGATGTTGACGTGCTGCACCGCCTTGACGATGCCGCGGCGGGTGGTGAACTCGACCGTGAGGTCACTGACGTCGAGCAGCGGCTGGGCGGTCATGATGGCCTCCCGATCAAAAATTTCGAAAACAACCCCATGCACAGTAGCGAAGCGGTAATATGGAACCGTCTCTGGGCAATCATCACGCCCTCCGCTTGTTCAGTGCGCTCCCTCCCCCCACGCAACCGGGGTAAACCCCGGTTGCGCATCATTGATCTGCGCAAGTCGGGCAAGCCCGACTTGCGGCGGGGGAGGGTTGGGG
>NZ_VKHP01000508.1 GCF_010811875.1 Bradyrhizobium uaiense
TTCCCCGATGGCGGCCTGGTCTATCCGGCGATGCCGTTCGCCTCCTACTCGAAGGTGACGCGCGAGGACAGCGACGCGATCTACGCCTATTTGCGCACGGTCACTCCGGTCAAGCAGCTCAACAAGCCGCATGACCTGACGTTCCCGTTCAACAACCGCTCGCTGATCCTCGGATGGCGCACGCTGTTCTTCAACGAAGGCGAGTTCAAACCGGATCCGACCAAGTCCGCGGAGTGGAACAGGGGCGCCTATCTGGTCGAGGGCCTCGGCCATTGCGGCATGTGCCATACCGCGATCAACGCGCTCGGCGGCAGCTCGCAGTCGCAGGCCTTCGAAGGCGGCCTGATCCCGATGCAGAACTGGTACGCACCGTCGCTGACCTCCAACAAGGAGGCCGGGCTCGGCGATTGGTCGCTCGAGGAGATCGTCGACTATCTGCGCAAGGGCGTCTCCGCGAAGGGAGCGGTCTACGGTCCGATGGCCGAAGTCGTCTACAACAGCCTGCAATATCTCAATGACGACGACGTGCGCGCGATGGCGATCTATCTGAAGGGCCTTGCACAGGGAACATCGCCGGAAAAGGCCTCGGCGCCGTTGCCGACGGCCGAGAGCAGCCTGCTGCACTCGTTCGGCAAGCAGCTCTATGACCGCGAATGCGCGAGTTGCCACGGCGCGACCGGACTGGGGATGCCGCCGGACTACCCGCCGCTCGCCGGTAATCAGTCGATCCAGATGGTCTCTGCGGTCAATGCGATCCGGATGGTGCTCAATGGCGGGTATCCGCCGGGCACCTCAGGCAATCCGATGCCCCACGGCATGCCGCCGTTCGCGCAGAAGCTGTCGGACGACGAGGTCGCCGCTGTCGTGACCTACATTCGAACGGCTTGGGGCAACCGCGGCGAGCCGGTGTCGGCGCGGCAGGCCAACGAGCTGCGTGCGGCGACGCTGAACTAGGGGGCGCGATCATGATCAACTCATCTTCGCCGCAACCGAGCACATCCGTCTCGGAAGACGAGGCCGTCGAGACCATCGTGCGCGCCGGTCCGGGCGGCGCGGTCGCGATCGCGGGCATAGCGACGGCTATCGTGGTCGGATTGTGGTTTGCATTCTATCTGCTGGTCTTCCTGCCGCGGAGCGCTCCCTGATGGCGACCGAGACGGACCATAGCC
>NZ_VKHP01000509.1 GCF_010811875.1 Bradyrhizobium uaiense
ATACCAATCCGCGGAGGTGCTGACTCACGGCGGGCATTCCCAAATCAGAGGATCGATGATTCAACATGGCAACTGGAGGGAGTTGCCATGGGCCAACCGATTGCGGTTCGAACGGATTTTGCAGCGGTTGAGGTGCGCCGGCTCGCGCGGCGGGCGAAGGACAGCGATCAGGTCCGGCGCCTTCTGGCGATCGCTGCGGTGCTCGATGGCGCATCGCGGGCGGAGGCCGCCAAGGTCGGCGGGATGGACCGGCAGACACTTCGCGACTGGGTGATCCGGTTCAACGAGCAAGGGCCTGATGGTCTGATCAATGTTCCCGCGCCAGGTGCGCCGGCGAAGCTCAACACGGAGCACCGGGCGTTTCTGGCGCGGATCGTGGACGAAGGGCCGACCCCGCCCATCCATGGCGTGGTGCGCTGGCGGGCCTGTGACCTGATCATGCGGCTGTATGAGGAGTTCGGCATCTCGGTGTCAGACGATACGGTCTATCGAGCCCTCAAGGACCTCGGCTTCTCACACGTCAGCGCGCGGCCGAGAGCGTACAAGCAGGATCCCGAGGCGATCGAGGCATTTAAAAAAAATTCTACGCTCGCGTGGAGGAAATCCGCAGCAGCCTTGCGCCGGACACGCCGGTAGAAGTGTGGTTCCAGGACGAGATGCGGGTGGGGCAGAAGAACAAGCTCACCTATCGCTGGGCTAGAAAGGGATCGCGGCCGCGGGCCGCTCACGACCAGCGCACGCAATCGACCTACCTGTTCGGTGCCGTGTGCCCGGAGCTCGGAACCGGCGCGGCACTGGTTCTGCCCTTCTGCAACAGCGAGGCCATGCAGCTTCATCTCAACGAAATCGCACGCAAGGTCAGCCCTGGCGCCCACGCCATCGTCATCCTTGATCAGGCCGGGTGGCACGGAGCGAAGGAGCTGAAGATCCCGCACAACATCTCGCTGATGCCGTTGCCGCCGCGTTCGCCCGAGCTGAACAGCCAGGAGAATATCTGGCAGTTCATGCGCCAAAATTGGCTGTCAAACCGCGTCTTCCAATCCTATGACAACATCGTCGATCACTGCTGTTACGCTTGGAACACTCTCATCGATCAGCCGTGGCAGATCATGTCAATCGCGCTCCGCGATTGGGCCTACATCGGTCGATCAATTTGAGGATTGGTAT
>NZ_VKHP01000510.1 GCF_010811875.1 Bradyrhizobium uaiense
GCGGAAGCACGGCATCTCTGAAGCGACGTTTTACAACTGGAAGGCCAAATACGGCGGGATGGACGTGTCCGAGGCCAGGCGGCTGAAGGCACTGGAAGATGAGAACGCCAAACTGAAGAAGCTCCTGGCCGAGCAGATGCTCGATGCGGCAGCGCTCCGGGAGCTGTTGTCAAAAAAATGGTAGGGCCCGTCGCCAAGCGCGCAGGGGGCGCGCACCTGAGGGCCGTCATGGGCCTTTCGGAACGGCGGGCCTGTCTAATCGTCGGCGCGGATCGGACGATGGTCCGCTACCGTTGCCGCCGTCCGCCGGACACGGAGCTTCGGGGGCGGCTTCGCGAGCTTGCCAATGAGCGCCGGCGGTTCGGCTATCGCCGGCTATTCATCCTGCTCCGGCGGGAGGGCGAGCCGTCGGGGATCAACCGCATCCACCGGCTTTATCGGGAGGAAGGGCTGGCCGTGCGCAAGCGACGCGCCCGCCGCAAGGCGATTGGCGTTCGGGTGCCGATCCTTCTGGAAGCGAGGCCGAACGCGCGCTGGTCGCTCGACTTCGTTTATGACCAGTTTGCCAATGGACGACGCTTCCGCGTCCTCAACATCGTCGACGACGTGACCAAGGGGTGTCTGGGCGCAATCCCGGACACCTCGATCTCGGGGCGACGGGTGGCGCGGGAGCTGACGACGATCGTCGCGCGGCGCGGCAAGCCAGGCTCGATTGTTTCCGACAACGGCACCGAGTTCACCTGCAATGCCATGCTGGCTTGGTACAAGGAGACCGGTATCGACTGGCACTTCATTGCGCCAGGCAAGCCGATCCAGAATGCGTTCGTGGAGAGCTTCAACGGCCGCATGCGCGACGAGCTCTTGAACGAGACGCTGTTCTTCGACCTCGACGATGCTCGGTCGAAGGTCGCCAAATGGATTGCCGACTACAACGGGGAGCGCCCGCACTCCTCGCTGAAATACCTGACACCCGCGGCCTACGCCGCCACATTCACCGCAACGGGCGATCGGCTGCGCAACCCCGACCAGCTCCGCCGATCGCCCGTTGCTCCACCCGCGCCACTCGGCGTACAAAACCCCGAGACTCTAACTGCTGTTGGATGAATGTTCGGTGGCAGGTCA
>NZ_VKHP01000050.1 GCF_010811875.1 Bradyrhizobium uaiense
GCCCTTGCAGAGATGCCAGATGACCACCAGCAAGCCGCGCGGGCTGAGGCGGATCGCCTCGTCGAGGTGCTGCAGGGCAGCGTCATAATCGCCGGCGAACGCGTAGGTTACGCCGAGATAGCCGCGGGCGAACTCCGAATTGGGATTGTCCTTGAGGGCACGACGGAGGCATAATCGGGCCTCCTCGTGACGGCCTGAAAATAGCTCGAAAATCGCCAGCGCCGTGTGCGCCGTGGGGTTGCGGTCGTCGGCGGCGATCGCTTTCCGCGCCGCTTCGCCGAGCCGGTTATGGGACTCCGTTGGCCCGTCACCCCAGCCGAACAACGCCTCGAAATGCCGAGCAAAGGCGAGAGCCGCATATGCCGTCGAATTTGCCCGATCCAGCAAGATGGCTTCAGTCGACAGGCGGCGCGTCTCGGCCAGGTGCTCACACGTGAAGCGACAAATATGCCAATGGGCTCGTATGGTCCGGTCCCAGGCATCGAGCTCACCCGGTTCCTTCCGCGCCTGCTGGATCTCGGCCGCGATGATGCCAGGCTCGATCGCGGCAGCAATACTGCGGGCGATCTCGTCCTGGAGGGCAAAGACATCGGCCAGCTCGCGATCGTAGCGTTCCGCCCACAGATGATGGCCGGTCGCGGCCTCGATCAGCTGGGCGGAGATGCGGACGCGATTGGCGGCCTGTCGCACGCTGCCTTCGAGCACGTAGCGTACGCCGAGCTCGCGACCGACTTTGCCGACGTTGACTCCCGAACCTTTGTAAGTGAAGGAAGTGCTGCGCGAGATCACAAAAAACGAATGGAAGTGCGACAGGTTGGTGATGATGTCCTCGGTGATACCTTCCGAGAAATACGCCTGTTCGGCGTCGCCGCTCATGTTGGCGAAGGGCAGCACCACGATCGACGGCTTCTGCTGTGACGGTCGTGCCGACCGGGTCGTGGTGAGCGCTGCCGCGCTTACCTCATTGCCCGGCTTATCGAACCGAACGCGATGGATCGGCACCGGCCGGGCGATGTTCTTGACCTGGTGCTCGCCCATGTCCTCGAACGAGAAGTGAAGCTTGTCGCGCACCTCGTCGCGCACGATGCGGCTGACGCAGATGCCCCCCGGGTCCGCCAGGGCTTCGAGCCGCGCCGCGATGTTGACGCCGTCGCCATAGATGTCCTTGTCATCAATGATGATATCGCCGACGTTCAGACCAATCCGAAACTCGATGCGTCGCTCCGGTGGAATCGACCCATTGCGCTCGGCCATCTGCCGCTGGACGTCGACGGCGCAGCGTACGCCATCGACGATGCTGGCAAACTCGACAAGCATGCCGTCGCCCGTCGTCTTGACGATGCGCCCGCGGTGTTCTGCGATCTTGAGATCTACGACCGCGCGTCTGTGGCCCTTGAGGGCGGCCAATGTGCCTTCCTCATCCAGGCCCATCAGTCGCGAATAGCCCGCGACATCAGCCGCAAGAATGGCCGCAAGGCGGCGCTCGACCCGCTCACCACTCAAGATGGCTTCTCCAAAATCAGCTAGCACGAGTTGCGCCTCTCCAATTGGGTTGGCCGCTTGCATTCTGCTCCGGAGCCGTAGCGAGAGGCGAACTCATAACATCTTCTTCGCGCTTCCGGGGGGCGGCTGATTTATCACGGCCCAGAACACACCGAGCTCCTTGACCGCGTTGATGAACTCGTGGAAATCGACGGGCTTTACGACGTAGGCGTTTAGCCCGAGCTTGTAGCCTGCCACCTTGTCCCGTTCCTCGTGCGATGACGTCAGCACGACCACGGGAACCATCTTGAGCCGTTCGTCGGATCTGATTTGCTGCAGGACCTCCAGGCCATTCACCTTCGGCAGCTTCAGATCCAGTAGAATGACGGCCGGGTTTTCTTCCGGGCGCAGCGCAAATTGTTCCCGACGATACAGATAGTCGAGAGCCTCCTTGCCATCGCGGGCAACGACCACCTCGTTCGCGAGCTTGTACTCGCCGAGAGCTGTAAGAGTAAGCTCGACATCCCTCGGATCGTCCTCAACGACCAGAATGCGTCCGAAATCACTCATGGCGCGCTCACCGTCCTTTCCACGGGTTGTTTGGCGTTAGGCAATGAGAAGTAGAAGGTGGCTCCTTGATCCAACGTTCCTTCGGCTCGCACCGCCCCGCCATGGCGATTAACGATGCTTTGGACGGTCGCAAGTCCTATCCCGGTGCCTTCGAACTCGTCAGCTCGATGCAACCGTTGAAATACGCCGAACAGCTTATCGGCATATTGCATGTCGAAACCAACGCCGTTGTCCTTCACAAAGATCTCCGGCTTGTCTCCGTGTCCATCCACGGAACCGATTTCGACTTCGGCTTGCGGGCGTGTGCCGGAGAACTTGACCGCATTGGCAAGCAGATTGACGAGAACCAATCTCAGCAAGGCGCGGTCTCCAAGGCAGACTGGAAGCGCACCAATTTTCCAGGAGATCTCCTGTCCGTTCGCCTGCGCCCCGATTTCGGAAGTCACCTCCGCGACCAGCTGCTGCATGTCCACTGCCGTCGTTTTGGCTTCGGCCCGCCCGATCCTGGAAAATGCCAGTAGATCATCGATCAGGTTGCCCATTTTTTTCGCCGCTTCGAGAATGGTCTGCAGATATCGTTGACTCTTCTCATCCAGTGAACTCGTTGCGTGCTTTTGCAAGAGTTCCGAGTAGCCGACGAGATGGCGCAATGGCGCACGCAGGTCGTGCGATACCGAGTAGGCAAACGATTCAAGCTCCTTGTTGGCTGCTGCAAGCTCCGCGGCGCGCTCGGTCAGCTCCATATTGAGCTTGCGGATTTCAACCTCATGCTGCCGACGCTGCAGGAGTTCGATCTGAAGCTGATCTCTCGCGTGGCGAAGATTGTCTTCTATCCGACGACGAACAGCGCTGAAGGAGGCAACGATAACGGCCGAGAGCACGAAGATCAGAAAGTAAGGGAGGTCCCGCGCGGAAACGTAAAAGCTGTAGAGAGGTTCCGCGAAAAAATACGCGAACACCGCCGTGGACAAGAGAACGGCTACCACTGCAGGTCCGGTCCCCGCGTACCAAGTAACAAGACCGACGACGAGTACCAGAACTGGTAGCTCTACATCACGAAACTGGTATTCCTGGACCGCGAGCGCGATGGCAGTCGCGATCACCACAGCAGCGACCGAAATTCCGTAACGCAGGAACGGTGACTGGACTCGCTGGAATTCGCTATCCCAATACGCCATGTGCGGTTACCCCGACAAAGGGTGGAAGGACGGGATCCATGAACGCTTCAAGGGCCGCATCCTTACGATATCAGCGCGTGATGTGCCGTCAGGTCTACCCAATAGGGGCGTCGACCGCGCACCAGGTTCTGGCTGCGAAAAAAACACTGGACGAGAAGACGGCGATAGAACCGGCTTGTCTGATCTTGTCCGATTTAGAGGAGATACCCTCGGCGCAGCGAGAACAGGCAGGGTCCCGCCGGATAGTCCCGTCGCATCACCGCAATAAGAAATTCATCCTCACGTATTCGCTCGCCCGACAGCCCATGTGGCGGGTTGTCGACCCGAACTTCCGTGACGGCAATATTGGTGTTGCGCAATGTGCGAACGAAACAGACCGTCTGCGCCCTGAGACGCACGCCAAAACGTTCGCCGTAGGCGCTGCTCTCTTGCATTATCCTTCTAGGGTCTTCTCAAGGCAATCGACTAGCATCGCGGTCTCGAACGGCTTGCGGAGAAAATACGCAGCTCCGACGGAGATGGCTCTCTCCTTCAGCTCCGGATCGGAACGCGCCGTGATCATGATCACCGGCATCGTGCTGTGACGCTCGTCAAGGTGTTGTTTGAGTTCGATGCCGCTCATGCCCGGCATCTGGATGTCGGTGATTGTGCAGGAAAACCGTTCAAGGTCGTCGCATGCCAGAAAAGCTTCGGCAGACGCAAACCCGCGGGTGTCGTAGCCGATCGAACGGAAGAGCGCAACCAGCGCGTCGCGCATCGAGTCGTCATCGTCAACGACGGAAATCAACTTCCCGCCCGCCATGGGCGTATTCATTCAAGCCCCCGCCATAACTCGATGCTCACTGGCCTGCAAATCTTTCCTGGGTTCACGACATGCCTCACCGCGCTTTGGTCTCCTTCAAGGCAACTGCCATGCGAACCAGGTCTGCCAGGGAACGGGCCCCCATTTTTCGCATCGTCGCACCACGATGAATCTTTATGGTCACCTCACTCAGCCCCAGCGCCCCCGCGGCCTGCTTGTTCAGCTTGCCCGCCGTCACCAACGCCATGACCTCGCGCTCGCGCGGGGAAAGCGTTGCGTAGCGTTCGGCAATTGCCAGTGACTGGCCTTCCTTCTCGCGCTGCATTCGGTCCCGGTTGATCGCCGCCGCGACCGCGTCGATCATGTCCTGATCGCGGAAAGGCTTGGGGAGGAAATCGACAGCGCCCGCCTTCATCGCGCGGACCGACATTGGAATATCGCCATGCCCCGTCATCAGGATCACGGGCAGGCGAATGCCGAGGCCCGCGAGTTGCTCCTGAAAGTCCAACCCGCTCATCCCCGGAAGGCGGATGTCGAGAACGATGCATCCCGGAGCATCCAAACGGTCCGTCTGCAAAAACTCCTGCGTGGAGCTGTAGGTCATTGCACCTAAGCCGACCGAGCCGAGCAAGCTGGCGAGCCCCTCGCGCAGTGAATCGTCGTCGTCGACGATGTGTACAACGGTGGGCTCGTTCGGTCCCAGAGGCATGCCAAGTTCCAGCCAGCAAGAGGTCTTGCGACAATAGCATGAAGATCGGCAGCTTCATCATCACACGAAGGTATGATTGCCGGCGAAAATCGCCGTAAAGCGGCACCCTTGCGCTTGATCGCGTCCGGCGGTTGCCGACCTCACTGATTTCCCGGCGGCGATACCAAGGTGTGACTGGACCACACCGTCGCACGAATTGGCGTGGGACGAGTCGTCGACCATTCTTTCGCACATGATGCAGCAATGAACCAGCGGAGCCTGTGGCACCCGCAGGTTAGCCGGAAGCGGATCAATCAATCGAAGAGGGAGTTTTCGCGATGTTCGGAGCAGCAAACCAGGAGCGAAGCGAGTATGCGATGCAAGCCTTGCACTCATTCGCCCTGGAAGAAAAGTCCAATATTGTTCCTGGGCCAGTACCGTACGTCGCCAATCACGCCGGTCACGTCAATACCACGGCTCCAACTGCTTATGCGCGGGGCGGGCTGCCGCCTCGGGTGGTCCGCCGGGTCTGCGAGCACATCGACCACAACGTCGAACAGCGGATCAGTGTCGAAGCGTTGGCGAAGCTGGCGAATCTCTCGGTTTGCTACTTCGTGCGTGCATTCAAGCAGTCGCTCGGAGTAACGCCACATGACTACCTGATACGGCGGCGCGTTGAGCGGACCATGGAGCTGTTGTCGGGCACCGACATGTCGCTTTCGGAAATCGCGCTCGCCGCGGGATTTGCCGATCAAAGCCACTGCGCGCGCCGCTTCCGGCAGTATGTCGGAATGTCGCCGCGAGACTATCGGTGGTCGAGACCGTGAAGGCTCACGAGATCTGAGGACCACAGAAGGATGATTGCGTTTCTTGCGAGAATTGGATCTGCCGCACATATTCCTCCCGTGTGTGCTGCAAAGACCCGCGATCGAGCGCCTTGCCCCGGGACGCTCCAGCGCCGCTGATTTGATGGCGACGACGGGTCATTCGGGCCGGTGACACTGTTCACCGGCCCTTTTTTACATTCGCGGTTCTCCTCGCGGAGCCGGCGGGGCGCGCGTCCCGGGAGTTCGGGAGGGGTGGAGGTGCAGTCGTCCGGCAGGTCTGACCCGTTCTCAATGCGCTTTGCCCAGCACGAGCGCGCGAATGGCAAGACGAACAGCTCGTCTTTGAGGTCGTCGCTGACGTGCAGGATCCAACTGCGCCAATCCTCCGCTCCGTGTGTCATGGTCAGCGAATGCACGACACATGCCGCCTGGTCACGGCGCTTCAGCTAGGTCATCGACAGCGGTGCCGCGCCGATCGAGCAGGACTCCTCGAGGGTTGGAGCAATGGAAATAGATCTGGGTCATCGCCCGCCTCAGATGGAGCAATGCTGCGAAGTTGCACTTTGCGGGATGTTCGCCAGGGGAGGTGCAGCCCATGTCACCATGACGATCTCGCCCCACATCCAGAGGCTCATCAGAGCGAAAAGGATTGCGCACCTCGCGGAATGAACGGCGTCATCTGAGACCGCGGGAGATCTTTAGCTGCCGCACCTCGTTGCCAGCAGGTTGTTGAAGGTATCGATCTCTGAATCCAGAATGGTCAGGTTTCTCGCATGATCTGTATCGCCGCTGCACAGCGCAGCCTCCTGACGGAGGTTCACCGATTCATGGAACGGGGCCGCATAGGAGCGGCAGGTCGCCTGATCGTCGGCGGCTTTGGTCGGCTGCGTGCGCACGGCCGCCCAACGGGCACGAGAGGTGTCGATATCCCTGCTTGACGCGCATTCCGGCGCGACTGCCGGAATCGTCGAGGCGTTGATCATGACAGAAGCAAGCAGGCCAGCCAGTCTCCGCATATTGGCAAGGATGTTGCGGCAATCCCTATCGTCGGGCGGAGTTACTTTCGCGATTTGGGTTGTCGGGAATTTGAACGAACTTGCGGGAAATGCCGTAGTGCCGTCAGCCGCGGCGCTCACGCGTGATGGAACTTGCCGCCGCAATGCGCGGGAGGACGCAAAATCATCCCGGCCGCAGCAAGCCAGTGCAAGCAACATGTCGGCTCTTGCCGGAAAGTGCTGACTGCTCTTGCCCGCTATGGAGATCATCACATGACTGACGTGCTTGTTATTGGCGCCGGGCCGGCCGGCGCGGCTGCTGCGCTTCGCAGCGCAGATCTTGGGGCGCGGACGGCGCTGGTGACGAGCGCGGCATTCGGTGGCATGGCCGCCAACGACGGCCCTGTTCCGGTCCGGGCCCTGGCCCATGCCGGCAGACTGCTGCGCGATGCGCGGCAACTGGACCAATACGGCATCACGATCAGCGAACCGGTGCTGGACTATTCCCGGCTTCTCGGTCGCGTTCGCGAGATCGTCGGGGACGTGCGCACCAATTCGTCGCTACGCCGCCAAATCGATTCCCTCGGAGTGACGATCCACGAGCGTGCCGGGGTGGCCCGCTTCGTCGACCCGAATTCGATCGAGACCCGCTCCGGCCTCAGGTTGTCCGCGGACAAGATCATCATCTGCACCGGCGGCGTGAGCCGGCGGCTTCCGATCCCGGGGTTCGAGCTGACGTGCACGCACAGCGACGCCTGGGGCTTGACGTCGGTCCCGCCATCTATGCTGGTGGTTGGTGCGGGCGCAACGGGGATGCAGGTTGCTTCGATCTTCAATGCATTCGGCTCTCGAGTTCAGCTCTTTGAAGCTGGTCCGCGAATTCTGGCGACCGAGGATGCCGACATATCGGTCGCCGCCGCCGCAGCTCTGCGTCAATCTGGAATTGCTGTTCACGAAGCCTTTGGAGCGATCGAGGCGTTCGAGAAGTCCGCGACCGGCGTGCGGATGATCTTTACCAAGGACGGTTGCCGGTTCGACGCCGAGGCCTCGCTGGTGGTCGTGGCGACGGGATGGGCGGCCGAGACAAGTGAGCTGAACGTTGCGGCGGCCGGTATTGAACTCAATCAGCGAAAATTCGTGAAGGTTGACGAGTACCTGCGCACATCGGCGCCGCATATTTTTGCCGCCGGCGACATCACCGGGCATCTCATGCTCGTTCCGCAGGCCGTTCAGGGCGGCTGGACCGCTGCGACCAATGCCGTGACGGGGCCGACAATGCCGCTCGCCGATCAGGTGAGCCCAATGGGCAGTTTCACGGAGCCGGAATATGCGCAGGCCGGCCTTACCGAGGCCAAGGCGCGCGAGTCGCACGACATCGTCACCTCGATCGTTCATTTTGATGTGACGACGCGGACGCTGATCGACGGGCGCACGTTCGGCTTTTGCAAGTTGATCACCGATCGCAAGAGCTGCAAGGTGATCGGGTGTCACGTGATCGGCGAGCGCGCGGTTGATATCGCCGAGGTGGCCGCAATCGCCATCGCCGCCGGAATGCGCGTCGACGATCTGGCCCAGATCCCGCTGGCCTATCCGACCTACGGCGGGATCCTGGCTCGTGCTGCGGTGATGGCGGCTGGACAGCTTGGCCTGGGTGTGGGCTGGGCCAACCAGCTGGAACGACAGTCAGGAGGGTGAGGTTGAGAAGGCGTATCCAGCTCGCTGTCGATCTTCTTGATCTAGAACCTGATCTTCGCCTCGCGAGGACCAAAGCAGGAGATCGGTTTCGCCGACGCTATCAAGAACGACATCGTCATTCTCTCGGGCGAGGAGAGGTGGTTGGCCTACGACAGGCCGATCAGCTCGAATGGCCTCCTCTGGTCGGAGCTTGTCGCTTGGTGGTGCGAGATCACGCTAGGAGCGCCTGGATTTCGGTGGCGAACTGCGAGCTCACATGCGGCGCGAGATGGACTTGGTCACGCAAGGCGTGCTGACCCCCACGCTGTGCCGGTAGCCGGGCAAAAGGAGAGGCCTCCGGGCGGGAGGCCCCTGCATCCGTCTTGTCAGGCCCGCTTGTATTGCTTCAGCTTGAACGCGAGCGCGATATAGAGGCAGCCGAAGAAGATTGCATACCAGGCGATCACCCAGACCAGCGCCAACGCGCCGGTGCCCGGTTGAGCCAACAGGATTGCACCGAAGGCGATCGATAGCAGGCCGTTACAAATAAGAAGCCATTCCTGTTGCAGCACCTTGCGTAGCGCGATCGCGCCCCAGATCTGCATGACGCCGATGATGATCGCCCAGACCGCGATGAACGTCAGCAGCACCAGCGTCGTCGTGCCGGTGTAGTAGAAGGTCACGACGCCGGCGAGGATGCCGGCGACGCCGCTCAGGCCCAGCCACCAGCGCGGACGCGCGTCGCCACCAGATGCACTGAAAGCCGCCCATATGGCGATAACGCCATCCATCAGGGCGTAAGCTCCCCACATCAGGGTCAGCGTGACCAGCGTGAGGCCCGGCCAAAAGAACGCCAGAACGCCAAAGGCAATGGCGGCGATCCCGCGCAACAGCAAGAGCCACCAATTGTCGGCCAGCGAACGCAGCACTTCGGATCCGGAAAGGCCCAGATTTGGTCCAGTTTGGGCATGTGTGTCAGCCATTCTCATTCTCCGTCTAGTTCATGTCGGTGTGAGGTCCGGAGCCGGCGGATGGATCCGCCGGCCGGTATGGTCCCTGTCTGGATCCCGGAGGCATTGGCGGCGCGCAATCACCGGGATCTCAGCCCGGCTAGTTGGCGTATTCGAACTCTGGCGCTGCCTTCAAAGCGTCCCTGGTGGCACCAGGCAAAACCAGCTTGTCGCCGTTTAGCTGGAACTGGGAAACCGGAATGGCGACGTTGTGCTTGGCAACGGCAAGGAAGCCGCCGGCATTGACGATGGCGTAGGACACGGCCTTGCCGGTCGTAACGATGATGTCGTCGATCGATCCGACGCGCTCGTCCATGTTGTTGTAGACGGTATGGCCAAGGATTTGCCGTTTGGCGCTCCAGCCGACTGTAACATCGCGCAGCTCGCCAACGCTGACGCCGAGCAGAGTAGATCCAGCGACCTGCGCATACGAGATCGCCGGTGCGCTCAACGCGATGCCTGCGACGATGGTGAAGTGAACGAGTTTCATGACAGGCTCCAAAGGTTGGACGATTGAGGCTCAAGCCTGTTTCGCCAGCTCGGCCTGGATCCGGCCGTCGATGGCGTCGAGAACTGCGAGGTTCGCCTGCTCGACCGACGCGATGGCGTAATCGATCGCAAAGCTCGCATCCCATTCCAGCTCGTCAGCGCGCCGGTCAGCACGCTTCACGTCGTGATTGTGCTTGGCCTCGGCGACGTTCGCCTTGAGCGTGGCGATGTCGGCAGCGACTTTCGCTTTCACGGCATTCCAGTCCCGCGCGGCACTGTTGTTGGCGGACTTGATCTTCTGGTTGACGTTCTCGACGGCCGTCGTCGCTTCGGCATGCGCCTCCTGCTTGCGAATCTCGATCTTGTCGTGCGCTTCCTTCTTCGCCGCAGAGAAAGCGTCTTCAGCATGCTTGGCACGAACCGACAGGTCAGCGAGTTGTTCGGACAGTGACTTGGTCATTGATGTGCTCCATTGGCTATTCTCGGAGCGGCGTCTATCGCCGCACGTAGTGCAGGTGTCCGAAGAAAATGGGGGCACATCGCGCCGCGCCGCTTGTACGATCTTGCTCTCTTTGGGAGGAAATTTGCCAATCCTCCCGCGTCGGCGTGCGGTGGGTGACCAAACGCCTGCATCGCGAAGAATCGCGACTGCTTGCTTCGGAGCGGACTTTATCAATCCTTGAAGTGAGCGAGCGCGCACAGCCTCTGCAAGCGACGCCGTGCATTCGGGTCCCCGCGCCTGATTTGACGCGCATGTGCTGTCGTCGCAGCTAAAGCTCGGCAAATCGAGCCAAACTACTGCTAAGAGTGCCGCGCGCTTCGGATCAGGCAAGGTCAACGGACGCTGCACTGTTGGTGCGTCCTCCGCAGTCGTAACCGTCAACAGTCCCAGCGCGCACCAGACCTTCGTATCGTTTCGGTGATCCTTTTAGATGACCGACGTTTACCTAGGTTCGATTGAGCCGTTCGTCCCGATAGTTTTAAGGTGCATGCACTGGAAAAGAGCGTGCGTGCCTATCGTGCGTGCAATGACGAAAGAGGGAAGATCGGGGAACAGCTGCGCTAAAGCCAAGAGGAGACTACAATGCCCAACTGCACCAAGGACCCCGGACATGGCAAAGCCACGCGATGCGCGGTCTGTGACGGCAAGTTTGGCCTCGTCCGATACCATTCGTGGCGGACTCCTCTCTGTTCCAAGAAGTGCGTCGATCGCTTCAGATCTCGCCGGCAAACTGACCGCAATTGGCTGAGCTGGCTCCCAATGAGCCTGGACGAGGCGCCAGAAAACCGTGTGAGGTCGCTATGACGTTCCAGATCTCACAGCGGGGTAAGCAGTATTTGCAGACCGCGCAGACGCTGCTTCGCGCTGCCCAAATCATGACCGACAACCTGGTTGTGAGTCAGCTCAAAACCCTTGCCGACGACTACGAGCGGCGAGCCGAGAAAGCTTCGCGTGCTGATGCCGCAAGAGCTTTGGCTCGCACGGCGGCTGTCGCTGAACCAGAGTGATTGGGCAGGCCTCACCGACTGCCGGGCTGCAAAAAGCAAGCGCGGGGGCCCACATCATGGATAGCGTGAGTGCGAATATCTGGTTTGGAGCGAACACGAGCGATGTCATTCGATTTGCCCCGGAGCCGAAGCGCAGCCGCTTGGTTCATGGCTCATTCGGAGCAAGTGAGGGTGAGTTTGTCCGATTTATCCCAAAGTCAGGGCGCGAGGTTGCCTGCCTCATTCGAGAAGCGCGCACGATCTACGACAGCACTTCCCGCCGGCTGATCCGGTCAGCCGGCGCAACACGGCACCGCTGAGTCATGTTTGACGGGCTATCCGATGCAGAAGTCGAAGTCATGGTCGGCAGCCGAAGTCATGGACCGGGCCAAGCTCTTCACGGCCAAGGTCGGCCTCGAGAAGTTCGGCGATGCCTACCCGAGGCCGACTGTGGCGGCGATCAACGGCCACGCCTACGCTGGCGGATTCATCACCGCGATCGATTACGACCACCGGATCGCGAGCAAGGGCCCATTGCAGTTCGCGTTGAACGAGGTGCCGATCGGCATTCCGATGCCCGCTGTCTATTGCGAGATAATCAAGCACGCGATCGGCTTCGGAACTAACGCTGTTCGGTCAGATCTACAACCTTGCCGCCGCGATCCGGATGGGCGTCGTCCAGCAGACCGTCGCGCCGGACAAGCTGATCGAAGCGGCCGTCGCCTGGGCGGCGCTGGTACCTCCGGACTGCTACACGGCCTACGCCTTTGCCACGCGCGCGCGTCAGGCCGCTGCTATGGCGGCGATTGATGACGCGGCTCGTCTCGACCGCGACCTGCTGTCGCGCGGAATGTCGGACCTCGGAAGTATCCGTGCCCGTACTCGACGCAACAAGGAATTTAAGGGCAGAGACGTCATCTGGCCGTTGCTCGCCTAGGTGAGGCGATCCGATCCCGGCGCCTGACGAGGAGAGCGGCGACGACGTCGTCGCGGACGAATCGGGGTCAAAAAGGATGGACAAGGTCACCAGTCTGCAGGCTTTCGTGAGGGTGGTTGAAACCGGCAGTTTCTCGGAGGCGGCCCGCCAACTGCGCCTATCCAGATCCGCGATTAGCAAATATGTCAGCGATCTAGAGGAGAGCCTGGGCGTCCAGCTCCTCGATCGCACGACGCGGCATGCCAGCCCGAATGAGAATGGTCAGCTCTATTTCGAGCGCGCGCTCGTCATCCTTTCGGAGATCGATGCGGCCGACCAAGCCGTGACGCACCTGACTACGCGGCAATTCCGCTGTGCGGGTTGGATTCCAGAAACGTCATTACCATCGCGACGAAGTCGCCAGGTGGCTTTCGCGAAGCCGAGTTCGACTGCCTGACAGATCTTTTCAAGTTCGTTTGCCCTGCATGTGCAGAGGCACAGCGAACTGAGGATCTTCGAGAATGCGTTGGGTACCTATCTCGGATCGGGCGCTGCCGCCAAGGTGCTCGAAGGTGCGATCAAACGCGGTGCCGGAGACTCGATTCGCACCGTGATCTGGGTCTCGGACCTCAGAAATTTCACGAAGATGTCGGACGTCCTAGCGCCGGCGGATATGCACAATCTCAATCCAGCCAGGTTGCGCCGATCGTGATGGAAGTTGCGTTCCTCGTCGGAGGCGCTCGGTCCCGCATTTGCCTGCAGAGATAGGCTGTTACTCTCGGCAGTTTTGGACGCAACGGCTACTACGCGGCGCTGCGAAAGAGTCCGCTGCCATACGCCGCTACCATATCCGTTAGTAACGAGTAACCCTTTGAGAAATAACGCAAGTTGAGATGGGTGCAGGTCCCCGCAACCATTGCCTACGCTACAGCGGTCCGCAGTATTCAAAACCACGACTGCCTACGACATGGTACTGCGATGCAATAGAGCCGCCGCACGTGGCTCCTCCAATGGGAAATGAAGAACAGCCCGGATGACCTTCCTACATCCATTGGAGATGGGACGTCCCTCTGCTGATGGCTCGCGCGGACGGAAAGGTTGGCTCGACTAGGGCGTTTGTCGGTGGATATCCGCGCTAGCCTCCGGCGACGGTCGGTTCGAGGCTCGGATAGTCGAGATATCCCGAATCCGAGCCGCCATAGATGCCGATCCGTTGCGGCGCGTTGTAGGGGCCGCCGGCCCGAATCCGCGCCGGGAGATCCGGATTGGCGAGGAAGAGGCGGCCAAAAGCAACGGCGTCGGCCTCGCCAGAGCTGATGATTCCTGCGGCGCGCTCCGGAGTGATGCCCGCATTGACGATGAGCGGCCCGCGATAGTGTTCGCGGAATATCGACAGCATTCGTTCGTAGTCAGGCGCGCCCGTCCAGGCGTTGGTATCGGCAAGGTGCAGATAGGCAAGCCCGGCGGTCTGCAGCCAATGCGCCAGTGCCCCATAGGTGTCTTCAGGTTTCGGGTCTCGCGTGCTGTTGTAATCCGCGAAGGGCGAGAGCCGCAGTCCAATCCGCGAACGCGGCATGACCTCGGAAATCGCCGCGACGATTTCCTGTAGCAGCCTGGAACGGCCTTCGGAGTTGCCGCCATAGCCGTCGGCGCGCAGATTGATGGTCGGGGACAGAAACTGATGGATCAGATAGCCGTTGGCGCCGTGGATCTCCACGCCGTCGAATCCGGCGCGAACGGCATTGGCGGCCGCAACTCTGAATTCGTTCACGACATCCCGGATCTCGCCGAGCGTCATCGCGCGCGACGACGTTGCGGCAATCCGCACATATGCGCCGTTGGCGAGGAGCGCCCACACCTGCAGCGCGTTCAGGTCGTCGTTGACCCCCGAGGGGGACAGCGGTTGCTCCTCGGACAACAGGCCGCGCGCGCTGGCGCGCCCGGCATGCCAAAGCTGCGCGACGATGCGTCCGCCTTTCTCGTGGACCCGGTCGACGACCGCTTTCCATCCCTCAGTCTGTTCGTCCGTCCAGAGACCGGGCGTCCGGTCGAATGCACGGGACCGCGGGCTGACGTTGATGCCCTCGCTCACGATGAGACCGGCGCTCGCGCGCGTTGCGTAGTATTCGGACGCGGTCTGGTTGATGATGCCGGTCTCGTCGGCGCGCGAACGCGTCATCGGGGCCATGACGATCCTGTTCGCCAGATCGAGAGCGCCCAGGGTCGCCGGATGGAATAGATCGGTCATGTGTCACGCTCCTTGGAGATTCGGATTCGTTGTTGAAGTTTAGCGGGCTAGTCGGTGCTTCTGTCGCGCGACCAGCGATTTCCCAGCTCGAGGCCGTATTGATAGAGCGCACTCCCGTATTCGAGCTGAAGCTCCTCGGTGGACTGGAGCGCAACATCGACATTCGCGCCTGCCGACTTCAAAGCTCGTGCGAGGACGGAAGCCTCATAGGCGGCCTTGGCGGTCCCTCCCGCGGTGTGAGGCCGCACGACGAACGCGGCGTCGCCGGTCAGAAGGATTCGACCGAACAGGGTTTTCGGGACCATCACGTCGCGTATGGTCTGGAGGAAGGGATCGCGCGTTTCCGAGACCAGCGCGGCCATCTTGGGATGGATCTCGCGTGAAGCACGCGCCCTCAGCGCGGCGATGGCCCGCTCCGGCGTCGTGCCCCGCGGAAGCGAAGATCGATGTTGGAGGCCGTTCTTGTCGGTGAGCGCGGTCGCCAAGTCGGTGAGGCCAACGTGCACATACCAGACCCAATTCAGACGGCGTGAACCTCTCGAAATCGCGCCGTCGCGTCCGGGAATGAAATACGCCAGCATATGCCCGCCGCCGCGAGCCTCGGAGAAGGTGAAGAGGTCATCGAAAAAGGGCAGAAGATCGCTGGGCACGTCGCTTTCGTCGAGCGTTCCTCTCCAGGCGACGTAGCCGGCATATCTCGCCTCGACATCGGGAAGCAGTCTTTGCCGCATTGCAGACCCTGAACCGTCAGCGGCGATGAACAGATCGCTTTCGATCACAGTGCCGTCGCTTAGGGCGGCCGAGACCCTGGAGCCGGTCTGGGTTACCGCCTGCACCTCGGAACCTGCGCGATAGCACTCGTCCGGAACGGCAGCCCGCAGCGCCGCGTGGATGGCGTCCCAGGACGTGAATTCCTGCGGCATGTCTTGGAGGACACCGTCGCCGCCGTCGTGGTCGAGATACCGACGCCCGCGGCAGGATGTGAAGGGAAGGGGACCTGCGCCGTTATCTTCGAGCAGCCGTATCAATTCGTTCTGAACCACGATCCCGGCCCCTCGGGCCAGCATCGGGCCCGGCGTACGTTCGTGGACGCTGACGGTTGCACCGAGCTTTCGAAGGGCGATTGCATTACACAGCCCAGCGACGGACCCGCCGCTGATCGTCACCGTGAAGTCGTGCTCGGCATGCCAACTCATCTTTGCCCCCAATCCGTTACTTCGAAGACCATGCTGGCGCTCACATCAGATGGACGCCAAGTTCGCGACCGGATGCGGCGATAGCCCTGCCTGCTTGAACTTGTTCCTGGCCAAAGTCGCGTAGCGCGCTCTCGAGCGGAGCCAATGACAGATGCTTCTGCAGCGCCATGGCGTCTGCCGCAGCCTTCGCGATTCCCATCCCGGTATGCGGCCGTACGACAAACGCCGCGTCTCCCACCAGGGTGATCCGTCGTGACACCATCCGCCTAGATTCATAGTCGAAGATGCCCTGCACGAAGGGTTGCGCCGTCGCTTCGATCGCGGCAGCGAAGGGGCGGGGGAGCAGCCGTCTAGCATCGTCGACGAGCCGTTCGCGCGCATGTTCGGACAGGGCGCCCGGCGGCAGCGAGTACGGGTGAATGCGACCCTCGCGGTCCGTGAGAACCTCATCGCGCGCGCTCGTTCCGGCCGCAGGCCGGTACCAGACCCAATTGTATCTCCGGCGTCCGGTCTCGGTTTCGCCGTTGGGACCGGGCACCAGGAAGCCGATGACATGGGACTGGGGCAGTCGAAAATATGCGAAACGGTCGAGGAGTTGTTCCGCCGCTAAGTTCGGCAGGGCAAGTTCCGGAAGCAGACCGCGCCATCCGACGTAGCCGGCGTACGCATTCGTGGCGGAAGAGCCATCGACCACGCGACGCGCTACGGATGCTATTCCATCAGCGCCGACGACCAGGTCGGCGCTCGCGTCGCTTCCGTCCTCGAAGCGTATAACGACCCGATCGGCTTCCTCGTGAAGCTGCTCGACCTTCCTGTCGAGCAGATACGCGCCTTCCGTCATGTGCTCTCGGAAGACACGATGGATGGAGTCCCACGATAGCTGCATCTGAGGCGGCATCTGCGTGACGATCGGAGGATCCGCGCCGTCGAATACGATGCGTTCCCGCGCGACGACGCCGACCCGCGCCACGTGTTCGCATCCGGAGGCCCGCAGGATCGCAAAAGTCTCGCGCTTGCCAAGCAGGCCCGCGCCGCGTCCCCCGAGCCCATGGACCGATCGTTCGTAAACCATGACATCGTGTCCCTGCTGTCGAAGCAGCGTCGCAGTGAACAGTCCTGCGAGAGAACCCCCGACGACCGCGATGCGCATGACTGACAACCTCCAAATGGCCGATGCTTCAGTAACGTGATGCGTCGTTCGCCGGTGCGCCGTTCAAGTTCGACGTCGCCAGCTATTGACCTCAAGCAGGTCCGGAGCTAATTATCAATCGATAAATAACAAGGCTTCGTCAAGAATTGATTGCTGCCTTTGTATGTTGGTGCGCGAGCGCGGCACGTCCGCCGGAATTGCATTCCGGTCGGCGCCGCACTGGGCTGTGCAAGGACAACCGTTGGCCCCGACGGTCGCCTTCAGCTTGATCGACATGCCGGGGCCGAACGGGTCCCGTGAGGCGACGCCAGGACCGACCGGAGCCGCGCTTCCCAACGCAATCCGGGATACGACGGCGTTCGGCTGCTCCAGCGTTCCTTGAGGCCCGGCATGCACCAGGAAAGCGAGAGGGACGTGACCACCTCTTGCTCGACGGAGGTGCAGCCTATCGTGTGGAGATTGCTCGCCTACGCCGTTTCCTTCGCCGGCAGAACCGCGCGGATGCCGCCGAGGAATGTTGCTACCTTGGCGTCGATGATCGAATTGACGTCGGTTTCGAGCGGCATCGAATAGATGAACTTGCGTACTCCGAGATAGAAGATCGCCGCATGGAGGCCCCAGACCATCTCGATTTCGAGGACGGTGATCGGGAGGTCACGGGTCGAGGGGCGTCCGTACTCGAACCTGATCTCCTCGATCAGCCTCTCGAACGCGCGCTCGCGCAGCATCTTGAGATAGCGCGCGTTCAATCCAAGGTCCTTCAGGCCTGCGAACATGAACAGGCGGATCCATTCGTAGGTGAGAATGACCGCCGCGTACTCGCGATAGAACTGGATCAGCCTGGCCTTGAGGGGAACTGAGCGATCGGTGATGATCTTCTCCCATGAGGGCTTCCATCGCTCGACGAAGACCTCCTGATAGACCCGCTCGATGAGAGCGTCCTTGCTCGGGAAGTAGCGATAAAGCAGGGGTTGGGTGATCCGCAGCCGTCTGGCGAGCTCGCGGGTCTGCCCCTCGAATCCATGCTCGGCGAAGAACGAGACCGCCTCTCGCGCGATGATGCCTTCCCGCTCGGACGGATCCAGCCTTTGCTGCTCTCGGATAGGCGTTCTGGGACGCGCTTTGTTGGGCTTCTTCACACTGGATTCGTGGGTTTGAGTGCAGATCTGCAGCTTCATACACTGATTTGCCACGCCAGCCGATCATAGCCCGCCCGTCACTTTTAATTTATCACGCGATAAATAAGACTTGACATTGGGGGAACGTCAATCAGATTGTTGATCAATTGATAAATAACGCAGGAAAATCGGAACGACCGCTCCGAGGGAGGTTGCTTGATGACCAAAGACCGCTGGATGCAGGAAGCACAGCCGAGAGCATTGGTGATCGGCGGGTCCATGGCCGGACTGTTCGCGGCATTGCTGCTGCGCCGCCAGGGCTGGAAGGTAGACGTATACGAACGTATCGGCGCCGAACTGGCCGGCCGAGGCGCCGGAATCGTCACGCACGGCGAGTTGTTCGAGGTGTTGGCTAGGGCGGGCATCGACACCGAGGCGGCCGCCGTCGGAGTCGCTGTTCCGGGGCGGCGTGTGCTCGATCGCACCGGCCGTATCGAAGGCGAGCGCGCGTTGCGTCAGGTTCTCACGTCGTGGGGACACCTCTACGGGTTACTGAGGACAGCCTTCCCGACCGAAAGCTACCATCACGGCAAGAACCTCGTGGACGTCGTTGAAGCTGCCGATCTTGTGGTGGCGCGCTTCTCCGACGGCTCCGAAGCTTCAGGAGATATTCTGATCGGCGCAGACGGCCTGTTTTCGTCCGTCCGGGCCCGACTCGCGGCGGACGTCCGGCCCAGATACGCCGGATATGTCGCTTGGCGGGGCCTCGTCGACGAACGGGACCTGTCGCGCCGGACGCGCGCGGAATTGTGCGACTGGTTCGCCTTCAGCCTTCCCCCAGGGGAGCAGATGCTCGGTTACCCCGTCGCCGGCGTCAACGAGGAGATGAATGTCGGAGAACGGCGCTTCAATTTCGTTTGGTACCGTCCGGCCGACGCCGACCATGGGTTGGGCGATCTCCTGACGGACGTCGACGGCGTCAGGCACGAACTGTCCATTCCGCCGACCCGAATTCGCCCCGACGTGATCGCTTCCATGCGCCGGGACGCGGAGCGACTTCTCGCCCCGCAGTTCGCGGAGGTGGTCCGCCTCACGCGTCAGCCTTTCATTCAAGCCATCCTCGATCTCGAGACGCCGCGCATGGTGCTTGGATCTCGAACCGTGATCCTGGGCGATGCCGCCTTTGTCGCCAGACCGCATGTCGGAATGGGTGTGACGAAGGCTGCCGGCGACGCGGCCGCGCTTGCCGACGCGTTACGGGCCTATCCGGGGGATCCCGCCGCCGCGCTCGCCGACTTCGAATCCACCCGGCTGCCCTTCGGGGCGGCGGTCGTGCGACGAGCGCGCGATCTCGGCGCCTACATGCAGGCGCAGATCGCCACCGCTGAACAACGCGCGATGGCAGAGCTTCACCGTAGCCCCGAAGCCGTGATGGCGGAAACCGCCGTCGCGACCGGGATCGCCGCCTGACTGGAATAGAGAGTTCAAGAAGGGAGGACGCCAACCAATGGACCTGCAAGCCATTCAAGACAATTCCGCATTCAGGCAGCTCGCGAGTGAGCGCGCCCGTCTCGGTGTCGGCATGTCGATCGTCATGGCGACGGCATACTTCGCCTACATCCTGACCATCGCATTCTGGCCCCGCTTGCTCGGACATCCGCTGTGGAGCGGCACCGTGATTACCTGGGGCATCCTGATCGGCGTCGGCCTCATCGCACTGGGC
Source organism: Bradyrhizobium uaiense (assembly GCF_010811875.1). Taxonomy (GTDB): domain Bacteria; phylum Pseudomonadota; class Alphaproteobacteria; order Rhizobiales; family Xanthobacteraceae; genus Bradyrhizobium; species Bradyrhizobium uaiense. The sequence goes on from NZ_VKHP01000050.1 coordinate 19,555, forward strand.
TTCCTGCTCACGGCGCTCTATGTCCGCCGAGCCAATTCCAGGTTTGATCGGCTCAATCAACTCCTGCTGGAGGATTATCGATGATTTCGCGTTCGGCCTGCGTCGCCTTCCTCGCAACCGCGTTCGCCTCTGTTTCTTATCCGGCAGCGGCCGATGCACTCACTGGCGCGATCGGTACGCGGCAATCGCTGAATGCGACGGCGATCGCCATGTTCCTGGGCTTCGTCGCAGTCAGCCTCGCCATCACATGGTGGGCGGCAAGACGCGGCACGAAAACGGCGAAGGATTTCTATGCCGCCGGCGGCGGCCTCAAAGGCGTCCAGAATGGGCTTGCGATCGCGGGTGACTATACCTCGGCCGCGACGTTCCTCGGCGTCACGGCGCTTGTCTACACGTCGGGTTATGACGGCATGATTTATGCGATCGGCTTTCTCGTCGGCTTCCCGATGATCCTGTTCCTGATCGCGGAGCCGCTCCGCAACCTCGGCCGCTATACCTTCGCCGACGTCGCGGCGTATCGACTCTCCGAAGTGCCGGTGAGGGCGGTTGCCGGCGTCAACACCCTTGTCATCGTGGTGTTCTATCTGATCGCGCAACTGGTTGGTGCTGGAAAGCTCATCCAGCTGTTGTTCGGACTTCCCTACATCTACGCCGTCGGCATCGTCGGTGGCCTGATGATGGTTTATGTGACCGTGGGAGGCATGCTCGCGACCACCTGGGTGCAGATCATCAAGGCCGTACTCTTGATGTCGGGTTCAGTGCTGATGTCGATTCTGATTCTCGGCCACTTCGGCTTCAGTCTCGAGGTGCTCTTTCGGGAAGCCATTGCTCTTCATCCGAAGGCCGACGCGATCATGGCCCCCGGCGGTCTCGTCAAGGATCCGGTGTCGGCGATCTCCCTCGGACTGGCCCTGATCTTCGGTACGGCCGGGCTGCCGCACATCCTGATGCGCTTCTTTACCGTGAGCGACGCGCGCGAGGCGCGCACGTCCGTGCTGGTCGCGACAGGTTTCATCTCCGTCTTCTATAGTCTGCTGTTCGTCCTCGGCTTCGGCGCCATCGCGATCGTCTCGGCCAACCCGCAGTTCAGGGATGCGTCGGGCGGGCTGTTTGGAGGCGTGAATATGGTTGCCCTGCACCTGGCGGATGCTGTCGGCGGCTCGCTGCTGCTCGGGTTCATCTCCGCGGTGGCGTTCGCGACCATCCTCGCTGTGGTGTCCGGGCTGACGCTCGCAGGCGCTTCGGCGGCGAGCCACGATCTCTACGCTCGCGTGATCCGCAAGGGACGCGCGGGCGAACGGGAGGAGGTGCTTGTCTCGAAGGTCGCCGCTGTCGCGATCAGCTTGCTGTCGATGGGCCTGGGTGTCCTGTTCGAGAACCAGAACATCGCATTCATGGTCGGGTTGGTTTTCGCGATTGCCGCGAGCGCGAATTTCCCGGTCATACTTCTCTCGATCACGTGGCCCGATCTCACCACGCGAGGGGCGGTGAGTGGATCGGTTGTCGGTCTGCTGGCTTCGGTCGGACTGGTAGCCCTCAGCCCCGGTGTGTGGACTGCCACGTTCAAGCTCGGCGCAGCGCCGTTTCCTTACGACAATCCAGCGCTGGTCTCGGTTCCGCTGGCCTTCGCCGTATCGTGGGCAGTGTCGGTGATGGACCGTAGCGCGGCGGCTGCCTCGGTCCGTGCATCCTTCGGCGCCCAGCATGTTCGTGCTCAGACCGGCCTGGCCGCCGAATGACGGCTCTCGGAAGCAAGGGAGAAGCTACGATGAACGCTGACGTGATGAAAAACGGTAGGGCCACCTGGCCCGACGTCATTCGCGAAGAGTTCGATGCCAATCAGCTCAACGGCCGGGTCGGTACCCGATTGTTGTCCGAAACGAATCGCGTCCGGGTCTGGGAGATCCGGCTGGCTCCAGGTGAGCGCATCGGATTCCATCGCCACGTACTGAATTATTTTTGGACCGCAGTGACGCCGGGGCGGGCGCAATCGCACGCGGAGGATGGGTCAATCGTCGAGGCCGTCTATTCGGCCGGCGAGACCCGGCACTTCGTGTACGGAAAGGGAGAGTACAAGATTCACGATCTCAAGAACGTCGGGGATGCCGATTTGTGGTTCACCACCGTTGAGTTTCTCGACAGCACCAATGCGCCTCTGGAGCTCGGCCATGAAGCACGTGACATGGCCTCTTCCCAACGAAGTCTCCCGCCAAACACGTGAGCGTGGCGGAACCGAGTTCTGGCTAACCGGAGCCTTCTAAGGTTCGCAATGGCTAGGTCGACTCCGCCGGATCCGGGCTTCTGATCGCCTCCAGCGTATGACAGCGGAGGATCCCACGCCGCTTCAACAGACCGACGTGAGCCGTACGTGCGGCGCGTTGCTCGGCCCTGGTCAACGGGAAGCTGAGAAGAAAGGACGATCCCTCCTTGTCGCAAAACGCCTGAATGCGTCCGCCCAAACGGTTGGCCAACTCGCCAATGATGGTAAGTCCGCGACCGCGCCGAACCGGTTCAGGTACCGAGCCATTGTCCGAGATCCTGCACTTCGCGACGTTGCCGGCAACGCATAGTTCCACCCGCACTACCGGATTTCTACTGTCAAACTGTGCGTGTCGTGCCACGTTGGTCAGCAACTCGGATACAATGAGCCCAAGCTTCCAACTGCGTTCATTTTCAAGCAGAAGATCATCCGCTGAAAACATCACACGAACCGTCAAGGGCGCCAGTCGGCATTTCGTGATGGATGCGCAAAGCTGTTGAAGGTACTGCGCGGCATCGCGGAGACGTCCTCGATCCGGCATGCGCAGTGCGCCATGAACATCAGCGTACTCATGCAAGAGGTCTACGACGTCGAGGAGCGCCAGTTTGACCTCCATGTTATCCGATTCAACCGCTTTCGACGAAACGGCGCAGATAGCCGAAGTAAGATCATTGTTGATCCTGTGATTCAACTCGCGAAGAAGCAACGATTCATCGGTATACATCTCGTGCTCCTCAGGTCCTTCTCTCGCCGAAGCTGAGTGCGGGGTGACGTCACCAAGTCAGTGCTGCGGCGCATCCCTACTCTGCGGCGACCTCGCGCGGGGCGACTGTCCCCGGATGCCTGGCGCGCACTTCGAGCAGTCCGAGCAGAACGTTGTCCCGCTCCGCCTCGAGCTCCTCGATGCTGCGCGACCCGACCTCGGTGTGCACGCTGTCGATGAGCTTCTGTTGCACCTCGGGTGTCAGCACCGGAAAGCCGAGGGTTTCCCACCAGGCCGTCATCGGGCCGGTGAACTGCTGGAAGAAGTGCTCGATGCCACCCTGGCCACCGCCGAGGTGATTGAGCATCATGTTGCCCATGATTCCCCAGCGCAGGCCCGGCCCCCAGGAGAGGGCGGTGTCGACGTCGGCGGCGCTCACCACGCCCTCTGCGACGAGGTAATAGACCTCGCGCGCCAACGCGGCCTGCAAGCGGTTGGCGACGTGGCCCGGCATTTCTTTGTTAAGTCGCACCGGTCGCTGCCCGATCGATTTATAAAATTCCGAAGCGCGCCGGATCGTCTCCTCGGAGGTCTTTGCCCCGCCGACGATCTCGACCAGCGGGATCAGGTGCGGCGGATTGAACGGATGGCCGATAACGCAACGCTCGGGATGCGCCGCGGCTCCCTTCTGGATTTCGCTCATGGTGAGTCCCGACGAGCTCGATGCGATGATCACCTCGGGCGGCAGCAGCTCGTCGAGCTGCCCGTAGAGCTTCTGCTTGAAATCGATCCGCTCGGGCCCGTTCTCCTGGACGAGATCGACGCCGGCGACCGCCTCCGCGAGATCTGCGGTGAACTTTAGGTTCGACTGCGATGCTCCCGCCAACAGGCCCAGTCGCTTGAGCGCCGGCCAGGCCGTGTCCACGAACTTCCGTAGCGAAGCTTCTGCGTTCGGCGAGGGGTCGGTCGCGACAACCTGCAATCCCTTGGCGACGAACAGCGAGGCCCAGCTCGCGCCGATGACGCCCGTGCCGATGATGGCGATGCGACGAATGGGTTTGCTGTTCGACATGGTTTGATTCTCCCGTTCGGTTTTCAGACTTCGGCGTAGGCGATGCCAGTGAGATTGCCCTGGGCGTAGAGGAAGTTGCGCTCGTTCTTGCCGTCGAGATCGGCGGAATAGACTGAGCCGGCGAAGTCGGTGATGAACATCCGGTTGCCGGGCATGTCGAGGGCGATACCGATGCCCTCCATCAAATGCGTGACCAGGATCTCCGGCTCCGCCTTTGTGTCGATCGGCGCGCGATTGACGGTGTTGCCACGCGGCGGATCGCCGCGGTCGGTCCAGTAGAGAACGTGGTTCGCCCGATCGAGCTCGAGGTCGATCGGTTCCGGCAGACGATCGAACAACACCTCGATGTCGGAGCGGTTCGCCGGGGTCTCGCCCTTCGGGATCTCGATGTTGGCGCGGAAAATACGGCCGAGGCCGGCGTTGTCGGGGCCTTTTTGCGTCCAGTAGATTTTGCCGAGCTTCGGATCGATGGTGATGCCGACGCACCAGCGGGTCTGATCGCCTCGGTCCTTGTTGGAGCAGCCGGTCTCGACCAACGTTTCGACCTGCGAGCCGTCGAGGTTCGCGCGCATCACGCGCATTCCCTCCCGGTCGCACCAGTAGAGCTTGCCGCCGTCCTTATCGAGGTGGAGCTGTTTCGGTGTGTAGGTAACGCCCTGTGGGACGATAACCTTGCGGTTTTTGCCGTCGAGGTCGGCGCGCTCGATCGAGCCGTCGTCGAGGTTGGGGATACCCATGTTAGTCCAATAGATGTGACCGGCCTCGAAATCCACGCCGATGCCGTCGGGGAAGCGGCAATCGGTGACGATGGTCTTGCGGTCGGAACCGTCGGGATTCATCGAGTGAATACGGTCACCGCTTAGTTCGAGAACGAACAGTCGGCCGGAGCGCGTGACACCCGATGAAGCCTTTGTTTGCGTGGCCTGAACTACTGTCATGGTTTGTCCTTTCCTTTCCGTTTGCGCCTGTCGAATCAACTGGATGCGGCCGGCCGGAGCTGTGCGTTATCCCGTCGGTGCGGGCCGCGAGGCCCATAGTCGAGCTCGGCCCCCTTGTTGCTACTGGCGATGACCATGGCGGGAGCGTCTTGGGAGTCCATGATCGATTCGACGAAGATCATCGTATCGTTCGGTGCGCTGAGCGCTTTCTGCAGGTCTCCGCTGGTCTTGACCACGAACGATCGCGCGGTGGTGTCGGGACGGAACACCTTTGGCAGGTCGGCATAGCTCCAGTTGGCGACGTCGTTGTAGGTCTCGGTCCTGCCAAGGTAGCCGCGCTCGATCGTGTATCCGCCGTTGTTGATCAGGAAGATCACCGGCTTGTGGTCATGTCGAAGGATGGTCGACAACTCCTGCGCTGTGACCTGAAACGAGCCGTCACCAAGGAAGAGCAGGTGGCGACGGTGCGGTGCTGCGGTCAGTGCGCCAAGCAAGGCCCCAACCGAATAACCGATCGACCCCCAGTTGATTGACCCGATGAAGGTGCAATTCTGCGGAAGCTTCAGGCCGAGGAGAACGAATGACGTGCCATTGTCGACGTACAGAACGTCCCCAGGCTGGAGATAGTTCTGGATGGCCTGCCAATAGGCAGCCTGCTTCAGCTTGGCGGACCCGCCGTCGACTTCCGTGCCTGCTACCGCTGCGGCCACACGACGTCGAGCGCGGCTCACGACGGGCGAGACGGCGTCGATGACGGCGCGGAGGACTTCCTTGAGCGTCACCGCCTGATAGTTATCATTGCCCACGTCCACAGAGTGGCCGCGCACGTGAATGGTGTCAGCAGGCAGCGAGGCCGAGAAGTCGCCGGTAGTCACCTCGATCGGGCGGTAGCCGATCGAGAGCAGGCAGTCGCTGCTCTCGATCGTCTCGCGCACCTGCGGCTCGCTTGCCTTGCCGCCGTAGATGCCGATGTACTGGGGGAAGGTCTCGTCGATCACAGCTTTTGCGGCGTTGACCACAGCCAGCGGAGCCTGGATCCTCTCGGCAAGTTCCATGAGCTCGGGCGCTACGCCGAACCGGTCCGCGTCAGCATCGACAAGGATCGCCGGTGACGTGGCGGCGGATAACCGCTTCGCGATAGCGGCGATGCACGAATGCAACCGTTCCGGATCGCTCGGTGGTTCGGCAAGCACGAGCGGACCTGCCGGAACCTCGATATCGAGATAGGCGATGTCGGATGGCAGCTCCATGTAGACCGGAAGCTTTTCCCTCCACGCAGTGAGGATCAGCCGATCGATCTCAGTGGCCGCGTTGCGCGGGGTGAGCCTCGTCTGCGCGACAGTCACGGGCGCGTACGCATCAAGAAAGTGATCAAAAGTCCCGTCGGCCATTGTGTGGTGCATTCCCAGGCCCCGGTCGATAGACCTGAGCGGGATCGATCCGCTGATGCAGATGACCGGCACGTGCTCGCTGTATGAGCCGCCGACGCCGTTGATCGCGCTCAGAGCGCCGACGCCGTTCGTGACCAACAGCGCGCCTAGGCCGCTCAGCCGTGCATAGCCATCCGCCGCATAGGACGCGGTCAGTTCACCGGTCGTGCCGATCCATTTCAGCGTGCCAGTATCATAGAGTTGCTGCAACAGCGTCAGATTGTAGTCGCCGGGAACGCCGAACAGGTGTTGGATGCCGGCCTCCTCGAGGCGGCGAAGCAGGAAGTCACCGATGCTCATTCGTCGGGTGGCGTTGCTCGACATGGCTTTGTCTCCTTGGATTCGTTGGTGTCGATGGAAACCTGAGCGAAGCTCCTGGGCGTCGTTTCGTCAGGCAAGTTGTCCCGCGGCTTCGAGGATCAACTGCGTGATTTCCTCTGGCTGCGAAATCAGTGAAAGGTGGCTCGCCTTCACCTCGATGGTTTTGGCGCCCATCCGCCTGGCCATGAAGCGTTGGAGGTCCGGATTGATAGTGCGGTCCTCCGTCGAGACGGCGTAATAGCTCGGCTTCGATAGCCAGGCCGCATTCGTGGTCTTACCTGTGAGCAGCGCCTTCAGAAACGGCGGCTGGACCGCGTAGAGCACTTTGGCCTTTGCTTCCGGCAGGTCGCTCGCAAAGTCGCGCAGGAACGCCTCCTCAGAGAGCCGACCCTCATCCCCGTCGAACAAGATGCCGGCCGTCGCACGCGGAGTCGGATAGGTCTTGGCCAAGGCCGCGTAATCTTCTCCGGCGTCCGGCGCGCGCGCCGCTACATAGACAAGCGCGGACACGTTCGGATGCGCGCCCGCCTCCGTGACGATCATTCCCGAGAAGGAGTGGCCAACCAGAACTGTAGGGCCGTCCTGCCTTGCCAGCACGCGCTCCGCTGAAGCGACCGCTTCCGACAGCGTCGTCAGCGGGTTCTGCACAGAGGTCGCGTTGAGGCCCGCAGCCTGCAACCGCGCGATCACATCGGTCCAGCACGACCCGTCGGCGAACAGACCGTGCACCAGCACGACGTTGCGAGCTTTCGGCGGAAAGCCGTTTGCGGCCATGCCGCGGGTAGAGATCATCGAGGCCGCTGCGCTGAGCAGGAGCGCAGTTGAAAACGCACGCCTGTCGATCTTCTCCTCTTTAATGCTGGACATCGTTTTCTCTCCTCAGATCGGTTGATGTCGATGGAAATGGAGCTTCATGACGGGTTGGGAATGCAGCCTGGGCGCGGATCTCCACCAAACAGTCCGGCGAAGCTCCGCTCGACGTCTGCGCGCACCTTCTGAAACAGCGTCTTGCTCTGGTCGTCCTTGCCGTCACGGATCGTGACAGTCGCGGTCAAGCCGGACACCAGCGGCACTCCGGGCGGCACCTTGTCGATCGCAATGCGGACCGGCACCCGCTGCGCCAAACGGACCCAGGTGTAAACCGGATCGACGTTGGGCAAGCCCTGCGTGGCGGCGGCCGCGTTGGACACGCTGACGCCACGCGTTAGCGTTGCAACGTGACCTATGATCGGCGATGAATAGCCCATCAGCTTGGCCTCGGCGCGGTCACCCACGCACAGTCGGGCCAGCTTCGTTTCCTCGAAATAGCCGTCTATCCAAAAACTGTCCGTGTCTATGATCGAGATATTGCTGGTGCCCTGTGCCGCGTAGTTTCCTACCCGGACCAAGAGATTGGTTACGTATCCGTTTACCGGACTGCGAACCTCGGTGCGTCGTAGGTTAATCTCCGCCTGCGTGACTTGTTCTTGAGCTGAGTCAACGACGGCCTTCGCCTGAATTGCGTTCCCTTCATAGACTTGTCGGTCCTCAACGGTTTCCGCTAAATCGGACAAGCGCCGCCGTCGCTCGGCCTGCAATTCCTTCACGTCATGGTCTGCGATCTTTTGCTGTAGCGACGCCTTGTATGCGCGCAGCGCGACCTGGAAATCGAAGGGTTCGATGACATACAGGATATCGCCCTTGTGAACGAACTGATTGTCGACGACTCGCAGCTCCGTGATCTGACCGGAAATCTGCGGCGCCACGTTCGCAACCTGAACTCGCACGCTCCCATCGCGCGTCCATGGCGCGGCGTTGTACAGATCCCAGGTCACGAAGGCGCCTAGCACTGCAACAATCGCCGTGCCGGCTGTGGCCAGGTTACGCAAGAGACGCAGTATAGTTCGTGACGCGTCGCCGTTTCGGGCTGGCATAGACGTCGCTAAGGACGATGCTACGCTTTCATTACTTGCATCATCATCCTCCGAGATCCTCCGCGCGATGTGGTCAAACACGTTTGGTTCACGGGCCGATGCCGGCGAAGAGCGAGCGACGTTTGCCTGCGCCTCGTCTTGCTTCATAGTCTCATCACGAACAATCGCGTCCATGGTTCGCTCCTCTAGAACAACAGCATCAACAGGCACAGGATCGTTACGGAGAGACTCAACTGTGCTATTGCGGGGTGACTGAACATTTTCGCGAAACCTGCGACCTGCAGGAGCGGCCGAAGCACGATGACGACGGCAAGGGCTGCCACCAGGTAGGTTACAAAGGGCGCGACCAGAACGCCTCCGATGACCAGCTCTGGAAAGGTGTGTGCCATCAGTGCGCCTCCCGAGAAGAATCCAGTCCGCGGTCCTGGTCGATGGTGTCGCTTGTCAGGACGAGCCACGCCGCAGTTTCTGCCTCGATCGAATCCTTGTGGGAGGCTTTCTCAAGCAGCATACGGGCAACGGCGCGAAGCGTGGCTGTATCTCGCATGACGATCGCTTCGCGCGCTTGCTGCGCCAGCGGAGCGAATGGCCCATCGACGAGCTGCGTCAGGTTCGTGCTGCAAAGTCGGATCATTGCCGACCGATCGAAGCAGGAGAGCATGTCCGCGAGAGCGCGATCGTCCTGCGCTCCTTTGGCGGAAAGAAATTGCCCGATGCGCGTCGCATCGCGGAACGTTGCCCCCTCCGGAGTTTCGCCAGTCTTTTGGTCCGGCTCGTGCAGTTCGCCGCGAGCCTCCGCAAGCAACTGCATCCTCTGTCTGTCGTCCGAGACGGGGGGAATGAGAATCTGCGCAGCCAGCAGGACCGCTGCAGCCGCGACAATGAAGAGGGACGTGAAAAGGAAGGCCTGCGGGTCGTAGCTCTGGGGATTGCTCGGCGCCAGGATGGTTGGAATCGCGATAAGATTGATGCGTCCAATTCCTGACCACACGGGACTTTGCGACGTGGTGAGAAGTGCTGCGACGATCGTAAACGGAGCCAGGCCGATCGCCAGAACGGAAAAGGCATCAGTCCCGTCGAGCACGATGAACTCGAGGATGCCGGCCAACACAACCGCGATCGGCGCGCCAACGAGGGCTATCGTGGTGAAACCGCGCGGATTGGGCGTTGTCACTCCCAATGCAGCAACCGCCGCGACAAGATACAACGAAGCGCTTGCTGCAGACCACCCAGCCCAGACGAGAAATGTCGATGCGAGTGCAAACCATAGAGTCGCGCGCACAGCAGTTTCGGCCGCAGTTCGATAAGAGCGATACAACGGGGCGCGCTGCAATCGTGATGGCAAGCTGTTTGAGCTCAGAGCCGACAGATCCTGGCAGACTGCGTGGTCCCGCCGCAGCAACTCTCGCATTTTCCAAGCGGAAGCGTCGGTCGCGATATCGGAGGAACCGGCATTCAAGGCCCGCGCCGCCTGCAATTCAGCGATCAGTCCGACGGCTACGCTCCGGGCAGCGGCGCTTCCGACGGAACCGCTGCTCGACTCGAATGCGACGCTTGCTAAGTCAGGACGAAGTCCAACGATGTCCCGCACCAGGACCACGAATGCCGCCGAATCGCTTCTTTCGCCATTTAAGGCAGCGCTTGCGTATTCACGAACGCGACGATGAATTGCCGCCAGCTGCGTCGCGAGTTGCGAATGACGGTCGGGAGCAGACGTCAACGCGTTTACAACCGCTATTGACATTATGCCGACCGCGATCGCGGCGCCGCGCTCCACGCTGGCGTCAAACACGCTCTGCGGACTGTCGATCTGCTGTATCGCGATATTTGCAACGGAGTAGCCGGTCAGCACCGCCGCATAGGCGCGATAGCCATCCAAGAGCTTTGCCGCAAAGACGCAAAGTCCAAGCCACACCGCCGACGCTGCCAGCATCAGATCTCTGGCCTGCGAGAAAAGCCCAGTGATTACGATTGCGGCTGTCACCCCCACAACGGTGCCGGTCAACCGAAAGGCCGCCTTGTCGAGTGCCTGACCGCGGGTCGGCTCTGCCAGAATTGCGACGGTCACCGCCGCCGTAAACGGCTCTTCGAGTTGCAGCCAAAAGCTTACAAATAACGCCAGGATGGTGGCCAGCCAAACGCGGACGGCGAACGTCAAGGAGTCGGGCGGAATCTTTGCCATACTGAACGGCTGCTGTGCTGCTGTCGCGATCAAGGTAAATCCCTCACCGATTTTTGCGCATGCTTCGCCATTTCGCGCTCAGTTCTCGCGCGTCGGAACATCGGTTGATGCGCGCATGAAGACTTTGCGCTGCCTCTCGCCGACCGCCTGAGGCGACATCGAACTTCGTCCGCGACAACGGACCTACGCTCATCCGTCGCGGATGGCTCGTTATGCGTTGTATAATGTTGTATGATGTTATGGGCGTTGCCAGACTTCTCACCTCGCCGAGGAAACGAGGTGCCACACTGTTTGCCACGAGGGGCACTGGCGCGGTGCCCATATGTGCCGAACATTTAACCGCAAGTTCAGGCTGCGATGCTTACCCCGCTCGAGGACAGAAGATGTGCGCGAGTCCTGATACCGTCGGAAGCGCCGGTAACCTCGATATCTATTGATCCCGGCCCAGCTCCCTTAGCAAACGCTCGGCCGTCCGGTGATCTGCGGTGTCTCGCCCTTCGGTGAATTGCTCCAAGATCGGCTGCAACAGTTTTCGGCCGTCCCCCGGTCTGCCCCGATTGGCCAGCAGCCTGGCCAAGTCGATAGCAGTGCGCAACTCCCATGCGCGTGCGCCTTGGCGGCGGCTCAATTCGAGTGATTGGCTGAAGCAAGCCTCTGCTTGGTCAACTCGGTGCTCTGAAGAAGCGAGAATGGCACATCCCTTGATCCGCAGCACTTCCGGCAACAGGTAGAGTTCTCCGTTCTCTTCGACGCGGCTCATCGTTTCGTCGATCAGGGCGATACCTTCGTCCACTCGTCCGATAGTGATGAGGCCTTGCGTGAGGGCAATGTTGAACTCCACCTTACGCTGATGGAGGAACCTGTTAGAAGCCGTGTTGCGCGCATGGAGGTGCTTCAGACAGTCCTGAAGAGTTTGAACCCCGGCCGCGGGATTGCCGCTGTAGATGGCGAGCGTACCCTTATAGGCGCGTCCGACATGGAGATTCGGGCTCAGAGAATGGGATTCCGCGTATGGGATCAACCAGTTCACGTGCTCCGCGGCGCTTTGGTAGTCGCCAGCCCAAATGAGTATGCCCGGGACCCAACTCAAAGTGACCGCAAGCGTTACGGGATTGCTACTCAGCTTGGCATCGTCGAGAGTCTGACGCGCGCGTTCGACCGCCTGCGCCGGGAAACCCTGCGCCCACAGTGTCCGCATCAGCACAACACTAGTTTGTATGCGTTCATCGATCCCGAGATATGTCCGACGGGTACTCGACCAATACTGTAACGCGGCTTCAAGCTCCGCGCGGGCGCCGGTATAATCACCAACAAAGTGAAGTGCCCTCCCCAGAGCCGATTGAGCAAGGGCAGCAGCGTCCGGTTCTTCGGTGGTTCGGGCAACGGCGCCGGCGCGTTTTGCGTACTCCAGCGCGATCTTGAACTCCGCCTGACGAACACAGAACAGCGACAGTGTCCACAGCATCATGACTTGACTCAGGACATCGCCACGTGCTTCAGCGATCATCAGGCTTCTGTTCAAGGCCGCAAGCGCTGCTTCACTAGGTCCATGAATGTGCAGCGATGCGACTCCCAGGCATGCCTGCAATTGCATCTCTTCGGCCCCGTCGCTGGTCGCATCATCGAGCGCCGCGATTGCCCGTTCCGACCACAGACAACATTCACGCAACAGCGACATTGTCAGGAAAACGGGTGCAGCAGCCGCTGCAAGCTTGATCCCGAGTTGCACATCGCCGCCTTCGCCAAAACACCATTCCAGCGCATGACGGGCATTGTTCAGCGCCGAAAAATGGGGGGATCGCTCCGATCCGGTGGATAACGTCGGCCAGTTGCTGCCGGATTGATCGAGCCATCGCCGGTAGTACGTCGCGTGGCGCGCTGCCAGCCCGGCCGCTTCGGCATTGTCAGTCGCAATGTTGAGAACGTAGGCTCGAGTCGTATCCAGAAGGCGATAGCGCATCAGGGCGCCGATGGGACGCGTTGCAACCATCGATTTGGCAACCAGATTGTCCAAGGCGCTCAGGACCTGCGATTGATCGATGGCGGTGTCGGTGATGACCTCCAAAGCAGCGTCGAGCGTAAAATTTCCGACGAACACGGCGAGCCGACGCAGCACGGCGCGTTCGAGTTCGGAGAGGAGCTGATAGCTCCAGTCGAGCGCCGCTTGCAGCGTCCTTTGGCGGGGCGTCGCGCTGCGATGGCTAAGCAACACAAAGGCAAGATGCTGATCGAGAAGATTCTCGGTCTGATATAGACCGTAGGCCTCAACACGCCTGGCGGCGAGTTCAATTGCCAGCGCCACGCCATCGAGTTTGCGGCAGATGCGCACGATCGCCGCGACTTCCGCATCGCCGAGGTCCATGCGAGCATCACTCGCGGCCGCACGTTGAATGAACAGGCGCGGCGCCGGAAATGTCTGGGCAGCCGCGCTCAGCACCTCTGCACCTTCTGGCGGGCAAGTGAGCGTATCTAATCGATAGACATGCTCGCCTTCGACCTGAAGAATTTCACGACTCGTCGCCAAAATATGAACGTCAGGTGCCTCCACGTAAATCTTCGATGTCAGCGCTGCAACGGCATCGATGAGATGCTCGCAAGTGTCGAGAATGAGCAGCATCCGCTTGCCGCGCAGAAAAGCGATCAAGGTCGGTGTCGCGTCCTCCGACTGAACCGACAATCCCAGCAACGCAGCGATCGCAGTAGCGACCAGGCCAGGATCGCTCAGCACGCTCAGGTCGACGACGAGAACTTCGCCTTTGAACGCCTCGATCAAGTGATGGCCGACGGCTATCGCCACGGTGGTCTTGCCGACGCCGCCGGCGCCGACGATGCTGACAAAGCGGGCAGCGATCAGATGCTTCGATATGAGCAGAACGTCCTCATCGCGTCCGACCATCAGTGCCAAACGGCCGGGCAAGTTGGCATACGAAAAATCCGTCGCAACAGGTGCCGCCGCTTCGACTTCTTCACGCGAGCGCGTAACCGGCGCGACGAAACAATAGCCACGTCCTGCCAATGTTGTGATGTACCGGGCACCATCTTTTCCGTCGCCGAGCGCCTTGCGCAGGTTCGCAAGGTGAAAGCGCAGGCTGTATTCCTCGACCGTGACACCGGGCCAGACGAGAGACAAAAGCTCTTTCTTGGTGATGACTTCGTTGGGCCTAAGGACCAGGGCAATCAGGATATCGAGAGCGCGTGCGCCCAACTCCACGGGCGTGCCTGCTCTGGTGAGCAGCCGTTCGCTCGGGGCCAGGCGAAAGGGCCCGAACGAAAGGACGTCCTTGCTTGGCGCCATCGGGGTAACCATTCACTGCCTCGCGAGGCGGCTCTAAGGGCTTGATTTTACGGCAATAAGGTTCTCAAGTCACTTGCAAGGATGGGCGTTTTCCAGACGGTACCGTGCTTGTGAAAGAGGTATTCAGGGCAGCTACCGGCAATGACATCTGGCACAATCAGTCACCCCGACAGCCTGGAGGGTTGGTTTGTCATGATGAAGGACCGCAAGGGTCGCTATGCCGCGAACGCGTTTTTTTGGCGACGGCTAGGGCTGGTCTTGGTTCGACGCCGGCAACCTGTCGACTGACTCCGCTTCGCTTCCTCTCCCGGGGGAGGCGTGGCAGCCTCGCTCGATTACCGAGAGAATTGCAAGACCTGCCATCAGCCGGCAGAAGCGACGGACCGGATCTACGTTGATGGATAGCCGCCGCTTAGGCGCAAGAAAGGCTTGGCGCAATTCCCCAAAGCTAGACGCTTTGTGCGCATCGGGTCACGAACCGAGTTGACCGAGAGGGCGGCTTTGGAATGCGGAGCCGACCGGTATGGCTGGCACACAGCAGTGGGAGTGAGCGGCGCCCGGGCGGGAGGTGCCTTCCTGATCTCTGACGGTATCTGAGGCTCTGTGCCAGTGCGAGCAATGTCAGTCTTAGTCACGTACGCGGCGCGCCGTCCAGTTGATAGACTTCGATAGGTAGAGGAATTGCCGGTGCTTCGTGAGGAGCATTGTTTTCTGTGAAATCAAGGTCAGAAAAATGCGGCGCGTATACCGTCGGCACTTGTCCGTCAGACTTGGAAATTTGTGCTTGCAAAACAACGATGAAACGTCGTTTGAAATGATAGAGTGAGAGCAGGTCCCGCGGCTACCATCGCGTAAATTGGCGTATCTTTGGAAGTATTCTTGTTCTCCCTTCCTTTCGGCGCCGAGCAGTCGGCCGGAGTTGCGTGCTTCGATCTAACCTATCCGAATCCGATATCCGATCGTCCCCTTGCCTCTAGCGTATTGCGGCGCATTGCAGCGTGCAGAAAGGCGGAGGGTTGGACCACCGCTCCACCCGATAGGTATCGTGCGAGAACTCGTTGTGTAGACTTGTTGCCAGCTTGCCATGAAATCTATGAGGCCAGGCCGATCGGGGGCCTGACCTCCGCTTGAGTGAACGCTGAAAATAGCTTGGATGTCGACGGCCCACGCGTTTCACCGTCACCGAGGGTTGGAGTTGCTACATTCGCGCGGCCGCGCATCTTTCGTCGAGGGCTGCCTTACGCATAGAGGTGCCGAACATCGGCGATGCGCGCTTCGCCGGCTTTCAACGCCTCGTCCGAGGTGTGAACCGAGTAGTAGCCCAGCACGAGATCGTAGGGATGCGGCACCGCCGAGCCGAGAACGAAGGTCGCGCCCTCGGGGCCTGACTGAAGCGAGATCGCGGCATCACTTCGGTCAAATGCGATCATGTCGCCGGCCTTGTATCGGCCATCGCCCAAGAGACTACCGTGGGACAGGCTGAGCCAGCCGACCTCATGGCCAACCGGCGTTTCGTAGACCCACGTCTCTCCCGGAGCAAGCGTGACGAGCAGATAGTTGAGGCCGTTGAAGGCGCGCACAGGGCTGGCCTTGCCTTGATAGGCGCCGACGATCAGGCGCGCCGGGCCGACGGTCGGAATTCCGCTTGCCTCGATGAACTGCCACTCGGGCGCACTCGCTTCCTGCGCGGCAGGCAGAGCCACCCAGAGCTGAAAACCCTTGAATCGTGACGCGCCAGCCGGTCGATATTCACCGCCATGCCAGATTCCGCTGCCGGCACGCATCCATTCGACCCCGCCATAGTCGAGCAGTCCGGTGCCCCAGTCGCCCATGTCGAAACGGAGGTTGCCCTCGGTGCGCGTTTCCAGCTTTCCCTCTGCTTCGTATGAACGCATGAAAGCGAGCACGTCGGGACGCTTAATCTCCTGCCTACAAAGCTTGCCGAAACGGCGCTTCCGCTCATCGAGGTATGTACGTACGTACTCCGAAATGACTTTCGGTGCGCGCAATTCGGCCTTAAGTCCGCTCAGAACGACGCTTAACACGATTCCCCCGCCGGTCCGCTTGTCGTCAGAACCCGACCAGCTGCAAGTTTGGGAGAAGCGGCTTGGCAGGCGCAATCGACCACGTATTGGTCTAACGTGGTCCGGTAGTCTTACGCATCCCAACGATTACGTATCAATCCCGTTGCAGTTGCTTGCCAGTCTTCTGGATATGAACGCTAGCTTCATAAGCTTGCAGAAAGATCCGCGTCCTACTGATGAGGTCTTTCTTGGGACGTCTGGCATCGTTGACCTGACGGCCGATCTCGCCGATTTCGGTGAGACGGCTGCGCTTTTGTCTTGCCTTGATTTGGTGATCACGGTGGACACCAGCATTGCTCACTTGGCCGGCGCTATGGGATGCCCAACTTGGATACTGCTTCCCCATTTGCCTGATTACAGGTGGTTGTTAGATCGTGAAAACAGTCCCTGGTACCCAACTGTGCGGCTATTCAGGAAAGAGGCCGCCGGCGGTTACGAAGCCGTGATCCGACGCGTTCGTTCCGAACTTGCCAATTTGCTAGAGTCCAAGCTTCTCACCGAAGCGTCAGGACCGCGAAGCGCGCAGTAGCCAAGCACCAACCTTCCCTGGTGGCTTCGAGCTACGTTAGACCGTGTTACCGACAATGCGATCCGAGCGCGCCATAAACCCACACGTGAATGCTGATCGAAAGTTGCCCCTCGATTACTGACGCGTTTGAGCAAAGCCTCGATTGCATAAGCGATAGAATAGTGGCGCCGGCGCCAGTCGGCGCCGGACCGCCGTGCTGCCTGATCGCCGGTGCCGCTTGGTGTAAACCGAGAATTATCAAGAGACAGTATTTCAAGCGCTTTCACAGATCAGGTCACTATAGTCGGTGTCGGCAAATCCTGATTGCTGCCCGGCGATCGCGCCCGCCGCAGGCGGTCGCACATGCGAACCTGATCTCGGCGAGCTTCTTCACTAAAAATTCACGACCGAGGCCTCCCGCGATGCGGCGGACGTGGCTGATATTATCAGTATATCACCTTATATGGCGCTGCCATCGCCGCTCAACTTGCTAAACCCGGAGTTCGAAAGATGCACATTGGCGGCAATTTGCAACCGTTTGTATTGCCGCGGCCCAGTGAGGTCTCTTTGGCTTGCATTGTCTAAAATAGGATGTATACTGAGTAAAATTCAGGGTGGTTCCGAGGTTTGGGATGGCGTGGCGAAAAGCAATTGCTTTGGAGGAACTGAAGCCCAACGGCGTCAGGAGCGTCGAGATCGACGGCAAGCCTGTGGCGCTCTATCTCCTTGGTGGAGAAGTCTTTGCCACGCATGGCATATGCACGCATGCGCTAGCCTTTCTTGCCGATGGTTTCGTTGACGGCGACACGATCGAGTGCCCGCTGCACCAAGGCATCTTCGATATCAGGTCAGGAAAGGCGCTGTGCTCTCCGGTCACGAAGGACCTTGAGACCTACGCGGTCAAGGTTGCGGATGGCGAGGTATTTGTCGATATCGATGAGGGCAAGAAGGCTGCGACCGAAGATCGGGCGCCGGTCGGCACACTGAGGGAACGGCCTGCCAGTAGGGCCGTCGTCATCGTGGGAGCCGGGCAGGCGGCTTCAGCCGCAATTCGCAGCATGCGTGCCAATGAATTCACCGGCACGATAGACCTCGTTGGACGGGAGGAGCACCTGCCGTACGAGCGTCCGCCACTCTCAAAGGATGTTCTCCTTGGAAAGGCGTCGATCGAATCGTGTCGGCATTTGCCTGAAGCCGACGTGGTCTCCCTCGACGTCAGGACGCACCTCGGCCGCTCCGTCACTCGCATCGATCCCGCCGCCAGGATTGCGCTCTTGAGTGACGGGACTGAGCTTCAATACGATGCGATCTTGCTGGCGACCGGTGGAGTCCCGCGGCGACTTTCCATTGCTGGTGCCGATCTACCCGGTGTGCATTATCTGCGCACGATCGAGGATGCCAATTCCATCAGGCGGTCTCTCGAAAAGGCGAAGCGTCTAGTCATCGTCGGCGGCGGCTTCATTGGCCTTGAGCTTGCGTCGGCCGCCGCGACGCTCGGGGTCGCCACCGTCGTCCTCGAGCGCGAGGGCGAGCTGATGGCCCGCGTGCTGCCCCCACCACTTGGGTGCACCTTTCGCTCTCTTGCCGAACGCCACAACGTCTCCGTTCTGTGCGACGTGGAGGTTCAGGACATTCGGCTCGATGGTCAGCACCTTGTGGTCACTACGTCCGCCGGCCCTTTCGCTGCGGACACCGTTTGCATTGGTGTCGGGTTAGCCGTCGAGACCGAATTGGCTGCCGCGGCCGGGTGCGCCGTGGATGGGGGGATCGTTGTCGACGCAGAGCAAAGGACGAGCGTCGCAGACATATGGGCAGCTGGCGATTGTGCGTTGCACCATAGTCCCGTCAGGGGGCGCTCGCGCCGTTTTGAGAGTTGGCACAATGCCGAGCTGCAAGGTGCGGCCGCAGGTCAATCGATTGCCGGGGTGCCTCGGAGTGAGGACGTCCAGGCCCCCTGGTTCTGGACCGATCAGTTTGGCCTGAACATCCAGATACTCGGTGTCTCGTCACCGGGCGACAAGGTCGCGCTCACTGGGCGCGACGGCGAGCGTGGCGCCGTGTACCGCACGATTGATCCGAACACCGGGCGGCTTACCAGCGTGGTCGCGTTTTCTGATCCTGCCGCGATACGGCACGCGCGCAAGGAGCTCGAAGGCCCGGGAGTTTTTGATATCGCCAAGGCTTCCGCCGCTTGGCTCACGAGCGACGGCAAAGAGGAGAACGGTCAGGTGGTGAATGAGAGGTCAGTGGCGACAATGACGAACCAATACGTCTGGCCATCCGAAGGGCTCACCAGGGTGCCTGATTGGGTCTACACGGACGACTACATCTACCGGCGCGAAGTCGAGAAGATCTTTCACGGGCGAACATGGAACTACGTTGCGCTCGAGAGCGAGATTCCCGATGTCGGCGACTTCATCCGTTCCAATGTGGGGCCAACGCCTGTCGTCGTATCGCGCGCCGAAGATGGCTCGATCAACGTCTTCGAGAATCGTTGCGCGCATCGCGCAGCCGAGTTCTGCCGCGAACTAAGCGGTAACGCCAAGGAATTCGTCTGCCCCTATCATCAATGGTCTTACGACTTGAAGGGCAATCTGGCGGGGGTGCCGTTCCGCCGCGGTGTGGACGGCAAGGGCGGAATGCCTCGCGATTTCAAGAATGCAGACCACGGGCTCAGGCAGCTAAAAGTCACGACCCATCGCGGTGTCGTGTTCGCGTCCTACTGCAACGACATGGAGCCGCTGGCCGAGTATCTCGGACCGGAAATTCTCCGCGAGTTCGAGGCTACCTTTGACGGGCGGAAGCCCAAGGTGCTCGGTCACTATCGCCACAGCCTGCCGGGAAACTGGAAGCTCTATCACGAGAACCTCAAGGATCCTTATCACGCAACGTTGCTGCACACGTTTCTGGTGACCTTCGGTCTCCTGGTGGCCGGTAATAAATCGTCCATGATCGCCGATGCCTCCGGTCGGCATGGCGTGATGGCATCGGCAAAGTCGGACGTCAGCAAACTCGACAACAGCACCAAGAAGGAGATGCGTGCTTACAAGGAAGGCATGAAGCTCGAGGAGCCGCGCTTCATGGATTTCATCAATGAGTTCGATAGTCCCTGGTCAGTGACCATGACGACGATCTGGCCCAATCTCATTGTGCAGCGGGAGATGAATACACTCGGTGTTCGTCAGATCGTCCCGACGGGGCCCAACGAGTTCATCATGAAGTGGACCATGTTCGGTTTTGAGGGCGACGATGAGGAAATGACGCGGCATCGGTTGCGGCAAGGCAACCTGATGGGACCCGCAGGCTTCCTTGGCCTCGAAGACAACGAAGCCATCAAGTTCGTGCAGGATGGCATGCTTGCGGTCCCCGATGGTGAACATGTGGTCGAGTTGGATCCTGGTGTCATCGGCACCGCGGATACCTTGATCTCCGAGGCGTCGATACGGGCGATGTATCAGCACTGGCGCAGCGCGATGGAACTCTAACGCGAGAGATACGGACCAATCAGATGTCGGCCACCGATCCCACCTACACCGCGGAAATCCGCCAGCTATTGCTCCGCAACGCAATTGAGCAGTTCAATTGCCAATACGCAGCCGCCCTCGACGAGCAGCGGCTCTCCGACTGGAGCGAGATGTTCACGGCGGACGCAAGCTATGTCGTTTTGTCGCGTGAGAACGAAGATCGCGGCCACCCGGTTGGTCTCATCTACTGCGAGAATAGGGGCATGATTCGCGATCGGGCGTTCGCACTAGAGAAGACCGCCATGTTTGCACCGCGGTACCTTCGTCATCTGATCAGCAATTTGCAGTTGCTCGGCGAAGATGAGGACGGAAACATAAAGGCTCGAGCGAACTACGTCGTCTTGCAAGTCTTGTTTGATCGCCCTGACGCGACCATTCACCAGGTCGGGACTTATCACGATGTGTTTCGGCGTTCCGACGAGGGCCTTAGGCTCAGGCAGCGCCGCTGCGTCTACGATAACCTGCTCGTTCCGAATGCGCTTTGCATTCCGGTGTGAAGCCTTTGGCGAGGAGAGGGTAGGTACTGTGACCTTGGTAGCGGCGAGGTCGGTTTGGCGGAGCGCATGAAGGGATCATGATGAGCAGGGTCAGCCCGGCCGGTGAAGGTATTGGGGCGCGAGCCCCGCGCAAAGAGGATGCCCGACACTTGCGTGGTCGAGGCCGGTTCGTCGGCGATATCCATATGCCCGGGCTACGGGAAGTAGCATTCCTGCGCAGTCCAACGGCGCATGCGAAGATATCGTCGAAGGCAAAATCACCGGATCACGCCGTCGATACCTTCTTCTCCGAAGATCTCATCGGGGTCTCGCCGATCGTTACGCGATCTTCCATTCCGGGATACAAGGTATCGCAGTATCCGATCCTGGCCACCGACAGGGTGCGCTTCGTCGGCGAGCCGGTCGCCATGTGCGTGGCAAAGAGCCGTGCGATCGCGGAAGATCTGATCGAGCAGGTCGAGATCGGCTATGACGACCTGCCGGTGATCGCATCTTGTGCGGGCGGTCGCCGCGAGAACGCGGAACTCTTGCATCCGGAGTGGGGTGATAATCTGTTCTTGGAGACGTTCTTCGACAGTGGCGTCGACGAAGTCATCGCCAAGGCCCCGATCTCGGTCGAGCTCGAGATGTCATGTGCTCGTCAGACGATGCACCCCATGGAAGGCAAGGGAGTGTTGGCTTGGTGGGATGATCGTGCTGATCAGCTTGTCATTCACACCTCCACCCAGGTGCCGCATATGATACGGGCCGGGCTGGCCGAGTGCCTCGGGATCGCGCAGGCTCAGATCAGGGTCGCCCCGCCGGACGTCGGAGGCGGGTTCGGCTACAAGTGCCTGTTGCAGCCCGAGGAGGTTGCCGTAGCCTGGCTGGCTGCTACCTTTAAAAAGCCCTTCCGCTGGACCGAAGATCGCAGAGAGCATCTTGTCGCCGGCGCAAATGCGCGGCAGCACGAATACCACGTCAAAGCCTATGCGGACGCGCAGGGACGGCTTCTCGCGCTCGACGCCGAAGTGTCCGTCGACACGGGGGCGTACTCCGTTTGGCCATTCACCGCCTGCCTGGAGGCTGCGCAGGCCGGAGGCAACCTCCCCGGGCCGTATCACCTGCCGGCCTATCGATGTCGGACCTATTCGGTTGCGACCAACAAGCCGCCTTTCGCGCCTTATCGTGGCGTTGCGCGGCCGGGCGTCTGCTTTGCAATGGAGCAGGTTATCGACGCGATCGCACAGAAGGTCGGTCGCGAAGCATGGGAAGTACGCCGTGACAATTTGGTCCCGGCTTCGGCCATGCCATACACCAACATCACGAACAAGCACTACGATTCCGGGGACTATCCGGAGGCGCTCGTTGCCGCAAAGGACATGATCGGACTCGAGGCGTTCCGTGCTGGGGCCAAGCGCGACGACCGGGGGCGTTACCTCGGCATCGGGTTTGCCAGTTTCACCGAACAGTCTGCGCATGGCACCAAGGTATTTGCATCCTGGGGATTGCCGCTGGTGCCGGGCTTCGATCAGGCACACGTGAAGCTGACGCCTGACGGCGCGCTGGAGGTTGCCGCAGGCATCCACACGATCGGGCAGGGCTTGGAAACAACGCTGGCGCAGATTGCTCACGAACAGACGGGTGTTCCGCTCAAGCACATCAGGGTCACCCTGGGGGACACCGCGACGACCCCATTCTCGACCGGCGCTTATGCTTCGCGCGGGATCGTCATGTCGGGCGGCGCGGTCTCACGGGCCGCGGAGGTCGTTGCCGGTCGGATCAGGTCAATTGCCGCCCATTTGCTGCAAGTCGAACCTGCCGCCGTCGGATTTGCCGAAGGGCGCATCTTTGCGGCAAATGCCAGCGTCACTTACGAGGATGTTGGGCGTGCCTGGTATCTTCGGCCGGACCAACTTCCGGAGACCGTGAACACGGCGGGTCTGGAGGCGACCGAAGGATACAAGCCGGAAGTCGATACGGGAGTGTTCTCCTACGCCACGCACGCCGTTCGGCTCGCGGTTGACCCCGAAACCGGGCTTGTCGAGATCCTCGACTATGCGATCGTCGAGGACTGCGGACGCATGGTTAATCCGATGATTGTCGAAGGGCAGACCTATGGAGGTGCAGCGCAGGGTATCGGTACTGCGCTGTTCGAAGAGAGCCCGTATGACGATAACGCCCAACCGCTCGCATCGACGCTGCTCGATTATATTCTTCCTGGTCCGACGGAACTGCCCACATTTCGCATCGACCATCGCGAGACGCTATCGCCATACTCGGCGCACGGGATCAAGGGGGTCGGCGAGGGCGGAGCGATCGCGCCGCCTGCTGCGATCGTCAACGCGATAAACGACGCTTTGTCGCCCTTGAACGCTACGATACGGCAGGTGCCGGCGAGCCCGCAGCGAATACGGGAGGCAATCCGGCGCGCGCGTCCATCGCAGGCGACAGAATCTCGAAGGGACGTGGCCCGATGAAATCATCGGCTTTCGAGCTCAAGCATGCGCGGACCCTCGGGGAAGCAACCGAGCTCCTCGCAGGGGCGGACGGCAATGCCAAGGTGTTGGCTGGGGGCCAATCGTTGGTCCCGATGCTGAACCTGAGACTGGCACGGCCCAAACTGCTGGTCGATATCAAGCGCGCATCCGGCTTTCGGGAGCTTGCAGCCGACGACAAGGTATTCTCGATCGGGGCCGGATGGACGCATGCCGAGATCGAGGATGGTGTCCTGGAGGACCCGACGTGCGGACTGCTGCGATCGGTGGCGCATGGAATAGCCTACAGGGCAGTGCGCAATCGCGGAACGATGGGCGGGAGCCTGGCGCATGCGGACCCTGCCGCAGACTGGGTTTCGACGCTGGCGGCGCTCGGAGCCGTGATCGTCGCCCAGGGGGGCGAGGAGCAGCCGAAGCGCTACGCTGCCGAGAGCTTCGTCGACGGAGCGTTTTCGACGAAGCTCGGTGAGAGCGAAGTGATCGCCGCGATCGAGGTTCCACGGTTGTCGGCGGACGCATCGTGGGCCTATCACAAGATTTGCCGCAAGACCGGCGAATTCGCCAACGCGATCGGCGTTGCCGTTCTCGATCAGAAGGCCGGCATAAAGCGGGTGCTTGCCGGTGCGACCAGCGGTTCGCCGGCGCTTCTGCCCGAGACCGCCGCACGTCTTGCCGAGGCGGGGCCGGGTGCGGCATGGGAGATTGGGGGGGAGGAACTGTATCTTATATACATCTCAGAGGCCACGAGACAGGCAGAGAACCCGGATTGCGGCTTTCTGTTGCAAAAATAAAACCCCGATACTCTCGCT
>NZ_VKHP01000511.1 GCF_010811875.1 Bradyrhizobium uaiense
TCGATCGTCTGCTCGAGATGATCGCACTGCAGGCCGAAATCCTCGACCTGAAGACCAATTCGGAGCGTCCGGCGGAAGGCACCGTGATCGAAGCCAAGCTCGATCGCGGCCGCGGTCCGGTCGCGACCGTGCTGGTGCAGCGCGGCACGCTGCGGATCGGCGACATCATCGTGGCCGGCGCAGAGATGGGCCGCGTCCGCGCCTTGATCTCCGACCAGGGCGAGAATCTCGAAGAGGCCGGTCCGTCCGTGCCGGTCGAGGTGCTGGGCTTCAACGGTCCGCCGGAAGCCGGCGACCGTCTCGCCGTCGTCGAGAACGAAGCCCGCGCCCGCCAGGTCACGAGCTACCGCGCGCACCAGAAGCGCGAGAATGCCGCGGCCTCGATCTCCGGCATGCGCGGCTCGCTCGAGCAGATGATGTCGCAGCTCAAGACCGTGGGCCGCAAGGAGTTCCCGCTGATCGTCAAGGCCGACGTGCAGGGCTCGCTGGAAGCGATCCTGGGCTCGCTCGAGAAGCTCGGCACCGACGAAGTCGCCGCCCGCATCCTGCATGCCGGCGTCGGCGGCATCTCGGAGTCCGACGTCACGCTGGCGGAAGGCTTCAACGCCGCGATCATCGGCTTCTCGGTCCGAGCCAACAAGGAAGCGGCGGCCGCGGCCAAGCGCAACGGCATCGAGATCCGCTACTACAACATCATCTACGATCTCGTGGATGACATCAAAAAGGCGATGTCCGGCCTGCTCGCGCCCACGCTGCGCGAAACCATGCTGGGCAACGCGCAGATCCTGGAAGTGTTCAACATTTCCAAGGTCGGCAAGGTCGCGGGTTGCCGCGTTACCGACGGCACCGTGGAACGCGGCGCCAATGTTCGCCTGATCCGCGACAACGTCGTGGTGCACGAAGGCAAGCTGTCGACGCTGAAGCGCTTCAAGGATGAAGTGAAGGAAGTGGTCGCCGGCCAGGAGTGTGGCATGGCATTCGAGAACTACGGCGACATGCGTGTCGGCGACGTGATCGAATGTTACCGCATCGAGACGATCCAGCGCTCTCTGTAAGTCCAAATCTTACGAAGCGCAGATCTTGACTGAAAATGCGACGACGTGGCCGGACT
>NZ_VKHP01000512.1 GCF_010811875.1 Bradyrhizobium uaiense
CTGGCTGCCGCAGATGGCACGCTGGGAAAAGATCGGGTGCTTCGGCCTGACCGAACCGCTGACCGGCTCCGGCGCGAGCGGCGGCCTTACCACCACCGCCAAACGCGAGGGTGATACCTGGATCCTCAACGGCCAAAAGCGCTGGATCGGCAACGCGCCGTGGTGCGATCTCTCGATCATCTGGGCGCGTGACGTCGTCGACAACCAGGTGAAGGGCTTCATCATCGAAAACAAGACCACGCCCGGTTTCAGCGTGGAGAAGATCGAGAACAAGATGGCGCTCAAGGTCGTGCAGAACGGCCAGATCACGCTGAAGGATGTGCGCATTCCCGAAGCCAACCGGCTGCAGGGCGGCAATTCATTCCGTGACACCGCCCGCGTGCTGCGCATGACCCGCTACATGGTGGGATGGGCCTCGACCGGCGCCCAGATGGGCGCCTTCGAGAACACGCTGGCCTACACCCAGAGCCGCCTCCAGTTCGGCAAGCCGATCGCGTCATTCCAGCTGGTGCAGGATTTGCTGGCCAAGATGCTCGGCAACCTCACAGCCTGCCAGTGCCTGATGCTTCGGCTGGCGCAGCTCGACGACGAAGGCAAGCTCAGCGATCACCACGCCGCGCTCGCAAAGGCCTTCTGTACTGCAAAGGCGCGCGAGACGGTGGCCTGGGGCCGCGAGCTCCTGGGCGGCAACGGCATCGTTGCCGACTACCATGTCGGCAAGCTGTTCGCCGACGTCGAGGCGCTCTATTCCTACGAGGGTACCTACCAGATGCAGAACCTCATCGTCGGCAAGGCCATCACCGGCATCGGCGCCTTCGTCTGATCATGACACTGCGCGGGCGGAGTTCACGAGTTCCGCCCGCCCCTTCCCCGGATCACAGGAGACAACAATGGCCGACGTCCTGGCGCTCGCAAACGTGCTCTATGAGAAAAAGAACGGTGTCGCCTACGTCACCCTCAATCGCCCGAAGGTTCTCAACGCACTCAACACGCCGACCTGGAGGGATTTGAAGGCGGCGTTCGAGGACGCCAAGGCCGACGTCGCGGTACACGGCGCGATTTTGACAGGCAGCGGCGACAAGGCCTTCATTGCCGGCGCCGACATC
>NZ_VKHP01000513.1 GCF_010811875.1 Bradyrhizobium uaiense
GTCTGGATCGCGTTGCCGGCATAGATCGGCCGCTCATATGTGTCGGGCGCGACGACCTTGATGATCTCGGAGACCTGCATGACGTCGAGCAGCGCTGCGACGCGCGGCATCACGTTCTTGAAGCGCGAGGTCGCGGGCGCGACGAAGGCGTCGTAGTTCGGCGCAAGCGCGACGATCAGCGCAGCCAGCGGCTCGGCAAGGTCGTGTTCATAGGCGGGGCTTTCGGCAACCACCACCTTGGTGACGCCGGCAAGCTTGGCGGCTGCTTCCGCCGCCGCCTTGGTGCCCTGGCCGCCACCGGCGACCAGCACATGCACATCGCCGCCGAGCTGGCTCGCCGCAGTCAGCGCCTTGTTGGTCGAGTCCTTCAGGGTCTCGTGGTCGTGTTCGGCAATCAACAGCGTCGTCATCAGAGAACCCCGGCTTCGGTCTTGAGCTTGTTCACGAGTTCGGCGACGTCCTTGACCTTGACGCCCGCCTTGCGGCCCGCCGGCTCCGCGGTCTTCAGCACTTCCAGACGCGGCGTCACATCGACGCCGTAGTCGGCGACGCTCTTGTCGTCGATCGGCTTCTTCTTCGCCTTCATGATGTTGGGCAGCGACGCATAGCGCGGCTCGTTGAGGCGGAGGTCGGTGGTGACGATCGCCGGGCCCTTCAGCTTGATGGTCTGCAGGCCGCCATCGACTTCGCGCGTGACCTTGAAGTCGGATCCTTCGACCTCGAGCTTCGAGGCGAAGGTCGCCTGCGACCAGCCGAGCAGCGCGGCCAGCATCTGGCCGGTCTGGTTCGAATCGTCGTCGATCGCCTGCTTGCCGAGAATGACGAGGCCGGGCTGCTCCGCGTCGACCACCGCCTTCAGGATCTTGGCGACGGCGAGCGGTTCGACATTGCCTTCGGCCTTGACCAGGATGCCGCGGTCGGCGCCCATCGCAAGCGCGGTGCGGATGGTCTCGGAGGCCTGCGCCGGTCCGATCGACACCACCACCACTTCGGTCGCCTTGCCGGCTTCCTTCAGCCGCAGCGCTTCCTCGACGGCGATCTCGTCGAACGGGTTCATCGACATCTTGACGTTGGCGAG
>NZ_VKHP01000514.1 GCF_010811875.1 Bradyrhizobium uaiense
CTGCCGCGCTCATGATCCCGGTGGCCGTCGACCCCTACGCACCCCGGTTGAGTGCTCTTCTTCACCGCCGACGGGTTGTCGGGCGCGGGTGCCTCGAGCTCGACCAGGCTGCCCCCGTGGCGCGCCGCCATCCCGGCGCCCCCCGGCAGATCGCCGAGCCGCATCACGCCGGCGATTATCTCCTTTTCGCCGGGCTCCAGCACGCCCGCGTTTTCGGCTTCCACCACCAGCGTCTTGATCTCGTCCTCGCTGACGCGGTCCTGCGCGTCCTCGCGATGGCCGAGCACCCACAGCAGCAGCTTGCCGGAGCGATCGAGCAGCCACACCAGCGGCAGCGACAGCCGCGCCATCATCGTCATGGCCGGGGCGACGCGCACGGCGACGGACTCCGGATCGCGCAGTGCGATCTGCTTCGGCACCAGCTCACCGACGATCAGCGAGGCATAGGTGATCACGCCGACGACGATGCCGACACCGGCCGCATCGGCGACGTTCGCGGACACCCCGAGCTCGAACAGCCATTGCGAGAGGCGCTGGCCGAGCGTGGCACCTGAGAATGCGCCCGACAGCACGCCGATCAGCGTGATGCCGATTTGCACCGTGGAGAGGAATTTTCCGGGATCGGAGGCCAGCGCCAGCGCGCGGCGCGAACCGCTGACGCCTCGTTCGACCAGCGCCGCCAGGCGTGCCGGGCGGGAGGAGACGATCGCGAGCTCCGACATCGACAACAGACCGTTGACGACGATCAAGACCGCCACGATCGCAAGTTCCAGATATAACACGGGAGTCCCTGAGCTTTGGCGGCGTTGGCCGCTATACGGCGCCCAATATAGGCATTCCGGAGCGGTTTTGCTGTGCCTCGTCGAGCGTTCCTGCACAAGCAGAGGGTGCGTATGGCGTGCATGCAGGAGGAGATCGCGGCATTTTGGCGCGATGACAGGCGCACGAGCGCTAGGTGGTGTGGACTCTAAGGATTCCCTTTTAGGAGCAAATCAGATTCAAGGCTGCTTTTGGGGAGGCCGCCTTGGGTGTGATGGACCGTTTGGTATTGAGCGACGCGGCGTGGGAGCGGATGGCG
>NZ_VKHP01000515.1 GCF_010811875.1 Bradyrhizobium uaiense
TTGCCGACCATCGGCGGATAGAAGGTGTAGAGCACCGAGGCGAGGCCCAGCGACACCGGGATCATCGCGACAACGGCGCCGACGGCGACCAGAAAGAAACCGGCCCAGGCCCAGCGCCGCCCAACCAGCGCCTTCTCCAGCGACGCTTCGGTGATCGCATAGCCGAATCCCATCGCGATCAACGTCGGGAATACGTATCCCATCGCCGAGCCATGCGCGGTGACCGAGCGATAGTAGAACTCTGGATTGAAATGCCAGGCGTTCAGCGGGCTGCGCACGAACATCTGCCAGGCGCCGAGCACCAGCGCCGCACCGAACACGATGAAGGCGAGCCAGAAGTGAGAGAGGATGAGCCGCTTGTTAGTCAACACAGGTCGGCCTCCGCTTCGCTGCCGCCATGTCGCGGAACGCGCCCTTGTCGATCACCTTGACCTTGCCCCACATGCCCTGGTGGCCGATGCCGCAGAATTCCTGGCACGGCATCACATGATCACCCGGCGCCTTGAAGCGCACCGGCAGGTCCGTGATGTAGCCCGGCACCAGCATGGTGTTGACGTTGGTGCCCTCGATCAGGAAGCCGTGCACGACATCGGCGCTGGTGGCGCGCAAGTTGATCGGCGTGTCCGCCGGCACCACGATGCATTGCGGCGTGAAGGAATATTGCTGGCCGATGGCGCGCACGGTGACCGAGCCGTCGGCCGCCATTTCACTGCCGAGATTGCTCTCGGTGAACTCGCCGGACAGATGCAGCGTCTTGGGATCGGCGATTTCGACCCGGCCCTGCGGCATCGTCGCCTGGTGGATGCCGATAAAGGCCGCCATGCCGACCAGCACGCCGACGATGACGATCGACAGCGTCGCCCAGCGCCGCTCGATCCGCGCCGCGACGGCCTCGCCCGGGCTATGGTCCGTCTCGGTCGCCATCAGGGAGCGCTCCGCGGCAGGAAGACCAGCAGATAGAATGCAAACCACAATCCGACCACGATAGCCGTCGCTATGCCCGCGATCGCGACCGC
>NZ_VKHP01000516.1 GCF_010811875.1 Bradyrhizobium uaiense
AGCCTTGCAGCACCAGAAAAGCCGCCAGCGCAGCCAGGTTGACGTCCTGGTTGCGACCAAAGACCCACAGCGCGATCAGCCAGCCGGCGTGAACCAGCACAATGAGCGGGTAGTGATCGGCGCCGACCTCGATCGCGCCCTGCGCCAGGAGCCGCGCCGTGTTGCGGCGTGACAGCACGAGCTCGCCGAGACGTTGCAGCGTGACCAGCGCAAGGATGACCGAAGCGAAGCTCATGCCGCGTGCCTGAGCGCAACGCAGCTGAGCGTGAAGCCGGGCCCCAGCGCCGTGAGCAGCGAGCGCTGCGGCAAGCCCTTGGCGCAGGCCCGTTCGAGGACAAAGAGCACCGTCGGCGCCGACATGTTGCCGCAAGCCGCGATGACGTCGCGTTCGTGATCGAGCGTGCCCTGATCGAGCGCAAGCGCACGCTCCAGCGCGGCGATGACCTTGGAGCCGCCGGGATGGCAGAGGAAACGGTCGATGTCGTCGGTCGTCAGCTGCATCCGCGCAAGGATTTCGGCAACGGCCGACCCAAGATGATTGCGGACGAAATCCGGAATGGTGCGCTGAAAGACGACACCAAAGCCTTCCGGATCGACCGTCCAGCCCATGATGTCGAGCGTATCCGGCCACAGCTTTTCGCCCGCCGCCTCGATCCGCGTCGCACCGCCGTCCCCGGCGCGCAGCACGATTGCGGCGGCGCCGTCGCCGAACAGGCTGGCGGCAACGATATTCGCCTTGGTGAGCTCATCGTGCCGGACCGCGAGCGTGCAGAGCTCGAGCGCAACCAGCAGCACATTCGCACCCGGCCGCGCTTCCGCCAGCCGCGACGCGATCGACAGGCCCGAGACGCCGCCCGCACAGCCCAGACCGAACACCGGCACGCGCGACACGTCCGTCCGCAAACCGAGCTTACCGGCGACACGCGCCTCCAGCGTCGGCGTGGCGATCCCCGTCGACCACACCGTGACCACG
>NZ_VKHP01000517.1 GCF_010811875.1 Bradyrhizobium uaiense
GTACTGGTGGGGGACTGGTGGGGAACGAGCAGCGACAATCACAACATAGTCTTGGACCGTCTTACGATCCGCATACCGAGATTCTTTCCGCCATCGGCTGATATCCCATCCTCTGAACGGCATTGATCGTATTGCACTTTCCTCTAATCGGGGTGAAAGCCACGGTCGAAACCTACGGCCGGACGCAATGAAACGGCATTGTCGTGGAAAATCTCGAGGAGGGATGAGTCTCGGATCGGGTTGAGCTGGCGGGCATCTACGAGAGATCCCGCTGATGCTGAGACAGTCGACCTGAGGTGCGACGGCGACACTATCGCCTCTGGAGCCGCGATGTCGGCGTGGCCCTAGGCTAACGTGATGATCAGAAGCTAGCAGCGTCCACCGCAAGATGCGGTTTGCCTGAGCTATAACGCAACGATGTCCCTATATTGGGTACGTCGAGTGCGAGCCACGCTGGTGTTTACGCTGTCTTATCGCTCAATCGGAGCTTCCATGAATTTTCCTGATTTCGACAAGCCGCTCGATCCCAACCAATTTTCCAAGGAGCGCTGGGCGCGGGTCCCGGAACCGATCCGAAAGAGCGTCGAGCAATATGTGGCAGCCCGTCTGCCCGACGACATCCTTGCAAAGCTCGACGACCTGCACGCCAGAGGCGTTTCCATCGACTCTGATCCGGCGTTTTTCCATTTTGGTGGCGGCCTGGTTGTCCGGAACCTTTGCCGAGAACGGCTCAGTGACCAAGAGCTTGCAAAGTACTGTCCCTTTTGCGGCGATTGGGACGACTTCTATGTCGCTGTGCTCGCTGCCATAGGTGCAATGCGTGACCAGCGAAATGATCCGTACGCATACGATGAAGACCGCCCGATTGACGCGTGCGCGCGGGCACGGCGAGCTCTATGATGGCGTTGCGTGAAGGTCAGGCGGCCTGCTGACCGGCGGGCTTGCCGGCTTGGCCCAGGAGCTT
>NZ_VKHP01000518.1 GCF_010811875.1 Bradyrhizobium uaiense
GGCGGCCTGCTGTCGGGGGTGATGTATTCGCTGGTCGCGATCGGATTCGTGCTGATCTACAAGACCTCGGGCGTGCTCAATTTCGCGCAGGGCGCGATGCTGCTGTTTGCGGCGCTGACCTTCGTCAGCCTGATCGAGCGCGGCGTCTCGTTTCCCCTCGCGTTCCTGATCACGCTGGCGATCATGGTCGCGCTCGGCGTCAGCGTCGAGCGCGCGGTGCTGCGGCCGCTGGTCAACCAGCCGCCGATCACGCTGTTCATGGCGACGCTCGGCTTGTCCTACGTGATCGAGGGGGCGGCGCAGCTGTTGTGGGGCACCCAAGTCCACGGCCTCGACATCGGGATCAGCGACGTGCCGCTCGACCTCGCCGGGGTCTTCATCAGCCGGTTCGACCTGTTCGCCGCGGCGGTCGCGGGCAGCCTGGTGGCGCTGTTCGCGCTGTTCTTCCGCTACACCCGCACCGGGCTGTCGTTTCGCGCGGTCGCCGACCATCCGTTCGCGGCGCTCGCTGTCGGGCTGCGGCTGCCGCGGGTCTGGGCCATTGTGTGGACCGCCTCCGGCATCGTCGCGCTGGTGGCGGGACTGCTGTGGGGCGCGCGGCTCGGCGTGCAGTTCTCGCTGTCGCTGGTGGTGCTGAAGGCGCTGCCGGTGCTGGTGCTCGGCGGCTTCGACTCGATCGCCGGCGCGATTATCGGAGGCCTTCTGATCGGTGCCATCGAGAAACTCGCCGAGGTCTATGTCGGGCCGTTGTTCGGCGGCGGCATCGAGGCGTGGGCGGCTTATGTCGTGGCGCTGGTGCTGCTGCTGGTGCGGCCGTCCGGGCTGTTCGGTCAGAAGCTGGTCGAGAGAGTCTAGGCGATGAGCACAGCACCTTCGACAGGACAGCTTTCGCCCGGCGCCCGGGCCGTTGCAATCGCCATCGCGGCGGTGATCGCCTTCGGCGCCGTTCCGCTGCTCG
>NZ_VKHP01000519.1 GCF_010811875.1 Bradyrhizobium uaiense
GAGCGCAGCGCGGCGAGCCCTTCCTGCGCATTCGGCGCGGTCCGCACCTTGTAGCCGGCGGCCTTGAGCACCGGCGCCAGCATGTTGCGGAAGAACGCTGAGTCATCGACCAGCAGCACCGACTGCGAACTGGCCGACGGGCGCATCTCCTTGCGCGAGAACCAGTCGGCAAACGCCATCGGCAGGAAGTGGCCGACATCGATCACCTCGGTGGCCTGGCCCTTGATCACTGCGGAGCCCAGAATGCCGTCCTGGCTGCCCGCGACCTCGATGTTGAGCCGCTCCTCGACGATGTCGATGATCTCGTCGACCACGAGCCCCATCGAGCGGCCGTCGTCGGCGAACACCAGGATCGGCTGCGCCCCCTGCGACTGCACCTCGACGCCGGCCATCTGCACCAGCGGCATCAGCTGCTCGCGGTACTGCACCATGTAGCGGCCGTTCGAGAGCTCGATCTTGTCGGTTGCGATCTCCTCCAGCCGGGTGACGAGGCCGAGCGGCACCGCCTTGGGCTGGCTCGATCCGGCGCGGAACACCAGCAGCGAAGTGAGCTGCTCGCCGCTCGCGGCATGCGCGCTCGCATTGTCGTCGGCCATGTCATGGGCCGAGGAGCCGGAGGCGCCCAATGCCTTGGCGATGCCGTTGGGATCAATGATCATGATCACCGCGCCATCGCCCAGGATGGTGTTGCCGGAGAACATGTCGATGTGGCGCAGTTTGGTCGACATCGGCTTGACCACGATCTCCTCGGTGTGGAACACGCCGTCGACCACGATGCCGAAGGTCTGGCTGCCGACTTGCGTGACCACGATGAAGCCGTTCTCGGCATCGGTGGTGGTGGCGCCGTCGTCGATCTTCAGGAGCTTCTTCAGATGGATCAGCGGCAGCAGCTTGTTGCGCAGTCGCAAGACCGCGGTGTCCTTGATCCGCTCGATGCGGTGCTCGGAGTTGGCGC
>NZ_VKHP01000520.1 GCF_010811875.1 Bradyrhizobium uaiense
ACGGTGCCGGCGAGCGCAGTTCGCAGGCCCCGAATGCCGTCAGCGGGCGGCCGGCGTCGCGGATGATATCGGCAATCCGTTCAAAACCCGCGCTCAAGGGTACCGATTCAGAGAACCTGACCCGCTCGATGGCATAACCGGGCAGAGCACCGATGCCGCAGGAATACTGACTGACGCCGGGCATGAAGCGGTAGCCGCCGTCGGGAGCTTCGATGGTGTCGGTCATGGTGCCTCTTGGTGTGAACGATGTGAACACGGTGATGCGGCTGTCACGATGAGGTCGCGCGCTGGATACACGAACGGCTCGATTTCATCACAGCTGTCGTCCTGGCGAAAGCTATCAGACCCGTCATCCTGAGGAGCGCGTAGCGCGTCTCGAAGGATCGACGGCCACCAGCCGGGCCGTCCATCCTTCGAGGCTCGCTCCGCGGCGCAAGTGCGCCGCAAGGCTCGCACCTCCAGCGACAACGGCTTCGCCGTTGCGCGGGGATGACGGGCGTCAAAGCTGATTCAACCTTTCAGATAGCGAGCATTCGGTGTCATCGTCAGCGAAAGCGGTGATCCGGTATTCCAGAGGCGCTTGTGCTTGAGCCGAGAAGCCGCGGCGTACTGGGGCGATGACACTGTGGTCGGGGACGCAGTTTCGCATTCTCGCGACATGGTTGTCCGAGTCTTGCTCGTTCGTTCCGCCCTCTCTTCGAACAGAGGGCGCAGGGAAAGCCGGGTGCCGATCGCACCCATGGGCCCCGAGCAAAGGGTAGAAAGCTCGGGGGTAGGACCACAGGTGTAACCGGAGCAATCCAGCTTTCCCTGCGCGATGGGTTACGGCTTATACGTGCTCTCCCAGGCGAGACTGGGCTTTGTTGTCACCGTCTTCGCAAGAACGCTTTCGCGTCTTGCGAGGAGACACCTACCACTAGGGCGTCAGGCCTGCACGACTTCGCCGTCCGCT
>NZ_VKHP01000051.1 GCF_010811875.1 Bradyrhizobium uaiense
GACCAGGGTCATGTCGTGCTCGACCATCAGCACGGTGATGCCGAGCTCGCTCTTCATGTCACGGATCCAGAACGACATGTCGTCGGTCTCCTCGACATTGAGGCCGGACGACGGCTCGTCGAGCAGGATCAGCTTCGGCTCCGAGCACAGCGCCCGCGCCAGCTCGATCACCTTGCGTACGCCGTAGGGCAGGCCCGAGATCAGCTTGTCGCGGTAGGGCTCGAGATCGAGGAATTCGATCACCTGCTCGACGCGGCGGCGATGCGCCTTCTCGCCGGCGCGGACGCTCGGCAGGAACAACAGCTCCTGCCAGAGCTGCGTCGTGGAATGGCGATGGCGGCCGACCAGGAGATTGCTCAGCACGGTCGCATTCTCGAACAGCTCGATGTTCTGGAAGGTGCGCGCGATGCCGAGCTTCGCGATGTCGTAGGCCGGCTGCTGGGTGATGTCCTGATCCTCGAAGAAGATCCTGCCCGAGGTCGGCGGATAGATCCGCGAGATCAGGTTGAAGATCGAGCTCTTGCCGGCGCCGTTCGGCCCGATGATCGAGAGGATCTCGCCCTTCTCCACCGCGAAGCTGACGGCATCGACCGCCTTGAGGCCGCCGAAATGCAGCGACAGGTTCTCGGCGCGGAAATAGCTCATCGGTTCCGCTCCGATTTCACGTAGATCTTCTGCCGCTTGAAGGTCGCGCGCTTGTAGAGCGGGAACAGCTGGAAGAAGAGCTTGATCTTGAGCCAGCGGCCATAGAGCCCCAGGGGCTCAAACAGCACGAACACCACGATGATGATGCCGTAGATCGCGCCTTTGAGCCCGTTGGCGGAAGCAAAGGCCGCGACCGCATCCTGGATGTGGCCTGCGCGCTCGGCGCCGGCGCCCAACGTGGCCGCAGCGCCCGCGATCACGCCGGGCATGTCGTCCTTCAGATAGGTCAGGAACGGATCGATCATGACCAGGAAGATCGCGCCCAGCACCGCACCATGCAGGCTGAACGTGCCACCGATCAGGATCACGATGATGAACTCGATCGAGAGCTGCAGCGTGAACATCTCGGGCGAGATGAAGGACAGCTTGTGGGCGAACAGCACGCCGGCAAAGCCGGTGATCGCGGCCGAGATCGCGAACGACTTCACCTTGTAGAGCGCGACATTGATCCCCATGCTGCGCGCCGCGGTCTCGCTGTCGCGGATCGCGACAAAGGCGCGGCCGGTCGGCGAGCGCAGCAGATTGAGCGTGCCGACGATGGTCAGCACAAGCACCGCGAGGCAGAGATAATAGAAGGTCGGGCCGTCGCGCGACACCGTGGTGCCGAAGAGCTGCATGGTCTTGACCCGCATGCCCTCATTGCCGTTGGTCACGCTTTCCCAGCGCGCCATGATTTCCTCGACGATGAAGGCAAACGAGATCGTGGCGATCACGAGATAGATGCCTTGCAGCCGCAGCGCCGGAAATCCGACCAGCGCGCCGACGACGCCGGTCAACAGCCCGGCAGCGAGGAAGTACACTGGAAACGGCACGTTGAATTGCTGCAGGTAGGCCGCGGTGTAGGCGCCGATCGCCAGAAACGCGGCATGGCCGAGCGAGGCCTGTCCGGTGAAGCCGGTCAGGATCAAGAGCCCGACGCCGACCGTCGCGTAGATGCAGACGAAGACCAGCTGGCTCATCAGATAGCTCGAGAGCACATAGGGCGCAATCAGCAGCACCGCCAACAGCAGGCCGTAGGAATAGACGTAGCCGGAATGCGGAAACAGTCTGATGTCGTCTTCATAGTCGGTCTTGAAGAGAAACCGCATGCTTCCTCCTCAAACCTTCTTGCGGACATGAAGGCCGAACAGGCCCTCAGGCTTGAGCAGCAGCACTGCGAGCAGCACGATGTAGGGCGCGACGTCCTTCCATCCCTGCGGCAGATAGAAGCCGGCCATGCTCTCGATCACGCCGATCAGGACGCCGCCGACCACCGCACCCGGGATCGAGCCGAAGCCGCCGAGCACCGCGGCCGGAAACGCCTTCAGCCCCAGCACCAGGCCGACATTGGAATGGATGAAGGTGATCGGCGCCAGCAGCACGCCGGCGCAGGTCGCCACCGCCGCCGAGATCGCCCAGACGATCGAGACCACGCGCTTGACCGGGATGCCCATGTAATAGGCAGCCAGCATGTTCTCGGAACTGGCGCGCATCGCGGTGCCGAGCGTGGTGCGGTTAAAGAACAGATAGAGCAGCGCGCACAGGATGATGGTCGCCGCGATCACCGACAGCTTGTCGTAGGCGAGCACGAGGCTGCCAATTCGCAGCACGCCCTGGCTGAACGGCGTTTCGATCTTGAAGTCGTCGGTGCCCCAGATCATGCCGGCAACCGAGCGCAGGAAATAGCCGAGCCCGATCGTCGCCATGATGATGGAGAATTGCGGATAACCGAGAATCGGCCGCACCACGAGCCGCTCGGCCAGCATGCCGAACAGCGCCATGCAGATCACCGCGCCGGCGAAGCCGACCCAGTAATTCAGCCCGAGCATGCCGATGAAGGTGAAGGCGAAAAAGCCGCCCAGCATCATCAAATCGCCTTGCGCGAAATTGACGACCTCGGTTGCCTTGTAGACCAGCACGAAGCCGAGCGCGATCAGGCCGTAAACGCAGCCGAGCGCAATGCCGCTGACGAGCTGCTGAACAAAGTCCAGCATCGTTCCCTCCCCGATGCCCGGCGATTCTTATCGATCGCTCGTTGCATCCCGCCTTCGCGCCCTTGTGTCGGGAGCGCTGAAAGCCGCCTATGTCCGCCCCGATTGAGCCAAAACGCCCGATCCCTGTCAACAAACCGCTGATCCGGCTATATCATCACATTTGCGGAGATTTACCGCAGCACGGGGTAATACGGATATCGCCGGCGATTTGCCCCGTGCGATTCACTGCACCGAAACGGTTTTTGTCCAAGTTTGCGCAACCGACGAGCGAAATCCCGGATCGCCAAGCACCATGACATCGCAACTGTCCGCACTCGCCGTGCGAGGGTTAACCAAGCGTTTTGACCGCCCGGCGGTCGACGCGCTCGATCTCACCATCCGGGTCGGCGAGTTCTATGCGCTGCTCGGGCCGAACGGCGCAGGCAAGACCACGACGCTGCGCATGGTGGCGGGACTGCTGCGGCCCGATGCCGGCTCGGTATCGATCCTCGGCATCGATGCGCTGGCCGATCCGGTCGCCGCCAAGCAGATCATGGCCTGGGTGTCCGACGAGCCGATGATCTACGACAAGCTGACGCCGCTGGAGTATCTCGAATTCGTCGCCGGCCTGTGGGGCATCGATCCCCGCACGTCGGAGCAGTCGGCGCGCGATCTCCTGGTGTCACTCGGGCTTGAGCCGCATCTCAACGAGCGCTGCGAAGGTTTCTCCAAGGGCATGCGCCAGAAGGTGGCGCTCGCCGGTGCGCTGGTGCACGATCCGCGCCTGATCATTCTCGATGAACCGCTGACCGGCCTCGACGCGCTGTCGGCGCGTCACGTCAAGGGGCTGTTGCAGGAGCGCGTCCGCACCGGCTGCACCGTGATCATGACCACCCACATTCTCGAAGTCGCCGAGCGCATGGCCGACCGCATCGGCGTGATCGCGGCCGGCAGGCTGATCGCCGAGGGCACACTGGCCGAGCTGCGCGAGCAGAACGGCCGCAACGACACCACGCTCGAGGACATG
This sequence comes from Bradyrhizobium uaiense, assembly GCF_010811875.1. Lineage (GTDB taxonomy): Bacteria > Pseudomonadota > Alphaproteobacteria > Rhizobiales > Xanthobacteraceae > Bradyrhizobium > Bradyrhizobium uaiense. The sequence continues at coordinate 3,685 of NZ_VKHP01000051.1, forward strand.
TTCATCGCGCTGGTCGATACCGAAGCGGCGGCCGCGTGAACTCGGTCGCCCATCTCTCCTGGTTCGCCCGCCACGAATTCCGCCTGGCGTGGCGCGAATGGCTGGCGATGATGACCGGCGGCCGGCGCCGGCGCAATCGCGCGGTGATCGGCCTCCTGATCTTCGCGGCGATCCTGCATCTGCCGGCCTATGCCGTGGTCAGCCGCTATGCCGATCTGCGGTTTCCGCTCGATCCGTCCTCGCTGATCGTGCTGACCGCGACGATCTTCCTGGCCTGGGCGCTGATGCTCTCGCAGGCGATCGAGTCGGTGACGCGCGTGTTCTATGCCCGCGCCGATCTCGATTTGATCATGTCGTCGCCGGCGAAGCTCACCAACATCTTCTCGATCCGGATCGCCGCCATCGCGCTGACGGTGAGCAGCATGGCGCTGCTGCTGTCGACGCCCTTCATCGACGTGCTGGTGTATCTCGGCGGCCCGCGCTGGCTCGCCGGCTTCGGCGTCGTGCTTGCGATCGGGCTGTCGGCGGCCGCCACGGCGATCGCCGTCACCGCCTTCCTGTTTCGCCGGATCGGGCCGAGCCGGACCCGGCTTGTGGCGCAGATCGTCTCCGCCGTCATCGGCGCAGGCTTCGTCATCGCGCTGCAGATCGTCGCCGTGCTGTCCTATGGCACGCTGTCGCGGTTTGCCTTCCTGACCTCGGATACCGCGGCACGAATTGCTCCCGCCCTCGACAGCCTGCTCTGGTGGCCGGCGCGCGCCTCGCTCGGCGACCTCGAGATCATGATGCTGCTGCTCGCAGCAAGCCTCGTGTTGCTCGGCGTCGTGATGGCGGTGTTCGCACCGCGGTTTGCCGACACGGTCGCAAGCGTCGCCGCCAATCCGGCTGCGGTCACGCAGGGGCGTGCCCGCGCGTTTCGCCCCGGCTCGCGGCAGCAGGCGTTGCGACGCAAGGAGATCTTGCTGCTGCGCCGCGATCCGTGGCTGCTGTCGCAGAGCCTGATGCAGATGCTCTATCTGTTGCCGCCGGCGCTGATGCTGTGGCGCAGCTTCTCCGGCACCTCGACCGCGATCGTGCTGATTACGCCTGTCATCGTGATGGCCGCGGGCCAGCTCGCCGGCGGGCTTGCCTGGCTGACCATCTCGGGCGAGGACGCTCCCGATCTGGTGGCGACCGCGCCGCTGCCGCCGTCGCGCGTGACCCGCGCCAAGATCGAGGTCGTGCTGATCGCAATCGCCGTGGCGTTCGCGCCGCTGGTGGCCGCATTGATATTCGCCTCGCCGCAGCAGGCTGCGGTGACGGCAATCGCGATCGTCATCGCGACCGCATCCGCCGCCGCCGTCCAGCTCTGGTTCCGCGCGCAGGCCAAGCGCAGCCAGTTCCGCCGGCGCCAGACCTCCTCCCGGATCGCCACCTTCGCGGAGGCCTTCTCCTCGATCGGCTGGGCCGCAACCGCGGCATTGGCGCTGACGATTCCGGGAGCTGCGCTGGTCAGCGGCATTCTGACGCTGGTGACGCTCGCCATCGCCTGGAAGATCAGCCCGCGGCAAGCGTGAGACCGCGCTTAAGCCTTCATCACCTCGATCACCGCCGCGGCAAATGCCTCAGGGGCTTCCTGCGGCACATTGTGGCCGACGCCCGGAATTGCGCGATGGGCCAGGCGGCGCGTGTACTTTGCCGCGGTGCGACTGCCGTCGGACACGAACGTCACGCCATCGTCGGCGCCGTCGAGCGAGATGGCCGGGACCTTGATCACAGGCAATGTGTCGAGCCGCCGCTGCAGATCCGCATATTGCGGGTCTCCTTCGACAACGCCGTAACGATGCCGGTAGCTATGGATCACGACCTCGACATAATCAGGATTGTCGAACGCGACCGCAGTCCGCTCGAAGCAGGCCTCGTCGAACACCCAGCTGGGTGACCATTGCGACCACAGGATTTTCGCGATGCCGCGCCGGTTGGCGGCAAGCCCTGCGCGCCCCCGCTCGAGCTGGAAGTAGTACTGATACCACAGCGGCACCTCGCGATCCGGCGGCGCCGGCACCATCGCATGCGCGATGTCCTGGATCATGTAGCCATTGGTGCAGACCAGCCCGATGCAGCGTTCCGGCCACAGCGCCGCGCCGATCGATGCGGCGCGGCCGCCCCAGTCATAGCCGGCGAACACTGCGCGCTTGATGTCGAGCGCATCCATCAGCGCGATCAGGTCGGCTCCGACCGCGGCCTGCTCGCCCGAGCGCGGCGTCGCCTTGTCGCGGAATACCGTTGGCCCGTAACCACGCAGATAGGGCACGATGACCCGGCAGCCCTGCACCGCCAGCATCGGTGCAACGTCGACAAAGGAGTGGATGTCGTAGGGGAAGCCGTGCATCAGCAGCACGACCGGACCGTCCGCCGGGCCGGCCTCGTAATAGGCGATGTTGAGCACGCCTGCGTCGACATGGCGCAATGGCTCAAGCCGTTTGGTCCATGACGCACATGGCGAAGAGGCGGTGTCGGTCACGCAGAACTCCCTGATCTCCATGATCTGCACGGCATGGTAGCGCGACCCGGCGCGATAATCGCCTGGATCGTGTTGCAATCAGCGCCATGGAGCGATGCGCTGGTCTCATCATGACGGCAAGGCAATTGCGCGGTAGGCTTGCGCCGCCAATGACGGGACAGGTCATGCTGAGACTGCTCGCCGCGCTCGTCTTGCTGGGAACCTTGACCAGCCATGCCGTCGCGCAAGATGCCCAGCGCAGCGAATGCCTGGCGATGGCCAGTGCGCCGCCGCGCGCCATTCCGGTGAACTTCCGGCGCGTTGCTGCCAATGCCGACGAGGTCGCGATCACCTATGCCGGCCATTCGACCTATTATATCGACACGCCCGGCGGCGTCCGGATCGCGACCGACTACAACGGCGTCTACCAAACCGGGCGATTGCCCGACGTCGCGACCATGAACCGGGCCCACGCGACGCATTACACGCTGTTTCCCGACCCGAGGATCCCCCATGTGCTGCACGGCTGGGGTGAGAACGGCCAGCCCGCGCATTACGCTGACCGCATCGGCGACGTCTATATCCGCAACGTCACCACCGACATCCGCCGCTATTGGGGCGAAGATTCCGGCGGCGAGATGATCAAGGACGGCAACTCGATCTTCATCTTCGAGGTCGCCGGTCTCTGCATCGGCCATCTCGGCCACCTCCACGTCAAGCTCGACGACAGCCATTTCGCGGCGATCGGCCGGCTCGACATCGTGATGGTGCCGATCGACGGCACCTATACGATGTCGCTCGACGGCATCTCCGAGATCACCAAGCGGCTGCGTGCATCGGTGGTGCTGCCGATGCACCGCTTCGCCACCCCGCTCGATGAGTTCATGCGCCTGATCGGCCAGCAATTCGAGATCGACCGCCGCGGCGGCGAGCGTACCTTACGGATTTCGCGCGACACCCTGCCTGCGACGCCGACGGTGATCATTCTCGACGGCGTGTAATTCTGTTCAAGAAGAAGCAAAACCAACGGGAGTGAAAATCGATGGCCAGCACGTTACCCGCCTCCGCCAGCGGACTCTATGCCGATCCGCGCGAAGACTGGCTCGCCCAATACACCGAGGAGATCATCGATCCTGACAGGCCGATCGTCGATCCGCATCACCACCTCTGGGATCGCGGGGGCTTGCGCTACCTGATCGAGGACATGCGCGACGACATTGCCTCAGGTCACAACATCGTGGCCACCGTCTATGTCGACTGCCGGTCGATGTACCGCGCCGATGGCCCGGAAGCGTTCCGCCCGGTCGGCGAGGTCGAGTTCGCCAACGGCGTCGCGGCGATGGCGGCGAGCGGAGGCTACGGCAAGGCGGCGATCTGCGCCGGCATCGTCAGCCACGTTAACCTTCTGATCGGCGACCAGGCCAAGGCGGTGCTGGAGGCCGAGATTGCCGCCGGCAACGGCCGGTTCCGCGGCATCCGCCACTCCTCGGCCTGGGACGAGGACCCCAATGTCGCCCACATGTATGCAAACCGGCCGAAGGGAATCCTGCTGGATGCTACCTTCCGCAAGGGGTTTGCCTGCCTGGCGCCGCTCGGCCTCAGCTTCGACGCCTGGTTGTTCCACCCGCAGATCGGTGAACTCACCGACCTCGCCCGCGCCTTCCCCGACACAAGGATTGTGCTCGACCATTGCGGCGGTCCGGTCGGCACCGGCCGCTTCGCCGGCAAGCGCGCGGAAACCTTTCCGGCCTGGAAGGCGTCGATCCAGGAGATCGCCAGATGCCCGAACGTCGTGGTCAAGCTCGGCGGGCTGGCGATGTGCCTGCTCGGCTATGACTTCCACCTGCGCCCCCGGCCGCCCTCGTCGGAGGAACTCGCCGCCGCCTGGCGGCCCTATGTGGAGACCTGCATCGAGGCGTTCGGCCCGAACCGTTGCATGTTCGAGAGCAACTTCCCACCTGATAAGGGACAGTGCAGCTATCAGGTGATCTTCAACACCTTTAAACGGCTTGCATCACAATATAGCGAAGCCGAGAAGACGGCGTTGTTCTTGAAGACGGCAAAGGATGTCTATCGGCTCGATATCGGGTAAACTTCCGACTCATGGATGACAGCATCACCATCCGGCCGCTTCGAGAGGCTGATGCGGAAGCGGTGGTCTCACTTTACGCAAAGGCAGCTGCGGTGGAACCGCGGCTAGGCCCTGTCACGCTGCCGCAATGGGACCAGTTCCTGAAGCTGCCGCAGAACCGTGGCGGGCGCGACTTTCGTATTGCCGAGCTGAATGGCCGGCTGGTCGGGCTCGCCGAGTCCTCGCTGCGCGACCATGGCGCGCACCATTCCAGGTTCCTCAAGATCGTCGTGGCGCCCGAGATGCGGCGCCGCCGGATCGGCCTCGCGCTGGTCGACGACGTCCTTGCGATCGACACCGACGCCGATCTCACCGTGCAGACGCTGGTGAGCAGCGACTGGCCGGCGGGAATGGCCTTCGTCGCCGCTTTCGGCTTTGTTCATGTCGAGTCCGAGATCGGGATGAAGTGCGTCGAGCCGTTGCAGCCGGCGCGCACGCTCGCGGCCGCCCGCGCCACCATCGAGCAGGTCTCAGACGTCACCGCCTGCGCAGGCGAGGTCGCGCGCATCCACAACGCCGCCTATGCCTCGGACGCCGCGTTCCGGCTGTATTCGCCGGAGGAGATGGCGCAGGTCCTGACCGAGAGCGAGGTCTGGATCGCCTCGGAGGACGGACAGATGTCGGGCTTCTGCCTGACCGAACCGGAGCGGAACTCGATGTGGATCGAGTCGGTCGCCGTCGACCCGGCGCGGCAGGGACGCGGGCTCGGCCAGCTCCTGGTCTATCGGGTGCTGAGCGCACACGACGTGTCGGTCGAGCATCCCTGCTGGCTCAACGTCTCGAGCCGCAACGCCCCCGCGCTGAAGATCTATCGCCGCCTCGGCTTCCGGCCGCAGCACGAGACCTGCCGCTTCCTGGCGATGCGCGGCGAGCTGATCGCCGCGCGCGAGCGGCGGTTTCAATAGCCAAGCCTGCAACGTTAGTCCGGCGCCGCAAATCTATCCCCGTCACCCTGAGGTGCGAGCGAAGCGAGCCTCGAAGGGCGAACGGCCGGGCCCTCTCCGCGCCACGATATCCGGGCCGTGCATCCTTCGAGGCGCGCAAGGGCGCGCACCTCAGGATGACGGGACTGAGCCTCGCGCAAACTGGGCTAGCTAGCTGCGCCCTTACGCCCACTCGCCCTTGCGGAACACCGGAACGCTGCGGCCGTCGGCATGGATGCCGTCGATGTCGGTGTGGGCGGAGCCGATCATCCAGTCGATGTGGATCAGGCTCTTGTTGCCGCCCTGCTCGGCGATCCGCTGCGGCGTCAGCTTGTCGCCGTTGATGAAGCATTTCGAGTAGCACTGGCCGAGCGCGATGTGCGAGGCGGCGTTCTCGTCGAACAGCGTGTTGAAGAACAACAGCCCGCTCTTCGAGATCGGCGAGGAATGCGGCACCAGCGCGACCTCGCCGAGCCGGCGCGCGCCCTCATCGGTGTCGAGCACCTTCTTCAAGACTTCCTCACCGCGCGAGGCCTTCGCCTCGACGATGCGGCCTTCCTCGAACTTGACCGAGATATTGTCGATCAGCGTGCCCTGGTAGGACAGCGGCTTGGAGCTGACGACGTGGCCGCTGACGCGGCGGCAGTGCGGCGTCGTGAACACTTCCTCGGTCGGGATATTGGCATTGCAGACGATGCCGTTCTTGGCGGTCGACGCACCGCCTTCCCATTCATGACCGTCGGCGAGCCCGATCGTGAGGTCCATTCCCGGACCGGAATATTTCAGCGCGTGGAAGCGCTGGCCGTTCAGCCATTCGGTGCGCTCGCGCAGCCTGGCATTGTGCTTGTCCCAGGCGGCGACGGCGCCGTCCTGATCGACCCGGGAGGCGGCGAAGATCGCGTCGGCAAGCTTGGCCACCGCGACGTCCTCGGCATCATCGGGGAACACCTGTTTGGCCCAGGACGTGCTCGGATAGGCGATGATGTTCCAGTTGGTGTCGAAATTGACGATCTTCTCCAGCGCCGGCTGGTAGGCGATCGAATTGGCCTTGCTGGCGCGCGCGACCTTGGTCGGGTCTTCGCCCGACAGCAGCATCGGATTGTCGCCGACGATCGCGAGCCGCGCGGTGTTGGCGCCGAACGCCTTCGCCATGCCCTCATAGAGCCAGCCTGCGGCGCGATCGAAGCTCGCGTCGTTGGCGTAGCGGTAGCGCGCCAGCGTCAGCTCTTCGTCGGAGAAGAACGGGGTCACGAGACCCGCACCGGCCTTGTAGGCATGCTCCACGACCCGCCGCACCAGCGGCATTGCCGCCGCAGGCGCCGTCAGCAGCAAATCCTGCCCCGGCTGCAGCTGCAGGCCGACCTTGATTGCGACTTCGGCGAGCCGATCGAGTTTTACCGGATCGATCGAGGCGGAAAGATTGCGTTGATGTGCGGTCATGAAGCGCCGTGGCGTTTGAGGGTCTCTTCAGGATTCGTAGTCCAATTCGATCCGCATTCGCAAGGTTCCCTCCCGCTGCGCCCGATCACGCCACAGCGAGCAATTGCGTCGAATTTTACCGCTTCACAGACATCAGCACCCGGTCGACCATCTCAGGCGCAAGGCCGAGATAGTTTTTCGGCGCGGTGAGGCGGTCGATCGTCGCCCGATCGATCCGGCTCGCGACGCGATCATACGCGGCCAGCACCGCGGCCAGCGTCAGGCCCTTGTCGTTGGCGACACGGCAGGCGTCATAAACGACGTCATGCGCCTCCTGCCGGCCGATCGCGGGCGCAAGGCCCATCATCACGGCTTCAGCAACGATCAGCCCGCGGCTGATGTCGAGATTGTCGGCCATCCGCTTCCCGTCGACGATCAGGCCGCCAAGCGCGAACCTGGCCTGGTGCAAAGCGCCTGCTGTCAGCACAAAGCTTTCCGGGATCGCCATCCATTCGGCGTGCCACGGACCGGTGGCGCGTTCGAAATCCTGCACCATCGCGTCCAGCATCAGGCCCGCATGCTGGCGCACCGCCTTGGCGGCCGCGAGCATCAGCTCCGACGAGATCGGGTTGCGCTTCTGCGGCATGGTCGAGGACGCGCCGCGTCCCTTCACGAAGGGTTCGTAGACCTCGCCGAATTCGGTCGAGGCCATGATCATGATGTCGAGCGCGATCTTGCCGAGTGTTCCCGTGACCAGCGCGAGGTAATTTACCGCTTCCGCCAGACCGTCGCGCGCGACATGCCAGGTCGAGACAGGAACGCCGAGCCCGAGTTCCTCGCACAGCGCCTTCTGGACCTCGAAGCCCTTGTCGCCCAGCGAGGCCAGCGTGCCGGCGGCGCCGGCGAACTGGCCGACCAGTGCGCGCGGCTTCAACTCCGCCAGTCGCACGGCATGCCGATCGAACGCGGCGAGCCAGATCGCGGTCTTGTAGCCGAAGGTCACCGGCAGCGCCTGCTGCAAATGGGTGCGGCCGGCCATCGGCGTGTCGCGGTATTTCTTCGAGAGATCGACGAGGATGCCGCGCAACGCAGCGATGTCATCCTCGATGATCTCCAGGCCATCGCGCAGCTGCAGCACCACGGCGGTGTCCATGATGTCCTGGGTGGTCGCGCCCCAATGGACATAGCGGCCGGCCTCGCCGCACTGCTTTGCCATCTGATGCACCAGCGGCAGGATCGGGTAGCCGACCACATCGGTCTCCTGCCGCAGCAGATCGAAATCGAACGCGGCGACGTTGGTCCGCTCCGCGATCTGCTCGGCCGCGTCAACCGGAATCACGCCGCAACGTGCTTCGGCCTTCGCCAGCGCGACTTCGACCTCGGCATAGCGTTCGATCAGCCGCAGATCGGAAAACACCTCGCGCATCGCGCGCGTGCCGAAGGCATCGCGAAACAGCACGGAATCGAGCACGGTGGTCGAGGTCGGGAAGGCGGACATGGCAGATCCTTGGGCACATCCTGTTGCCGGTCGCAGTCGGCAACGTCCCTATCACGGCACGGGCCGGTGCCCTACCCCTCCGCAGGCGCCTCGCCGAACACCTCGGCTGCGATCTTGCTGGTCTCGATCGCGGCGGGGATGCCGCAATACATCGCGACCAGCAACAGCACGTCCTGCACCTGCGCGGCGGTGCAGCCATTGGCGAGCGCGCCCTTGGCATGCACGCGGAACTCGGCGGGCTTGCTGCTCGCCGCGGTGATGCCGAGCATCACGAGGCTGCGCATCTGGTCGGACAGCCCGCTGCGCTCCCAGACGTCGCCATAGACATAGGCATTGATGATGTTTTGCAGCGGCGCGCCGAAATCGCCCGCGGCCGCCATCCGCTTGGCGACATCGCCCTCGCCGAACATCTTCTGGCGCCGGCGCAGCCCGCGCGCATGGAGATCGCTGATGTCCACCATCGTCGTCTGGCTCCCCTGAATGGGCTATTTATACGGATAAATACTGCATACCTCAACATTCCAACAGGCCGAGTACTTGCCATTCAGATATATTTGTCCGTATAAATCTTCAAAAGCAGGCGCGGAGGGGACCGGGATGAAGTTACGGTTGGGGCTGCTCGTCGTCCTGCTCGCGGCACTTCCGAGCCTGCCGGCATTCGCCGCGGACGATTTCCCGCAACGGCCGCTCAAGATCATCGTGCCCTTCCCGGCCGGCGCCGGCCCCGACAATGTCGCGCGGCTGGTTGGCCAGCATCTGCAGGACGCATTCGGCCAGACCGTGCTGATCGAGAATCGCGCCGGGGCGCTCGGCAGCATCGGCGCTCAGGAAGTCGCCCGCAGCGCGCCCGACGGCTACACGCTGCTGATGGGCACCAACACCACCCATGCCAGCAACGTCGCGACGCTCGAGAGCCTGCCCTACGACCCGGTGAAGGATTTCGCGCCCGTCATCCGCACCACCACGACGGCGATGGTGCTGCTGGTCAACCCGAAGCTGGCGGCCAAGGACCTGCCGCAGTTCCTCAGCTACGCCAAGGCTACGCCCAACCTGACCGCCGGCTACGGCTCCGGCGCATCGCAGATCTCGATCGCGCAGCTGCAGTCGCGCGGCGGCCTGTCGCTGATTGCGGCTTCCTACCGCGGCGTGCCGCAGGCGATGACCGACGTGATGGCGGGCGTGATCGACCTGACCTTCGGCGATTTCTCGGTCGCGATCCCGCAGATGCAGGGCGGCACCTTGCGCGGCATCGCGGTCACATCCGCGGCGCGCAACGAGCTCACGCCCGGCCTGCCCGCCCTCTCCGAAGCGATGCCCGGCTTCGAGGCCACCATCTGGTACGGGCTGTTCGCGCCGGCCGGCACGCCGGAACCGGTGGTCAACAAGATCTACGCCGAGTGTGCGAAGTACCTCGCGATGCCGGAGACGAAGAAGAAACTCGCCGATGTCGGCGTGATCGTGGCACCGCTGGCGCCGGCCGAGTTCGGCGCCTTCGTCAAGAGCGAGGTCGTGCGCTGGTCGGCGGAGGTGAAGGCGGCCGGCATCCAGCCGCAATAGCGCGAAGCGGCGTCGCATCATGTCTCGCGAGACACCAGTCGGCATGATCGGATTGGGGCTGATGGGATCGGCGCTCTCCGCGCGACTGATCGATGCCGGCGTAGGCGTAATCGGCTTCGATATCGATGCGGCGAAGACCGATGGGCTGAGGTCGAGCGGCGCCGAGTTCGCCGCCTTCGCCGCCGACGTCGCGGCGCGCTGCCGGACCATCGTCATCGCGGTGTACGACGCGACCCAGGTCAAGGGATTGCTGCCGGACCTTGCCAACGCCAGGCTGCCGCCGGTCGTGATCTGCACCACCACCTGCGCGCCGGGCGAGATCACGGCGATCGCCGGATTCGCGGCGCACGCCCGCCTTGGCTTCATCGAAGCGCCGATCTCGGGCACCAGCGCCGAGGTGCGCGCCGGCACGGCCACCGCGCTCGTCGCCGGTGAGGCCGACATCATCGCGGCCGCTGCGGCAACGCTCGACATCCTCAGCCCGCAGCGGATCAATGTCGGCGCGATCGGCAATGCCAGCCGCACCAAGCTCGCCATCAACCTGATCCTGCAGAACAACCGCGCCGCGCTGGCCGAAGGCATCGCACTTGCCGAGGCGCTCGGCCTCGACGGCACGACCTTCCTTGCGACCGCGCGGCAATCGGCGGCATATTCCAGAGTGATGGACAGCAAGGGACCGAAGATGCTGGCGCGGGATTTCTCGCCGCAATCGCACATCGCGCAGACCTTGAAGGATGCCGAACTGATCCTGCAGGAGGCCGGCCGCCACGGCCTGCCTCTGCCGCTGACCTCCGTGCAAGCCGAACTGCTGCGTGCGGCGATCGCGCTTGAAGGCCCGGACAGCGACAGCGCCGCAATCATCGAGGCGATCCGGGCCGGACGCGAGCAGGACAAGGAACCCTCATGATCAAGTGTGCGATCGCGGGCCTCGGCCGCTGGGGCCGCGCGCTGGTCGAGGCTGCGCAGAGCGAGCCCCAGCTCAGGATCGTCAGCGCGGTGGAACCCGACATCGCCGGCGCCGCAAGCTTCTGCGCGGCGCACGGCCTGTCGCCTGCGCCAAGCCTGGAGGCGTGCTCGCCGAGCCAGGCATCGATGCCGTGCTGCTGGCAACGCCGCATTCGCTGCACAAGAGCCAGGTGATCGCGGCCGCCAGAGCCGGTAAGCAGGTGTTTTGCGAAAAGCCGCTGGCGCTCCGGCGCGACGATGCGGCCGAGATGTTCGCGGCCTGCCGCGACGCCGGCGTGCTGCTCGCAGTCGGGCATAACCGCCGGTTCTGGCCCTCGATGCAGGCGCTGCGCGCGATCGCAGCCTCCGGCGAACTCGGCACGATCCTGCATGTCGAGGGCCACAACAGCAACGAGAACTCGCAGGCCATCACGCAGGGCTGGCGGCTGTCGCCTGAGGAGTCACCCGGCGGCGGGCTGACCGGCGCGGGGCTGCACGTGCTCGACGGCTTCGTCAGCCTGCTTGGTCCGGCACGCCGGGTCTATGCTCGGTTGAGCGAACGCGAGGCGGGACCGCCGCCGCTCGACACTGCAACTTTAGCGATTGAATTTGTGAATGGCGTCAATGCAACCCTTGCGACGATCCGCGCAACGCCGTTCTATTGGCGCGTGCATGTGTTCGGAACGAAGGGATCGGCAGAGGTGCTCGACGAGGGGACGATGGTGCTACGGACATCCGGCGAAGCACCTGCGACGAGGCGGTATCCGGCCGTCAACACGCTCACCGCGGAACTCGCCGCCTTTGCCGATGCGGTCGAAGGCGGACAGCCGTTCCCGGTACCGGAGGCAGATGTGCTCGCGACGCTCGCCGCATTCGAGGCCACGCTGCAATCGATGCGGACAGGACATCCGGTTGCCTGCCATACGGCATACCAGTGACTCGCCATGTCTGAACAACCGGACCGAGCGAGATCGTCCCGCTACCGCGACATCGCCACCGGACTGCAGAAGGACATCCGGCTCGGCACCTACGCGGTCGGCAATCTGCTGCCGACCGAAACCGAACTGATGGCGAGCTACCAGGCGAGCCGCCAGACCGTGCGCGAGGCGCTGCGCATCCTGATCGACCAGGGCCTGATCGTGCGCCGCGCCGGCCTCGGTTCGGTGGTGATCGCCTCCGAGCCGCCGGTGCTGTTTACCCACAGCGTCAAGTCGCTCGGCGAGTGGCTGCGTTATTCCAACGAAACCTACCGCGACGTCGTTGCCAGCAGCGACATCGTGGCCGACCGCAAGCTGGCGGGACTTCTGAAATGCGAGCCCGGCAGGAGCTGGTTCCTGATCGAGGCGGTGCGCCGCTCGGACCAGTTCGCCGCGCCGCTCGGCTGGACCGAGATCTATGTGCTGCGCCGGTTCGCCGATGTGGTGACACGCAGCGACCACGGCCGCACCCCGGTGCACGAGCAGATCGCCAAGATGTACGGCCAGGTCACCGAGCGCGCGCAGATGGAGATCTTCGTCCGGGGCATGCCCGCGCCGATCGCCAAGTCGCTCGGCGTCAAGACCGGCTCGCCGGCGCTCACCGTGGTCCGCCGCTACTACGGCGTACGCGAGGAACTGTTCGAGGTGACTATCACAACGCACCCCGAAGGGCGCTACACCTACACGATGGACATGCAGCGCTCGCTGCGCCCGAAGCTCTAGCCGGGCCTCTCGGGCTCTACCGAGCCCGGGCCAGATGCGTGTTGGCGGAGGTGTGTGCCATCTGCGGGGTGCCGCTCACCCCCCAGATCACGACCGCGATCAGCGCGGCCGCCCAAACATATGGCACAGCATTCGGCTTCTTCATTTCCGAGATCAACCCCAACGTCTCAGGAGGACCGGCGGACCTCACGACCCAGATCGTGAATCTCACGACCACAGTTGTCAGCGTCTCACCAGGCTCCGTCCTTCACAACGCTACTAAGGTTAGACCTTGTCGGTTTCAGGACGTCTTCGTGCGATTCCGGAAATGATTTCGTGGGAACCGGGCGCTCTCATCCGAATTGATGAGATCGCAGGTCCCGCCTGAATGCGGTTGCGTTCGCGGCGAAGCTCAGACGAGGCCCGAGAGAATTTCCTGCTCAAATTTGAGTCAGGCGCACGACAAACATTCCAAACGGCGTCAGCTGAATTCTTTTTGATTGTCGTGCCGACGCTGGCCGTGGCATCAGGGCGTGTGACACTGCGATGACAAGGGTTCTCCCGTGACTGCCCAACCGGCCAAACTGCAAGGCGGCTCCCGCCGCCACTCCAAGGAAACGCAGGACGAGGTTGCGCGGTCGCTGGAACGGGAGCTGAGGTTCTTGTCGGAAGAGCGCCAGGAACGCGCGCTGCGGCTCGGCTTCGACATTCCAGCCAAGCCGCCGAAGGTGGATCAATAAGGCCGCCGCCGCCGCGCTTAAGCTGAGAGGCCGCGCTCCTTCCGGCGGTCGTCCCTGCGAAAGCAGAGACCCATTCCGCGGCGGATGTAGCGAGCGGGATTCTTCGTTCCACCGCCCTTCAACGCTAGACATCTGTGGTTACGGGTCTCTGCTTTCGCAGGGACGACACCAGATGTGTTGCGCGGCCGGTGGGCGATGGCTTCGCATTCTCGCGACATGATTGCCCGAGCTTTACTCTTCGTTCGGCCCTCTCTTGCAGCGGGCGCAGGGAGCCTGCGCCGTCGGGCAATCGGTTGCATGGGCCCGCGCCTGCCCTCGCTCGTCATTCCGGGGCGGCCCAAAGGGCTGAGCCCGGAATCCATCGCGCCTCCGCGTTGGTGGTGAAATGGATTGCGGGTTCGTGCTTCGCACGCCCCGGAATGACGAAGCGAGCAATGCGCGCATCCCGAAAAGCAACCAGGCGGGCGCATCGACCTGCATTTCGTCGCCGAAGCGATCCGTGCCGCAGGATTTGTCCGCGAAGCCTCATCGGCGATCGCGGAGAATCTTCGCTCGGAAGCCGTTGCTGCCGATGTCAAGATGCCGAACGGGACTAACGGCCTCACGCGCGCTGCGGCCTGCTGCGAATTCTCGGAGACTAGAATGCTTGGCCGCCCCGACGACAAGGAAGCCCTCAGACTGACGCTGGCGTTCTATTGCATCATGGAGCCGGACAAGCGCGCAATCATTCTAAGCCTCGCCGAACAATTTGCTCGCACATCGCAAACCGTCGAGGGCTGCGTGCACTTCCTGTTGCTGGACGACAGCCTGCCTGCAAGTCACGATGCGATGCCGGAATTCCTGAGCAGAAAGCGTCCGACCGACCAATAGCCGTCGCCTCCTGCGGTCACCGCATTATCGTGCGCCCTCGACGAACGTAACCGGCGTCCCTTTCGCAACACCGGCCGCAACGCGCAGCGCATCCCAGTTCGTGAGCCGGACACAGCCATGGGATGCCGCCTTGGAGACCAGGCCGGGATTGCCGGTGCCGTGAATGCCGTAGCCTTCCCCCGAGAGGTTGATCCACACCACGCCGACCGGATTGTTAGGGCCGGGCCTGATCGTGAACGGCTTGTTCGATTTGACGCCCTTGAACTTGTATTTGGGATTGTAGCGATAGGTCGGGTTCTTGTTGACCGCCGTCACCTTCAACGTGCCGGTCGGCGTCGGCTTCTCGGTGCTGCCGACCGTCGCGGGATAGAAGGCGAGCAGCTTCCCCGCCGCGTCGAATGCGCTGAGCGTCTGTCGCGTCTTGTCGACTTCCAGGCGCGCAATCGCCGGAGGCTTTGCGACGTCGAGCACGTTCGCAACCGCGATAGTCTCGCCGGCCTTGTCGAACTTCCGTCCGGGATTGAGCGCCTGAAGCAGCGCCTCGCTCATATGGAATTTCTCGGCGATCGCCTCGCGCGGGCTGGTGTAGTTCAGCGCCGGCAGACTCTTCATGCTCTCCATCTTTGCGGGGACCTTCGCCAGGAACGGGCCTTTCACATCAGCGTCGACGATCGTGTAATTGACGATCGCGGCGCCTTCGCTGGCAGAAGTGAGTCTGGTCCAGAGATCCGGCGTCACGGCCTTGTCGAACGACAATCCGTTCGCCGTGGCGAACGCAGTGAGTGCCTTCTGCGCGTTCTCGCCAAGCTCGCCGTCGATCTCGCCGGGGGAGAAATGCGCGCGATCGAGCAGGATCTCGAGCTTGGCAATGGAGGCGTTGATCTGTTGCCTGCCCGGCAATTTTGCCGGTGGTGCCGCAGCGTCGTTGATCGCGGCGGCATCGAGGCCGGCTGCGATCGCGGGCGCAGCCGGGGCAAGCAAAAGGACGAGAGCAAAAGGCGCAACGGAAAAATGTCGGAACATCGCGTATCCCAACGTGGCTACCTTCCGTAAAGTTACGGGACGCGTCGAAGTTCCAATGCGCAAAGCTACCGCGGAACGGCAGAGATCGCCGCTTTGGCGCAATCGACCCGCTAAGAGTCGCTATCCGAAATGCAGTTACGCGCAGCTCACATCACAATTCAGGTCTCACGAAGTAAATGCGATTCGTCATCGCGGCGCTTGCCGCGTTTCTTGTCTTGATGCTCGACGTCGATCGTTCGCCAAGCTCACTCGACGCCTCCGCAACGCGCCTACGGCGCGGATGAAAGCGCGGCGCTCGGCAGCGGCGCAAACTGCATCTCCGCGATGGCGGAGCCGGCATAGGCGCTGGCGATCAGGATCATAACGCGAATGGCGACGAACATGGTGCCTCCTGAGCTTCTTGTCTTTGCACCAGGATAGGCGGGACTTCTTTCCCGCCGGTGAGGAAAGCTGGTTGCCGCAACCTTGAAGGCATTGGTAAGCGAGCTCTTTACGCAGCCCCGTTCATCAGTTGGGAACCGTATCGGCCGATCGACCGGCCCGCTCAACGCGCGGTTCACCCTTGCCGGGCATTGTTCGCCTCAATCAAGAAGGCGCAAACACAATGCCGATTTTCAGGACGATCCTTGTTGTCGTATCGATTTTTCTTGCCGGTTTGTACGTCTACGATGCCTGCCGCCGCAATGCGCTCGCCATGCCGGGTTCGGTAAACGAAATCCTTGCACGACGGTGGCCGGAACCGGATGCGTTTCATCCGACCATGGCGTCCGCTCCCGTCGCCACTGCGAACGCGACGCCGGCGGCGCGTGTTAGGGAAACGTTTGCGATGTTCATCCCGAGGGACGCACGGCGCCATCTGATGCAGCGCAGCCTTTGACGGCTTGGTTCAACCCAGGGATACGCCGGCCTTGGCGCGGCTGATTCCGAGCGTCAGGATGCGGTTCAACAGACCTGGGTAGTCCAGTCCATCATGCCCGGCCGCTGTCGCGAACTCCTGGCTCTTCGCGATCTCGGGATTGGGATTGGCCTCAATGAAAAACGGAACGCCATTGGTGGACAGGCGGAAGTCGATACGCGCATATCCATCGAGCCCCAGCGTCCGGTAGATACGTTTCGCCAGTCGTTGAATATGGCCGGATAGTTCCGGCGTGAGGTCCTCGGCCGGCCCATCGACAATCCCGATGCGCTCCTGATAGCTGGTGTCGTGCTTGGCCTTTTCGGTGGCGATATGCCGCGCACCGGGACCGCCCATGCTGCCGAATTTCAATTCCCAAACCGGCAAGACGCGTAGCCGGTTATTGCCGAGCACGCCGACATAGAGCTCGCGTCCCTCGATGAACTGCTCGGCGATCGCCGCGGTTCCGATCCGCTCATGGATGAAGGCGACACGTTCCACGAGCTTCTCGTCGCTATCGACGATCGACGCCTGCGAGATCCCGAGCGATCCATCGCTGCTCAGGCTCTTGACGATCAGCGGCAGTTCAAGACGCGGCGGCCGCTTGACCTTGCGCCGCATCGGGAACACGGCGAAGGCCGGCACCGGGATACGGCGGTGATGCACCAGTGTCTTGGACAGATCCTTGCCGCGCGCCAGGATCAGGCCGCGCGGGTTGCACCCCGTATACGGGATCTTCATCAGCTCGAGATAGCTCGCGATGTGCTGGTCGTACACGACGTTGTAATGAAACTCCTCCAGCAGCGTGAACACCACGTGCGGCTTGAAGCCCTCGATCTCGTCGCGCACCGGCTTGATTTCTTCCTGCACACCGAGCGGACGAACCTCATGGCCGGCCGCGCGCAGCGTGCTCACGACGTCGTATTCGGTTTTCCACTCGTTGATCTCCCGCACCGAGTAGCCATCGCTGGAGTCGGGCGGCACACAGTCCGGGTGCATCAGCACCAGAATGCGAAAGTGTTTCATAGCGCGATCCATTTGCGGCGCGACGGGCCGAACAGCGCGTGCATGGTCTTGGCTGTCAGCAGGATGGTGAAGTTGGTCACGAGCTTCTGCTCGGGGCCGACGACACGCAGGTTGAGCTCGCGGCAGCGCAAGATCATATCATCAAGCACGGCATCGAGCGTCAGCTGGTTCTCGCCCGTCCACCGCGCGACCAGCTGCCTGATCTGGGCACGATGCCGCCGGATGAAGGACGCCGCCGGCTTGTGCCGATGATGCCGTGGGTCGGCCGAGAACAGCCGGGACAGGTCGCGGTCGTAGGTCTTCGGCGGCGTGAAGGCGTAGAACGCCTGTTTCTTCTTGTAGTGCTCGCCGAGCGTCTGCTTGAGCGCATGCAGCGGATCGACGCGCTCGCGGGTCGTGAGCAGCGGCCGCTTGCCGGCGATCTCGCCCATCAGCTCGTCGACATATTCCAGCTTCTTCATCGCCGGCCAGCCGGCATAGCGCGTTCGCCAGTTCGACCGCGGCCGCAGCCACACCGCGAAGGTCTCGGCAAAATCCTCGTCCGGATGGCTCTGCGCGTACCAGAGCCTGAGATGCTGGACATAATTCCGGCTGGCCGGGTTGGGCCGATAGTAGCGCGGGTAGTGCTTCGACGATGGGCCGAACAGCTGCTGCCAGCGCCGGCGGCGTTGCAACTGGTAGCCGTGCTGGATGGCGTGGCCCGCCTCATGACGGAGAATGGCCATGCACTCCGACCAGGTGCCGCCCTCGACGTCGAGCATCATCTTCTTCTCGAGCTTCATCAGACGCGGATGGGCAAGATAGAAGGGAATGGCGATGCCGGGCACATCGGCCGGGCTGAACCATTCGCTCGATATCCATGTGTGCGGTCGCAGCCTTATGCCGCGCTCCTCGAGCTCCTCATAGAGCGTGCGGACACAATCCGCGAGCCAGGTGTCCTCGACCGCAACCCTCAGACTGCTGAGACGTTGATCGAGCAACTCCTCATCCGACAGCTTCTCCCAGGCAAATTTCCGGCGCGGCATGGGCTTCCAAAGTCAAAAACAAATCGGAATCGGGATGGTGTCATAGGTTGCCGCCGGCAACAACCGCCGGGCCCTTTGCGGACAGGGCCTGGTCCGCGCCGGCGGCGCCGCCCCCCGGCCGCCTCGTGCTTCCTCCAAGAGCCGGCCGGCAGCGCGGAGAGCCGGGTCACGGGTCCAGGTCGCGCCAGCGCCTTCGCGCTTTCTGCTATGGTCAGCCATTATTGGGGCAAGGCTACCAGAGGGGCGAGAATGGATTACAGACGACGGCTGCTGTTTCACGGCATGGCCCTGTTCCTGATTGGGCTGCTGACCGGTCTCATCGAGCAGCACTTCACCAACGTGCGGATGGCGCTGGCGGCGCATCTCGAAGGCGTGATGAACGGCACGTTCCTGCTCGCGGTCGGCGCAATCTGGAGCGAGGTGAGACTGTCGCACCGCGCCAGCGTCGCAGCCTATTGGGCGCTGCTCTGCGGAACGTACGGCAACTGGGCCGTGACGACACTCGCCGCCGTCCTCGGAACCGGTGCACTCTCGCCGGTCACGGCCGCCGGGCGGAGTGCCGCGCAGTGGCAGGAAACGCTGGTGACCGCCGGGTTCGTCTCGATCGGGCTTGCGATCATCGCAGCGTCGATCCTGCTGTTGTGGGGGCTGCGCGGCAAGGCTGTGCCCGTTGCGCCTAAGGCTTGACCCAGCGCTGTACGGCCGCCGCGGTGTCGGCCGGATTGGTGTTGAAGCAGATGGCGGCGCCGGGCGCGAGCCGATGCACCAGATTGAGGATCTGCTCGAACAGCAGCAGCCGCTCCGGCGGCTCGCGCAGCCCGGCGCCGATCACGACGCAATCGTAGCGGCGCGCGTTGAGGGCCGCCGCCGTCACCGCTTCCGCGGTCTCTCCGAGGTCGATCAGGCAGCTCTCCACGTCATAGCCGAGCGTCCGCAGGCCCTCGATCTGCGCGTCGATGTAGCTGCGCACGAGTTCGGGAGTGAACTGCGGCATGACGGACAGATCGACGAAGGTGGGGTCGAGCCCGATCGCCAGCACGGATGGCTTCGTCATTTTGGTGGTTCCTGATCGGTTTGCGATTCCGCAAGCATGCCCGCGATTTGAGTCGAAATCGCGGAGCCGTCAGCGACAGCCGTGGTCCTGCGCCGCGCGGGCAGCTGCGGCGGCGCGGCGCTTCAGGAACTCGCGCTCGCGCACGTTGCCGGCCAATGCGGCGGCGGCCTCGAACGCGGCGTGCGCCTCGGCGAAGCGGCTGAGCTTGTGCAGCAGATCGCCGCGCACGCTCGGCAGCAGATGATAGGACTTCAGCGCCGGTTCATCGGCGAGACCGTCGACGATCACAAGCGCCGCCTGCGGCCCCTCGGCCATACCGATCGCGACCGCACGATTGAGCTCGATCACCGGCGAGTCCAGCAGCGCGGCGAGATCGCCGTACAGCGCGGCGATGCGGCGCCAGTCGGTCGCATCTGATGTGTCGGCCTCGGCGTGGCAGGCAGCGATCGCGGCTTGCAGCACATAGAAGCCGCCGGCGCCGCCGAGCTCGCGGGCGCGCGCCAGCGCCAGGCGCCCGCGGCGGATCTGCAGGTGGTCCCACTGCGCGCGATTCTGGTCCATCAGCAGGATCGGCTCGCCGGCCGCATCGGTGCGCGCCGCCAGCCGCGAGGCGTTGAACTCCATCAGCGCCAGCAGCCCGTGCGCCTCCGGCTCCGCCGGTGCGATCGAGGTCAGCACGCGGCCGATGCGCAGCGCCTCGTTGCAGAGCTGCGGGCGCAGCCATTCGTCACCACGGGCCGCGGTATAGCCCTCGTTGAAAATCAGGTAGACGACCTCGAGCACGGAGGCGAGCCGTTCGGACAGCTCCTCGCCGCGCGGCGTCTCGTAGACGAGACCGGATTCCGACAGCGTGCGCTTGGCACGCACTATGCGCTGGGCGATGGTTGCCTCGGCTTGCAGGAAGGCGCGCGCGATCTCCTCGGTGGTGAGGCCGCAGATCATCCGAAGCGCCAACGCCGCACGGGCTTCCCGCGACAACAGCGGATGGCAGGCGGTGAAGATCAGCCGCAGCAATTCGTCACCGATATCGTCGTCGAGCGCGGAATCAAGATCGGGCATGGTGTCCTGCTCCCGCGCCAGATCGTGCGCCAGCATACCGTGCCGCTCGACGAGCATCCGAGCACGGCGCAGATGATCGAGCGCACGGCGCTTGGCGACCGCCATCAGCCAGGCGCCGGGCTTTTCCGGCACGCCGCCGGCTGGCCAATGTTCGAGCGCGGCGACCAGCGCTTCCTGGGTCAGATCTTCGGCCAGCGGCACGTCGCGCAGCATCCGCGACAGGCTGGTGATCAGCCGCGGCTGCTCGATGCGCCACACCGCAAGGATGGTTGCCTGGATGTCGGCGGCCGTCATCGCCGCCGACCTGATATCTCTTCTCGTCGCGTTTTCTTCACGCGAAGCGGTGTCCACCTCGCTTGAAGCGCTCCGGTCCGCGCATCAGGCTAGGGCGGATACATCGACCTGGCACGCGCCGTCGACGCCCGGGGTGGCGAAGGGACGCACCTCGCAGGTGCCGTCCCAGCCCGGCATATGCTCCTTGTGCAGCTGCATGAACTCGACGGCGGCCGCGACGGCCTCCTCCTTGCTGCGCAGCTCGAAGATCGCGTAGCCGCCGATCATCTCCTTGGTCTCGACGAACGGTCCGTCGATGACATTGAGCTTGCCGTCGGTGATGCGCACCTGGGCGCCCATCGCGACCGGCAGCAGACCGCCGGTGTCGATCATGCGGCCCGCCTTGATTTCCCGCTCGGCGAGCTTGCCCATCGCCTCCATCAGGGCCGGC
Source organism: Bradyrhizobium uaiense (assembly GCF_010811875.1). GTDB lineage: Bacteria > Pseudomonadota > Alphaproteobacteria > Rhizobiales > Xanthobacteraceae > Bradyrhizobium > Bradyrhizobium uaiense. The sequence continues at coordinate 24,735 of NZ_VKHP01000051.1, forward strand.
GTCGGCGGGCGCGGGGGCTGGGAGGAGGTGACGATATACATGAACCGCATCGGAAAACTCCTGTTGGGCGAGAAGCGGCGATGATCGCCGCAAAATCGGCTCGCTATGGGGGACGACGATCCGGCGGCGGCCGGATCGACATGAGGTCGGGAATTATTTTGGAGAGATTCGGCCGGAAATTCGTCCTGTTCCGGCCAGGACGGCGCGAATTACTGCTCCCGCAGCATGATCAGAGGGTCGGCGCTGTCGGGGACGCGGCGCCACTGGGCGTTGTCGTCGGCCTCGAACTGCCAGGCCTCGCCCTTGGCCGACATCAGGATCATCTGGCCATGGTCGAGCCGCCACAGCGTGGGATTGAAGGCTGCGACCACCGGATCGCATTTGCCCTTCAGGAACACCTGGAAATTGTCGTTGCCGGCATCGGTATTGGTCAGCACCAGGGCGCAGATCGCCTGGCCGTTGCCGCGGACCATCGACCAGTCGCCGATCATCTGGTCCATCGACTTGGCGAGCGAGCGGGCGGCGGCGAGGTTTTGCAGGATGTAGACGCCCTCGTTGGTGCGCATCCCTTCGAAGATGCCGGCCTCGACTTCGGTGAAATCGATCACGCCCTCGCCGGCCGCGTTGTGCAGCCGCACGATGTCGCCGAGGCCCTTGATGCTCCAGCCCGTGATGTCCTTGGTGAAGGGCAGCGCGGCGGCGCAGGCCGGCTCGAGCTCGAGCTTGAAGCCCTGCGGCGTCGCATCGCTCTTCAGCGTCACGACGCAGGTCTTGCTGCGCTCGGTCGTGGCGAGCTCCCACTGCCCGATCATGTGCTTCTTCAACGTCGAGGCGTCCTGCGCGGCTGCCGGACCGCACGCGGCCAGCAGCACAAGCAGCACGACGTTGAAGCGGGACAATATCATCAGCGGCCCTTCACCGGGGTTTCCGCAACCGGGGTCAGCGGCGGCTTGCCGGCGAACCAGTTCGTGATGTTGTCGACCACGAGCTGGTCCATCGCATTGCGCGTCACCACCGAGGCCGAACCGATATGCGGCAGCAGCACGACGTTCTGCATCGCCTTCAATTCGTCCGGCACGTTTGGTTCGGCCGCGAACACGTCGAGACCGGCGGCGAGGATGGTGCCGGACTTCAGCGCCGCAACCAGCGCCGGTTCGTCGACGACAGAGCCGCGTGCGACATTGATCAGCACGCCGCGCGGGCCGAGCGCCTTCAGGACGTCGGCATTGATCATCTTCGCCGTCGAGGCGCCGCCCGGCACGATGACGATCAGGGTATCGACCGCCTTCGCCATCTCGATCAGGTCGGGATAGTGCTTGTAGGAGACGTCCTTGGATGGATTGCGCGAGTGATAGGACACCGGGACTCGCGAGGCTTCGAGCCGACGCCCGATCGCCTGCCCGATCCGGCCCATGCCGACGATGCCGATCTTGCGGTCGCGGAGCGAGCCGACGCTGAGCGGATAGTTCTGGGTCTGCCACAGGCCGGAGCGCACATAGCGGTCGGCCTTGACGAATTCGCGCAGCGTCGCGATCAACAGCCCCATCGCGACGTCGGCGACCTCCTCGGTCAGCACGTCGGGCGTATTGGTGACCACAATATTGTGATCGCGCGCATAAGCGGAATCGACGTGGTCGTAGCCGACGCCGAAGCTGCCGACGATCTCGAGCTTCGGAAACAGCGCCATCGCGGTCTTGTCGGTCGCCATCGTGTGATAGGTGACGGCGATGCCGCGGATCTTGCCCATCGTGTCGGGCGTCAGGCGTTCGAGGTCGCCGCGGCTCTCGGCACGGTGCAGCACATACTGATCGGAAAAGCCGTTTTCGAGGATTGGCCGGATCGGTCCATAAACCAACAGATCGATCTTTTCGGAAGAAATCGGGGCCATCAATTGTCCTTTCCTAACGCGCTTTCATGCCAACGCCGCAACAACAGGTGCGAAACTAACGCCAGCAACCCATAGATGACAATCCCGGCCAGCGATAGCAGCAGAAGGGCTGCGAACATGCGGGGAATATTCAGCCGGTAGCCTGATTCAGCGATCCGGAACGCGAGGCCCGAGCCGGCGCCGGCGCTGCCGGCCGCGATCTCCGCGACCACGGCGCCGATCAGCGACAGCCCGCCGGCAATGCGCAGGCCGCCAAGATATAGGGCAGCGCCGCCGGCAGCTTCAGGAACAGCAGCGTCTGCAGCTTTGATGCGCCATAAAGTTGAAACAATCCGGCGAGGTTGCGATCGACCGAATTGAGGCCGAGCGTCGTGTTCGACAGCACCGGAAAGAACGCCACGATCCAGGCGCAGACGATCACGGCAGTCTGTTGTTGCAGATAGATCAGCAGCAGCGGCGCGATCGCGATGACGGGGGTGACCTGCAGCACCACCGCATAGGGGAACAGCGAGTATTCCAGCCATTTCGACTGGTTGAACAGCAGAGCCAGCACGACGCCGCCGACCGCTGCGGCAACGAAGCCTTCGAGCGTGGTCAGCAGCGTGACGCCGAGCGATTGCGACAGAATCGGCCAGTCCGCGACCAGCGTCTTCAGCACCAACAACGGGCTCGGCAGCACATAGGGCTGGATGCCATAGGCGCGGACGATCGCTTCCCAGAGCAAGAGGCCCGCCGCGAACACCGCAAGCGGAAGCACGAAGCGGACGAGGTCTTGCGGAGACTTCATGCGCCCGCCTGCCCTGCGTAAGACGGCGCCAGCGCGCCCGAGACCTCGCGGCAGAACGCGGCATATTCGGCCGAGGTGCGGAATTCCTCGCCGCGCGGCTCCGGCGAGGTGATGCGAAACTCGGCGCCGATCCGGCCCGGCCGCGCCGTCATCACGATCACGCGCTGCGAGAGATAGACCGACTCGAACACCGAGTGCGTCACGAAGATGACGGTCTTGTGCAGGTTGCGCCACAGCGACAGCAGGTCGTTGTTGAGGCGAAAGCGCGTGATCTCGTCGAGCGCCGCGAACGGCTCGTCCATCAGCAAAATATCCGGATCGGTGACCAGCGCGCGCGCCAGCGACACCCGCATCTTCATGCCGCCGGACAATTCGCGCGGGTAGGCGCCGGCAAAATCCGCAAGCCCGACCTGATCGAGCGCGGCGGCGATGCGCGCATCGGCATCGGCCGCCGGCGCATGGGCGAGCTTCAGCGGCAGGCGGACATTGTCGCGCACATTAGCCCACGGCATCAGGGTCGGCTCCTGAAACACGAAGCCAATCCTGTGGCTGCCGCGCTGCTCCGTGCCGTGATGCGAGAGCTCGACCGTGCCGGCGCTCGGCGTGGCGAGGCCGGCGATCAGCCGCAGCGCGGTGGACTTGCCGCAGCCGGAAGGTCCGAGCAGCGAGACGAACTCGCCGCTGGCGACGTCGAGGTCGAGCGGCCCGAGCGCCGCTACGCCGCTGTCGTAAGTCTTGGCGACGCCGCGCAGGCGCACCGCTGACCCGGCATCAGATCCAGACAACGCAGGCTCCGCCATCGCGATTTCGCAGCCGTCAGTTCTTCGGCCGAAGCTCGACGCCGACCGCCTTGTTGACGAAGCGCAGCGTGTAGCCCTGGCGATAGTCGATGGTGCCCTTGACCACGCCGGCGCGGACCATCTTGTCGAAGAAGCTCGCCATCCGCTCGTCGGTCATGGCGCCGATTCCGTTCTTGATGGAGTCTCCGGAATCGACGATGCCGTGCTCGCGCATCTTGGCGACGCAATAGGCGAGCAGCTCGTCGTTCATGTCGGGATTGAGCTTCTTGATCATCGCATTGCCGGCCGAATTGTCGCCGTAGACGTACGTGTACCAGCCGACAACAGACGCATCGACGAAGCGCTGCACCAGGTCAGGCTTCTTGTCGACCAGGTCGCGGCGGGTCTCGATCAGCGTCGAATAGGAGTTGAAGCCGTAATCGGCAATCAGGAGAACATTTGGCTTGAAGCCGGCGGCCTTCTCGACCGCAAAGGGCTCCGACGTGACATAGCCCTGCATCGCGGTCTGCTTGTTCACGATGAAGGGCTGCGGGTTGAAGGTGTAGGGCTTCACCTTGTTCTCGTCGAAACCGTATTCCGACTTCAGCCACTGGAAGTAGCTGGTGATGCCCTCCTTCGAGATCAGCAGCGTCAGCGGCTTCAGATCCTCGATCTTGCCGGCCTTGACCTCGGGATGGGTCAGGAACACCTGCGGGTCCTTCTGGAACATGGCGGCGACCGCGACCAGCGGCACGTTGTTGGTGACGGCGTCGAAGGTCTGCAACGAGTTCGCGCTCATGAAGAAGTCGAGCTTGCCCGCGATCAGGAGCATGCGGTTGTTCTCGTTGGGACCGCCGGGCACGATGGTGACGTCGAGGCCGTATTTCTTGTAGGTGCCGTCGGCGAGCGCCTGGAAGAACCCGCCATGCTCGCCCTCGGCGACCCAATTGGTGCCGAACGACACCTTGTCCAAAGTCTTGTCCGGGCTCTGCGCCCGCGCGGGAGCAAGGGCCGCAGAAACGCTGAGGGCGGCGGCCAGCAGGCCCATGGTTAACGCTCGCGGCAAAAAGGCCCGGATCATGGTTGGACTCCGTCTGATATTATGGCCCATGATGGAAGGCGGGACGACGTGGACCGCGCCCGGAGACGCGAACGCCCCACTGATGTTAGACAAACTAGCCTGCAAATCCATTCAATGAAACGCTTGTATTGAAACGACCGGCTTGATGACCTCTCAGCTTCCGCCCCGCGACTGGACCGCCATCCATTGGCCCGACCTCGCCAAGGGAACGGCTGCGCGCTGGATCGCGGTGCTGCCGCTGGCCGCGACCGAGCAGCACGGACCGCATCTGCCGCTCGGAACCGACGTCATGATCGGCGAAGCGTATCTGGCGCGGGCTCAGGAGCTGCTGCCGGCGGCCATCCCAGCGACTTTCCTGCCCTTGCAACCGGTCGGTATCTCCACCGAGCACATCGATTTTCCCGGCACGCTGACGCTTCCGACCAATGTGGCGCTGAAAAGCTGGATGGCGCTCGGCGAGAGCGTGGCGCGCGCCGGGGTCAGGAAGCTCGTGATGGTGACCAGCCATGGCGGCAATTCCGCCGCGATGTCGCTGGTGGCGCAGGATCTGCGCGCGCAACACAAGATGCTGGTGGTGACCACGAGCTGGTCGCGATTCGGCACGCCGGACGGGCTGTTCGATGCCGCCGAATTGCGCCACGGCATCCACGGCGGCGCGGTCGAGACCTCGATCATGCTGGCGAAGTATCCGCAGGCCGTGCGCAAGGATGCGATCGCGGACTTCACACCTGCGAGCGTGCAGATCGAGAAGGATCATCGCCATCTGTCGACCCAGCGGCCGGCGCCGTTCGCCTGGCAGGCGCAGGACCTCAATCCGAGCGGCGCGATCGGCGATGCCACCAAGGCCTCGGCCGAGAAGGGCGAGAAGCTGATCGAGCACGGGGCACGCGCGTTCTGCGAGCTACTGGCCGATGTCGACCGGTTCGATCCGGGCGCCTTTGACAGCAACTGACCGGGAATTCCCTCGTCCTGGTCGAGGCGACGAAACAATCCACGAAACCATATTTCGCGGCCGGCCTTCGAACCGGAACCGAAAAGCCTCCGTCCAACGGGCATGCGGACCAAACCGGACCGCGCTCAAACAGGATGGAGTATCCCATGTCGATCAAGACCAAGTTTGCCGCCCTCGCTCTCACCGCGCTCGCCGTGACCGGCACCATCGCGTCCACCACTTCGCAGGCCGAAGCGAAGCCGTATGGCTGGGGCTGGGGCGTTGGTGCGGGCCTGGTCGGCGCCGCCATCGTCGGCAGCGCGATCGCGGCCAGCGACGGCTACTACGACACCGGCTACCGCCGCTGCGGCTGGGTGCGCCAGTTCGACGCCTACGGCAACTACATCGGCCGCGTGCGCACCTGCTACTGATCGACGGGTTCTTACTCAGGCTGCGGATCTTGTGTTCGGCACGGGTCCTCATCCACCCCGTGTCGCAACCGACCCGTCCGGTGGTCCCCCCGGACGGGTCAATCCTTTTCGGTCCGCCGCATGCGGCCTTGGGTCACAGATATTTGGCGATCAGCCGGAAGTCGCGCAGCATATTGCGGCCCTTCGGACCCGATGCCTTCAGCGTCTCCTCGAGGCTGTGGCCGATGTGATCGTGGATCAGCGCCTTCTTGGCGCTCTCGATCGCACTCTCCACCGCCTGCAATTGCTGGGCGATCTGCGCACAGGGCCGGCCCTGCTCGATCATCTCGACGATGGTCTCGAGATGGCCGTTGGCGCGCTTCAGGCGCCGGGCGATAGCGATGTGCGGGTGGTCGTCGGACATATGGTTCTCCTATCCTCCCGGGAGGATAATCATTATCCCCCCGGGAGGATAGTGAAATCAGCTTGACAGCCCTCTGCGTCAGGCGTACTGGCCGATTGTCGGAACATTCGTTCCGCACCGGGGCGTCGCCCCGACCACGAGCCAGCACAGAAGGCACATGGGCAGTAGCAACTCAGGCGACAGTAGACCCACGACGGGACTGTTGACGCCGCACAGCAAGACTGATCGCGCAGGCTTCCGCTGCGTGGATGGGTGGTCGCGCCTCGGCTGACCGCCTGCTCCTCACCGGCCTGCCGCGACCAGCGGAAGTGGAGGTGAGCGATGTTCGAAAAGCTCGCAAAATTCCGGCCGTTTGAGCCGCGGCAGATTCCGCCGCGGGTGGCCACCTATTCCAATGACAACCTGCCGGGTTTTCGCCGCCCGGCGGACCGTCGGCGTCCAACCCCGGCCTGTCATTGGATCCTGATCGACGGCCGGCTGGAGTGCCGGTGGATCGTCGAAACCACCCTCGAATCATCAACCAATGATCTCGACCGACAGCGACGCGCGGACCGGCATTCCGGCCCGCGCGCAGCAATTGCGCATTCCGCCGCAAAGATGACCGCAATCGCCTGAAGGACCGACATGGACGAAGGACCTAGTTGTCCCGTTGCGCGCCATCGCGGTGCGACAACGGGACTCCCTTCGGGGAACGACATCAATTTTGGAATTGCCGCTGCTCACGGCAGCGGAGGTTGCGCGCGCGCCTAGAGCTGCTCCGCGTCCCTCCTGCCGTGCCCAACCGGCAGCGAGGAGACGATCGGAGCAAGCATGACAGAGATCGCCAGACATCCCGAGCGAGAGCCGGCCGGCCGGCGGAGGCGCGTCCTCCAGCGAGCCGAAGGACGTCCCGACATCGGCCGGCCGTCCACGTCGTCGAGCGCGCAGGGTGAGCTGAAGCTGCTCCATGCCTCGCTTGCCGCAGTGACACCGGACAATCACCCGCGCACCGCAAGACTGCTCGCATCGAGCACCCGCAAGATCGCCCAGAAAGTGATCGAGGAGGCCGGAGAGGTCGCGCTCGAGACGGTCAAGCACAACACACAGGCGATCGTCCGCGAAAGCGCCGATCTGCTCTACCACCTCGTCGCATTGTGGCATCGCGCGGGCGTCGACCCCGACTCGGTCTGGGTGGAGATGCGCCGCCGCGCCGACGAACTCGGAATTGCCGAGAAGCCACCGAAGGCCCGCAACCGGACTCCAGACCTGTCCATGCCAGTGCCACAGGGCAAAGGGGGTGACCATGACCAGGGCGAATGACCGCTTTGAGCATCGCCCCGCCGCCCCTGCTGCCACGAGGCGCGCCGTCGCAGCCCACGGCCCGCTCGGCCCGGTGTTGGAGAGCCTCGCAGGCATCCTGCGCGAGAGCGCGGGTCTCGTGCGCAACGTCGCCGGCCTCGGAATCGTGCTGGTGCTCGACACCACACCCCCGAAGCGCCGGCCGGTCGCAAGACCCCTGCCCGCGCCCGATACGACCAACATCATCCGCTTTCCGGCGCATCGAAGCGCCAAATCTCGCAAATGAGAAGGACCGAGTCATGACCGTCGTCAATGATTTGAATATGCACGCCCCCGGCCATGAAGCCGGCGCAAAGTCGTCCCAGAGCGCCGTGCTCGACAACGCCCATCTCGGCGACATCCGCGGCGCGCTCGGCAGTATCGCGCGGGACGACATCGCACCGCGGGCGACCTTGCTTGCCCGCCTGAAGACGCTGATGGCGATCGTCGGCCCCGGCCTGATCGTGATGGTCGGCGACAACGATGCCGGCGCGTTCGGCACCTACACCCAGGCCGGACAGAACTACGGCACCACGCTGCTGTGGACGCTGCTGCTCCTGATCCCGGTGCTCTACGTCAACCAGGAGATGGTGGTGCGGCTCGGCGCCGTCACCGGCGTCGGCCATGCGCGACTGATCTTCGAACGCTTCGGCAAGTTCTGGGGCGCCTTCAGCGTCATCGACCTCCTGGTGCTGAACGCGCTGACCATCGTCACCGAATTTATCGGCATCACCTTCGCGCTTCACTTTCTCGGCGTCTCGCAGTTCTGGGGCGTATTGGCCTCGGCTGTTATCGTGATGCTGGCGGTCTCGACCGGAGACTTCCGCCGCTTCGAACGCTTCGGGATCGTGCTGGTGTTCGGCAGCCTGCTGCTGGTGCCCGTGATCCTGATGGTGCATCCGCCGGTCGGGCAGATCGCAGCTGATTTCTTCGTGCCGAAGATGCCGCATGACGCCAAGCTCAGCGAGGTGATGCTGCTGATCGTCGCCATCGTCGGCACCACGGTGGCACCGTGGCAATTGTTCTTCCAGCAGAGCTACATCGTCGACAAGCGGATCACACCGCGCTTCATCCGCTATGAGCGGATGGATCTGTGCATCGGCATCGTGCTGGTCGTGGTCGGCGCGGTGGCGATGATCTCGTTCTGCGCGGCGGTGTTCGCTGGAACGCCTGAATTCGGCAATTACACCGACGCGTTGGGAACCGCGGTCGGGCTCGAGAAATATGCCGGCCGGCTGCCGGCGGTGCTGTTTGCCCTCGCACTGCTGGATGCCTGCATCATCGGCGCGGCCGCGGTTTCCCTCTCGACGGCTTACGCGATCGGCGACGTGTTCGCGGTCAAGCACTCGCTGCACCGCAAGCCGTGGGATGCAAAAGGCTTCTACAGCGTCTATTGCGGCCTGATCGTGCTCGCTGCCGTGCTGGTGCTGACGCCCGGCACACCGCTCGGGCTGCTCACCAACGCGGTGCAGACGTTGGCCGGCGTGCTGCTGCCGAGCGCGACGGTGTTCCTGCTGCTGCTCTGCAACGACCGCCATATTCTCGGACCCTGGATCAATTCGACCCGGCTGAACCTGTTCACCGGCGCTGTCGTGGCGGGGCTCGTGATGCTGTCGGTGATCCTGACCGCCTCAGTGCTGTTCCCAGATCTCGGCGAGGAATGGATCATCGGCATCCTGGTCGGCGGCAGCGTGCTTGCGCTCGCGGTCACGGCACTCGTCAAGCTGTACGAGATGTCGTCGCGCCGCAACGCATCGTTCCGCTTCAAGCCGAAGCCTCCGCTGTTCGATCGCGACACCTGGCGGATGCCGCCGCTCGACCGGCTGCCGCCGGCGCGGCTCAGCCCGCTGAGCCGGATCTGGATGATCGTGCTGCGCGGCTATCTGGTCGTTGCCGCGGGCCTCGTGCTGCTGCGGATCGTGCAACTCGCCACGGTGGGTGCGTGACGGCGCTCGGCCGTGGCCGGCGATGGGGCGCGATCATGTTGTTCAGGCTGGCGAGTGCCATCCTGCGCGGCGCAACCGCGCTCTTTCAGCGCCGCATGATTTCAGGCGCCGAGCTTCGGACGGCGCTGTCGATAGCGCGATGGGTCGAATGGGCCGGCGCGAGGGTCGTGCTCGGCAGGGCATCGCAGCCGGCATTCATCAAAACAAGGGACAAGGACAATGGTGACATCGATTGAACGGTCGAGTTTCGACCGATTTGCCGCAGACGCGCGGTCGATCGCAGCCGATGGGGCCTGCTGCCGCGTGCTGTTACGTGACTGTCATAGTGGCGTGCAAATCGAAGGGGTATCTGGCGCACCCCAGTTGCTATTGCGAATGACTTGCAATAAGAGTTGGGGAATGCCAGGTGCTGAGCTGGCTTTGGATGGGACGACACGGATCGGACCGGGGACGGCGGGCAATGACTTCAAATCTCGGGTGGCAAGTGGCCGCCAAATCTGTAAAGCCGGGCAAAACCGCCAACCGTTCGCGGAAAGCCGCGTCATGACCTGCGTCCGCCTCTTCAGGGTTCAGATCGCCGCCGGCGCAGCGCTCGGTGCGGCCGCATTCGGCGCGCCGGCGACCGCCGCCGACATGGCCGTCAAGTCACCGGCCCTGAACGCGGTCTACAACTGGACCGGTTTCTACGTCGGCGGCCATGTCGGCTACGGCGACGGCAGGCTCGGCGCCGATACCAATCCGCTACCCCTGCAGGCCGTCTTCTTCCCACACAGCATCACCGGCGGGATCGGCGGGTTCCAGGTCGGATACAATCATCAGTTCGCAAACCGCTTCGTGCTCGGCGTCGAGGCCGACGCAACATTCGTCGGCCCGGTCGATCTGCCGCGGCGCACGCTCGGCCCCTTCAACAGCTCGATCGACTATGTCGGCACCGTGCGCGGCCGCGCCGGTTACGCCCTCAACGGCTGGATGCCTTACGTCACCGGCGGCTTTGCCTGGGGCCGCACCCAAGTCAGGGTGAACGACGCCGCGGGTAGTGTCATCTCCGAACCGGGGCAGTACCAGACCGGATGGACCGTTGGCGCCGGCGCCGAATTTGCGCTGAGCGGCAACTGGACGGCCAAGCTCGAATACGACTACATCGACCTGTCGCGCCGCACGCGCGGCCTCAACGACTTCGGCATGCCTGGCGTCACCATCGACCCGCGGCTGCACCTGCTCAAATTCGGCCTGAACTATCAGCTCGGCGACTCGCCATGGTCGGCGACCCCGACCCAGCCCCGGCTGCCGGAATCCGACAATTGGTCCGTGCATGCGCAGACGACGCTGATCGGACAGGACTACCCGGCGATTCGTTCAGCCTACAGCGGCACCGACAGCATTCCGGCGGGCGGGCAGGCGCAGCAGACCTGGACCACCACCGCCTTCGTCGGTGTGCGGCTGTGGGAAGGTGGCGAACTCTACTTCAACCCGGAGACCGCGCAGGGCTTCGGCCTCAACGGTACGCTCGGCCTCGCCGGCTTCCCGAACGGCGAAGCCCAGAAGGCCGGCGCCGAATATCCGAGGATTCGGCCGCAACGTTACTACATCAAGCAGACCTTCGGCTTCGGTGGCGAACAGGAAGACGTCCCCGACGGCCCGAACCAGATCGCGGGCAAGCGCGACATCGATCGCCTGACACTGATCGTCGGCCGGTTCGCGGTCGGCGACTTCTTCGACGGCAATTCCTACGCCAAGGATCCACGTGCCGACTTCATGAACTGGGCGATGTGGGCCTCCGCAGCCTACGATTTCCCGGCGGATCTGCCCGGCTATACTCGCGGCGCCGTGGCCGAACTCAACCGCAAGGATTGGGCGGTGCGCGCCGGCGTGTTCCAGGTGCCGGATGCGCCGAACAGCGACGTCCTGACGTTCAAGACCGGCGGTGCGGTGGTCGAATTCGAGGGCCGTTACTCGGTCTTCGATCAGCCCGGCAAACTCCGCGTCGGCGTGTTCGGCAATCGCGGCTTCACCGGCAATTACAGCCAGGCGCTCGCGATCGCAGCCACCGACCCGTCGCTCGACATCAACGCGGTGATGGCCGGCATTCGTAAGGACAACCTGAAATACGGCTTCTACCTCAATGCCGAACAGCAGATCGCAACCGATGTCGGCCTGTTCGGTCGCCTGAGCTGGAATGACGGCCAGAACGAGATCCTGTCGTTCACCGATGTCGATCGCAGCCTGTCGGGCGGCGTGTCGATCAAGGGCAGCCGATGGGGACGGCCGGACGACACGATCGGCATCGGCGGCGCGATCAACGGGCTCTCCGCCTCGCACCGCGATTACCTCGCTGCCGGCGGCCTGGGTCTTTTGATCGGCGACGGCGCGCTCAACTATCGCAACGAAGGCATCTTCGAGAGCTACTACGCCTACTCCGTCAACAAGCACTTCACGGTGACGGCGGACTATCAGTTCATCACCAACCCGGCCTACAACGCCGACCGCGGCCCGGTGCACATCTTCTCCGGCCGTCTGCACGGCGAGTTCTGATCCGCACGTCATTGCGAGCGAAGCGAAGCAATCCATAGTTCCGCACGCGCGGAAGCATGGATTGCTTCGTCGCTTCGTTCCTCGCAATGACGGATTGACCGAGGTGGGGCGCGGCCACGCCAGCGCCCTCTCCCCACTCAGATATATGTAGACCCCCCGGGCTTGCCGCAAGCCCGGGGTCATCCCGTAGAACGCGCGCCCAATCAAACGGAGGAGTGCGGGATGCGGGAACATGCTGTGGTGATTGCCGGCGGAGGTCCGACCGGGCTGATGCTGGCGGGCGAGCTGGCGCTGGCGGGGATCGACGTTGCCATCGTCGAGCGGCGCGCCACCCAGGAACTTGCAGGCTCGCGTGCAGGCGGGTTGCTCGCGCGCACCCTCGAGGTGCTCGACCAGCGCGGCATCGCGGATCGATTCGTCTCGCAAGGGCAGCGCCATCCGGTCGTGCACGTCCACCCGATGCCGCTCGATCTCAGCGACTTTCCCACCCGGCACAATTACACGCTCGCGCTGTGGCAAAACCATATCGAGCGCATCCTGGCCGAATGGGCCGGCGAGCTCGGCGTGCCGATCTATCGCGGGCGTGACGTGACCGGTTTTGCGCAGGACGACAGCGGCGTCGATGTCACGCTGTCCGACGGCGAACTGCTGCGGGCACAGTATCTCGTCGGCTGCGACGGCGGACGCAGCCTGATTCGCAAGACGGCCGGCATCGATTTCCCCGGCTTCGATCCGACCACCAGCTGGCTGATCGCGGAGGCGCAGATGGCGGAGGAAGCGCCCCTCGGCTTTCATCACGATGCCGTCGGGATCCACGGGATCGGTAAGATAGAGGACGGTCGCGGTTTGCGGCTGGTGCTGACCGAGCGGCAGCTGCACTCCTCCGAACCTGACTTGAGCGATGTGCGCGAGGCGCTCGTCGCGATCTATGGCTCCGACTTCGGCATCCACAGTCCCGGCTGGATTTCACGATTCACCGATATGACGCGTCAGGCTGACGCTTATCGCGAACGGCGCGTGCTGCTCGCCGGCGACGCCGCGCATGTGCACCCGCCGATGGGCGGACAGGGCCTCAACATCGGCGTGCAGGACGCTGTCAATCTTGGATGGAAGCTGGCGCAGGTGGTCAAGGGCATCGCACCGGACGGTCTGCTCGACAGCTATCACACCGAGCGCCACCCGATCGGCGCCCGAGTGCTGCGCAATACGATGGCGCAGGTCGCGCTTCGGCGCACCGACGACCGCTCCAAGGCGCTGGATGAGTTCGTGCGCGAACTGCTCAGTATGGACGAGCCGCGCAAGCGTTTTGCCGCGGTCCTGTCCGGGCTGGACATTCGATACGATCTCGGCGGCGGCCATCCGCTGCTCGGACGCCGCATGCCAGATCTCGACCTCGTCACCGCCGACGGCCCGACGCACGCCTTCGCGCTGCTGCACCAGGCGCGACCGGTGCTGCTGAATTTTGGCGGGCCCGGCAGCATCGACATTGCGGGATGGAGCGACCGGGTTCAGCTGGTCGATGCCGCGTATGACGGCAAATGGGAACTTCCCGTGCTCGGAAAAGTTTCGGCGCCGTCCGCGGTGCTGGTCCGGCCCGACGGCTACGTGGCGTGGGTCGGCGAGCGAACGCAGGCGGGACTTACTGAGGCGCAGGCGAAATGGTTCGGCGCGCCCGCCTAGCGGAGCGCCTACCCCGCCGGCTGGAACGAATCCGCGCGCGCCATCGCCCAGGCGTCGCGGAAGCGGGGATCCTGGGTACCCTCGAGCAGCTCGCCCGGGCGCAGCGTCGGATAGAGCTGCGCAAAAGTACGGACGTCGGTGGTCGAGCTCCGCTGCGAGAAGTGGATCGGGCGCAGATCCTTGGTGTGCTCGAGGCCGGCGGCGGCGAGCAGCTCGGTCAGCGCGTGCAGGGTCGAGTGGTGGTAGTTGTACACGCGCTCGATCTTGTCGGGGACGTAGAGCGCGCGGTTGCGAATCGGATCCTGCGAGGTGACGCCGGTCGGGCAGCGGTCGGTGTGGCAGCTCAGGGACTGGATGCAGCCGAGCGCGAACATGAAGCCGCGCGCCGAATTGCACCAGTCGGCCCCGATCGCCATCGCGCGCGCCATGTCGAAGGCGGTCGCGATCTTGCCGGAGGCGCCGATCTTGATGCGATCGCGCGCGCCGATCCCGATCAGCGCGTTGTGGACGAAATTGACGCCCTCGCGCATCGGCATGCCCAAATGATCCATGAACTCGAGCGGCGCGGCGCCGGTGCCGCCCTCATTGCCGTCGACCACGATGAAGTCGGGATAGAGCCCACTCTCCTTCATCGCCTTGCAGATCGCCAGGAATTCCCAGGGATGGCCGATGCACATCTTGAAGCCGGCCGGCTTGCCGCCGGACAGTTTGCGCATCTGGGCCACGAACTCCATCATCTGCACCGGCGTCGAGAACGCCTTGTGATAGGCCGGCGAGATGCAATCCTCGCCCATCGGCACACCCCTGATCTTGGAAATCTCCTCGGAGACCTTCGCGGCCGGCAGTACGCCGCCATGGCCGGGCTTGGCGCCCTGGCTGATCTTGAGCTCGACCATCTTGATCTGGTCGTCGCCCGCGACGCTTGCGAAGAGCTCCGGATTGAAGGTGCCGTCGCGGTTGCGGCAGCCGAAATAACCGGAGCCGACCTCCCAGATGATATCGCCGCCCATCTCGCGGTGATAGGGGCTGACACCGCCCTCGCCGGTGTCGTGGGCGAAGCTGCCCTTCCTGGCACCGGCGTTGAGCGCCCGCACCGCGTTGGGGCTGAGCGCGCCAAAGCTCATCGCCGAGATGTTGAAGACCGACGCCGAATACGGCTTGGCGCAGTCGGGACCGCCAATGGTGATGCGGAACTTCTCGTCGGCACGCGGCTTCGGCGCCACCGAATGGTGCATCCACTCATAGCCCTCGCGGTAGACATCCTCCTGGGTGCCGAACGGCCGCTTGTCGAGCACCGCCTTGGCGCGCTGATAGACCACCGCGCGGGTGTCGCGCGAGAACGGCATGCCGTCCTTCTCGCTCTCGAAGAAATACTGCCGCATCTCGGGGCGGATTTCCTCGAGCAGGAAGCGGACATGCGCCGAGATCGGGTAGTTGCGCAGCACCGCGTGGTTCTTCTGCGTCAGGTCGCGGATGCCGAGGAACGTCAGCGCGCCGAAGATCAGCAGCGGGATCAGAACGATCTTGAAGACCTTGTGGTCGAAAATTCCAACCAGCAGCAGGAGCGTGGTGACGACGGCGCAGATCGTCAGCACGATGAAGCGCGGCGAGAACGGAAGCAGCATCGTGTCCATCAAATCCCCCTCCGGTCTGCCCTGACTACCCTGTCGGCCGTGAGCCTAATCCAACTCGCGGAACAAGTGCACTACGGTTATACGGCCGAGCGGTCACAGATGTGACAACCGCCCGGATGGGCGGGTGCGGGTGCCGCACCCGGCCAAATTGATTTGAAATCGACTTTTGCACTGCACCAAGAAGCGGCACCGCGCCAACCGCCCTTCAATGATCGTGCGGCTGCAGTTCGTGCGGGATGTGGCCCGGCTTCAGGCCGTCGCCGGCAAGCCACGCATTGGTGGTGTCGAGCGCGCGGGCGATGTGATCGGCGGTCCGGGAGAAATCATAGGGCGAGCCGACCAGCGGGCAGAGCGGCGGCACGACGAAATATTCGACACCGGGACCGATATTCTCGAGCTCGTTGACGAGCTGCCGGGCGATCAGGAGCGTCAGCGCATGCAGCGCGTTGGCGAGCGCGCCGACCGGCGGCGCCTGGTTGGCGCAGGCATGCCCGGTCGGCAGCACGATCAGGCGTTTGGCCCCCTGCTTCACGGCTACGCGGACCGGCGTGTTGCTGGAGATCGCGCCATCGGCGAGGTAGTGATCGCGATAGTGCACCGGCGTGAACGCGCCGGGGATCGCCGTCGATGCGACGATCGCCTCCGCGGCCGAGCCTTCCGACAGCACCACGCTGTCGCCGCTGATGATGTCCGTGGTGACGATGTGGATCGGGATCCGCGCGTCCTCGAGATTGCGGAACGGGATGTAGTCGTCGATCAGCTTGCGGACGCCGTCATGCGAGATCAGGAAGTCGCGACGCCACAGGAAACTCACCAGCGTCCGCCAGGTCACCGGAAACACGTCCTGCCGGTCCAGGCCGCGCCAGATCTCGGCGAGCCGCCTCACCCCCGCAACTGTCGGATCGCTGGCATAGAACGCGCCGTTCAGTGCGCCGACGCTGGAGCCGACCACCATATCGGCCGTGACGCCATGCGCGGCCAACGCCTGCAGCATCCCGACCTGGATCGCGCCGAAACTGCCGCCGCCGGCAAATACAAAGGCGGTCTTCGGTGCATCCGGATCGGTGATGGACAAGGTGCTGCTCCCTGATCGCCGCGTCCGGGAAACCGCTGCGCGGCGTTGCGCGGGTTATAGCGGCGCGGGAATGCGTGATGCTACTCAAGCAGGAGATAGCAGTCATCGCGGGACTCCGCCCCCTTTCCGTTTGCGGGCAAGGGAGGCGCGTCGCCAAAATATCGAAAACAACCCCATGCAAAGTAGCCTGCCGTGGCCGGCGTTCGACCAAGGCTACTTGACAGGGCCACTTGACGCGTCGGGCAACTCACGGATATATTTCCAATATTCCGAAATCAGCCAGACGTCTGTAACCGACGTTTCCACGTCCTCATGCCCGATAGCATACGCGATAGCCCTACCCGCACGCGGCAGAGGCGAAACGAGTCTGCGCGCACGCCTCGCCCACAAATGCAAAAGGCCGGAGCCTTGTGGGCCCCAGCCTTCGCAACAGACGTAGCAATGATCCCCGCGCGCGGGGCCAGCGGGATCAGCGCTCGACGAACGCCTTCTCGATCACGAAGTGACCGGGGGTGTTGCCGCTGCCTTCCTTGAAGCCGCGGGTCTCGAACAGCACTTTCAGCTCTTCCAGCATCGCCGGGCTGCCGCACATCATGATGCGGTCGGTCTCGATGTCGAGCGGACCCTGGTGCAGATCGGTGAACAGCTGATTGGAGGTGATCAGGTCGGTGATGCGGCCGCGGTTGCGGAACGGCTCGCGGGTCACGGTCGGATAGTACGAGAGCTTCTCCGACAGCAGCGGCCCGAACAGCTCGTCATCGCGCAGCTTGGCGACCAGCTCCTCGCCATAGGCAAGCTCGGAGACCTGGCGGCAGCCATGCACCAGCAGGATCTGGTCGTAGCGATCATAGACCTCGGGGTCCTTGATCAGGCTGGCGAACGGCGCAAGGCCGGTGCCGGTCGACAGCAGCATCAGCCGCTTGCCGGGGATCAGGTTGTCGGTGATCAGCGTGCCGGTCGCCTTGCGGCCGACCAGGATGGTATCGCCCTCGCGGATCTTCTGCAGCTTGGAGGTGAGCGGGCCGTCCTGCACCTTGATCGAGAAGAACTCGAGCTCTTCCTCGTGATTGGCGCTCGCCATCGAATAGGCGCGCAGCAGCGGCCGGCCCTCGACCTCGAGGCCGATCATGGCAAACTGCCCGTTCTGGAAGCGGAAACCGGAATCGCGAGTCGCCCGAAAGCTGAAAAGCGTATCGGTCCAGTGCTGAACGGAAAGAACTTTCTCTCGATAGAACGCGCTCATGGGTTTTCGTTTTCTCGACTGACCAGATTTAGAATGGTTTGATTTCTAGACTGCTCGCGATGGCGCAGAAGTGGCCGAAATCACTGAAGATCTCGCGTTTCCATTGCGCCAATGCGTGAGATAGTCAAGATCAACTGGCGTGCAATTGCGATCTCAGAATGGCAGTCGTTCGATTTCGCGCAGAGGTTCAGCCGCGACATCGTTAACACGTGGCGCTGCACGTAATTTACTTGCTGAGATCAGCACCGATCTGGCAATTAATTGCTACGAAAACCGTGGCGAAGGGAAAATGATATCGTGGTCCTGATCAGCCAGCGAATCTTCCTGGAAACCATCAAGAAATATTGTTTGGCGCACTCCGTTGCCGTCGAGGTGCGGTCCGGCGGCTGGCTGGTCGTCATGACCAGGGGCAGCGAGCGGCGGCTTGCGATCGGCTACGACATCGGGCTGAACAGCGCGGTCGCGCATCAGGTCGCCAACGACAAGTCGGCCTGCGCGGATGTGCTCGCATCGGCCTGCGTCCCCGCGATTCCGCATACGCTGTTTCTCGGCGCGAGGCTCAGCAAGCACATTCCGGGATCGGACTCGCTGGACGCGATGCGGCGTCTGCTCGACGCGCATCCGCATGGACTGGTCGTCAAACCCAATCAGGGGACATCCGGCGAGCTCGTCTTCCGCGTGACGACGCCAACGCAGCTCGAGACCGCAGTCGCGCGCATCCTTGCTGCGCATCCAAGCCTTGCGATCTCGCCCTATGTCGAAATCACCGACGAGGTGCGCGTCGTGCTGCTCGATGCGCGCGCGCTGATCGTCTACGCCAAGACGCGCCCGTCGGTGGTCGGCGACGGCATCCAGTCGCTGCGTGCGCTGGCACAGGCGGCCGCGACGGCCGAACAACTCAAGACCATGGCCGAGGATTTCGACGCCGCCGCGCTCGACGCCGTTCCCCCTGCCGGCGAACGGCTTCTGCTGAACTGGCGGCACAACCTCGACGGCAACGGAGTGCGCCAAACAATATTTCTTGATGGTTTCCAGGAAGATTCGCTGGCTGATCAGGACCACGATATCATTTTCCCTTCGCCACGGTTTTCGTAGC
>NZ_VKHP01000521.1 GCF_010811875.1 Bradyrhizobium uaiense
AGGCGTTCTCGAAACCGAGCGCGCCGAGCAGGGTGATGTCCTGCTTTGCCAGGATCTCCTTCAACTCGGCGAGCAATGTTTCGCGCGGCGGCATATCGGTACGGTGAAACTGGTTGACCCACAGCGTCCCGGAATAATCCACATAGACGTCGATGTTGTTGGCCGCGAGTGCCTGGAAAATCACGCTGGAGCCGAGGCCCTCGCGCGTCGAGGCCTGCAATCCCGCCGCCTGCAGCCGCTGTTCAATCAGCGCGGAGAGCACATATTGCTCGGTAAACGTTTTGGCGCCGATGACGTAGGTCGATGGGGTCCGTGCCATCGAAGGGATCAGCGTCGCTGCGACCAGTGCGGCGATCCCGACGCTGCCGAGCAGGGTGCGGAGGCGTTTGCGCTCGCGCAATCCGCGCTCGATGAGCGTTAATAGTTGATCGACCGCGAGCGCTAGTAGCGCCGAGGCGGAGCAGCCGAACAGCACGAGCACCCAGTTCTGGGTCTGTAATCCGGCGAAGATGTAATTGCCGAGGCTGGTCTGCCCGATCGGCGTCGATAATGTCGCGGTCCCGATCACCCATACCGCCGAGGTGCGGATGCCGGCCATGATCACCGGCAGCGCCAACGGCAATTCCACCGTGAACAGCGATTGCCGCGCCGTCATACCGACCCCTTGCGCCGCCTCAAGCAGCGCGGGATCGACGCCGTTCAGCCCTGTGATGGTGTTGCGCAGCACCGGCAGCATGGAATAGAGCGCCAGCGCCAGCATGGCGGGCAAAAACCCGAACGCGGAAAAGTCGAAGCCGAACCAACGAAGCGTCAACGACGCGATGGCGAGCAGAAGCGGGTAGAACAGCGCGAGCAGCGCCAATCCCGGCACGGTCTGGACGACACTGGCGAGGCCGAGCAGGACGCCGCGGATCACGGCATGGTTGCGCGCAAGGATCGCGAGCGGCA
>NZ_VKHP01000522.1 GCF_010811875.1 Bradyrhizobium uaiense
GCACGGTGCGGCGCCATATAAGGGCATCGACGCAATCACGATTGCTGCCGCCTTCGTCAACGAGGTGCAGAAGGTGGTCTCGCGCGAAATGCCCGTCGACGACGGCGCGGTTGTCACGGTCGGCAGCATCCACGGTGGAGAGGCGAGAAACATTATCTGCCCATCAGTCGTCATGGAGGGAACGATCAGGACCCGCAGCCCGGAGCGCCGGAGGCTGCTCTGCCAGCGTGTGTGCGAAGTGGCCGAAGGCGTCGCGGCGATGCACCGCGGCCAGGCCGAATGTGTCATTTACAACGGTGAACCGCCGGTCATCAACGACGCCGAAATGGTAATCCGCTTCCGACAGCTTGTCCATGAGACCATTGGCTGCGACGCGTTCACCGACAGGAAGAAGCAGGCAGATGGAAGCGACGACTTCGGCTTCTATGCGGCATGCGTGCCATCGATCTACTTCTGGTTCGGCAGCCGCGCGCCTGGCAACGACTCCCATGTTCATACGTCAACATTCGGGGCGTCGGATGAGCTCATTATTCCGACGGCGGAGCTCACGGTCAGATATATACTCGGTCTCTTGAGTTCCTGAGAGCTTTGTGGTGAATGCTCGTGCATGCTCCCTCCTGGGTTCGGGTCGCCGACGCGCCAATGCCGTATGCCCTCTCCTATGCTCGAGATGGCCGCCGTAGGCTGGCCCGGTAAGGTTCCACGCTAGTTGATAACGTCCCCCTGAATTTAAGTGAAAGAGGATCGATGAAGGTTCTTGTGCCGGTAAAGCGGGTCGTCGACTACAACGTCAAGGTCCGCGTCAAGAGTGACGGGACGGGCGTGGAGCTCGCCAACGTCAAGATGTCGATGAACCCGTTCGACGAGATCGCCGTCGAGGAAGCGCTGCGGCTGAAGGAAGCCGGCAAGGCGACCGAAGTGGTGGTGGTGTCGATCGGACC
>NZ_VKHP01000523.1 GCF_010811875.1 Bradyrhizobium uaiense
ATTGATGACACCTCATTGCCGAAGAAGGGCGAACGCTCGGTTGGTGTTGCAGCTCAATACGCGTCGGCTCTCGGCAAGACGGCAAATTGCCAAACGCTTGTGTCTTTGACGCTTGCGCGCGGCGAAGTGCCAGTGATGGTCGCGTTGCGTCTCTTTCTGCCTGACAGTTGGACAAGCGACGTGTCTCGTTTGAAGCGTGCTCGCGTGCCAGTCGAACACCGAACGCCACGATCCAAGCCGGAAATTGCTTTGGCCGAGATTGACCGCACGATGGCAGCCAACGTGCGCTTTGGATGTGTGCTGGCGGATGCAGGATACGGACTTAGCGCACCATTTCGACAAGGGCTAACAGAGCGCGGACTGGCTTGGGCCGTCGGCATCCCTCGGCACCTGAAGGTGTATCCGGTCGATGTGAAGCTCATTTGGCCGATCACCAAAGTCCGCGGGAAACCACGAAAGCACCACGTGCCCGATATCTTATCGATTGCGGCAGAACAAATGCTGGCCAGTGCCAAATGGAAAACCGTGAGTTGGCGCAGCGGGACCAAAGGTCGGTTGAAAGCCCGATTTGCTGCTGTCCGTGTCCGCACCGCCGACGGACCTCCGCAGCGGATATGGGATAAGGGTCAGCAGCATCTCCCCGGCGACGAAGCCTGGCTCATTGGCGAGCAACGTGCCTCAGGGGAGAAGAAATACTATCTCGCCAACCTGCCTGCGTCGACGGATCTGCGCACATTGGCCGCCACTATCAAGGCGCGATGGATCTGCGAACAGGCGCATCAGCAGTTGAAGGAGGAGCTTGGACTTGATCACTTCGAAGGGCGATCATGGCAAGGTCTTCATCGTCACACCCTGATGACTATGATTGCTTACGCCTTCCTGCAACACCGTCGCCTCGCACACGCGGCGCGGAAAAAAAAGAATCAAC
>NZ_VKHP01000524.1 GCF_010811875.1 Bradyrhizobium uaiense
AACTGGTTGACCCACAGCGTGCCGGAATAATCCACATAGACGTCGATGTTGTTGGCTGCGAGCGCCTGGAAAATCACGCTGGAGCCGAGGCCTTCGCGCGTCAAGGCCTGCAATCCCGCCGCCTGCAGCCGCTGCTCGATCAGCGCGGAGAGCACATATTGCTCGGCAAACGTTTTGGCGCCGACGACGTAGGTCGACGGCGCCCGTGCGATCGAAGGTATCAGCGTGGCCGTGACCAGTGCGGCGATCCCGACACTGCCGAGCATGGTGTGGAGGCGCTTGCGCTCGCGCAATCCGCGCTCGATGAGCGTCAAGAATTGATCGACCGCGAGCGCCAGTAGCGCCGAGGCGACGCAGCCGAACAGCACGAGCACCCAGTTCTGGGTCTGTAATCCAGCGAAGATGTAATTGCCGAGGCTGGTCTGCCCGATCGGCGTCGATAATGTCGCGGTCCCGATCACCCACACCGCCGAAGTGCGGATGCCGGCCATGATCACCGGCAGCGCCAACGGCAATTCCACCGTGAACAGCGATTGCCGTGGCGTCATGCCCACCCCTTGCGCCGCTTCAAGCAGCGCGGGATCGACGCCGTTCAGCCCGGTGATGGTGTTGCGCAGCACCGGCAGCATGGAGTAGAGCGCCAGCGCCAGCATGGCGGGCAAAAATCCGAACGCGGAAAAGTCGAAGCCGAACCAGCGAAGCGTCAACGACGCAATGGCGAGCAGAAGCGGGTAGAACAGTGCGAGCAGCGCCAGTCCCGGCACGGTCTGGACGACGCTGGCGAGGCCCAGCAGGATGCCGCGGATCACGGCATGGTTGCGTGCGAGGATCGCGAGCGGCAGGCTGATCACGAGCCCGAGTGCCAGCGCTGCCAGGCTGACCTGAACATGGCTGCCGAGGTAGTCCGGCAG
>NZ_VKHP01000525.1 GCF_010811875.1 Bradyrhizobium uaiense
ACCCTCCCCCGCAAGGGGGGAGGGAGCCCTTCCAGTCCCGTTGTGGCCTTGCATGATGCCGTGTCGGCTCTTCACACAAGTGAGGTGAGCAGTGCTCTCTCATTCCCTCCCCCCTTGCGGGGGAGGGGCAGGGAGAGGGGTAAGCCGCATACTCGCAAGGATGACATCAAGCGAGATCGCGCCAAGTCATTTCGCCACTTCGCAGGCGGCTCAGCGCAAGCTCGAATCCATCTCGCAGCGGAGCAAGCGGCACCCCTCTCCCCAACCCTCCCCCGCAAGGGGGGAGGGAATGAGAGAGCACTGCTCACCTCACTTGTGTGAAGAGCCGACACGGCATCATGCAAGGCCACAACGGGACTGGAAGGGCTCCCTCCCCCCTTGCGGGGGAGGGTTGGGGAGAGGGGTGCCGCTTGCTCAGAGGCCAGATGCAACGTCGCACTGATCGGCTCGTTAGGCACGATCTCGCCTGACGTCGTTCTTCGGAGTATGCGGCTTACCCCTCTCCCCACCCTCCCCCGCAAGGGGGGAGGGAGCCCTTCCAGTCCCGTTGTGGCCTTGCATGATGCCGTGTCGGCTCTTCACACAAGTGAGGTGAGCAGTGCTCTCTCATTCCCTCCCCCCTTGCGGGGGAGGGTTGGGGAGAGGGGTGCCGCTTGCTCCGCTGCGAGATGGATTCGAGCTTGCGCTGAGCCGCCTGCGAAGTGGCGAAATGACTTGGCGCGATCTCGCTTGATGTCATCCTTGCGAGTATGCGGCTTACCCCTCTCCCTGCCCCTCCCCCGCAAGGGGGGAGGGAATGAGAGAGCACTGCTCACCTCACTTGTGTGAAGAGCCGACACGGCATCATGCAAGGCCACAACGGGACTGGAAGGGCTCCCTCCCCCCTTGCGGGGGAGGGT
>NZ_VKHP01000526.1 GCF_010811875.1 Bradyrhizobium uaiense
GCCGACAGCCGCCAGGTCGAACTGGTTGCCGTGCGGACCCAGGTCGAGGAGCTGAAGAGCCGGGTCGGCGATGCCGCCAGGGAGTTCGCGGCGACCGAGGCCCGCCTCGCCCAAGAGCGCAGCCAGTCGGAGACCGCGACGCGCGATCTCACCGACGCGCGCGGTCGGGTCGAGAATCTGAGCCAGCGCGTCACCGATCTCGACCGTCAGTTGATCGTCCAGGTCAAGGAAGCCGAGATGCTCGGCAACCGCGTCACCGACCTCGAGACGCGGCTCGCAACCCAGGGCAAGCTGCTGGCCGAGCGTGAATTCGAGAACGGCCAGTTGAAGCAGGCCAACGCCGCCGCCGAGCGGACGGTGCAGGAGCTGCGCGAGGAGATCGCCGCGACGAGCGGCGGCAAATCATCCGTGCTCGAGAAGCTGCGCCAGGAGAAGGCCGCAGTCGAGGAGCAGCTGCGCGTTGCCCGTGACGAGCGCGGCAAGCTGCAGCGCGACATCAACGCGATCCAGCAGCAGGCCGAAAGCTCCTGGGCGACCGAGCGGATGGAGAACGCACTGCTGCGCGAGCGCATCAACGACATCGCGGCCGAGGTGGCCAAGCTCGCGATCCAGCTCGAAGGCCCCAATTCGGCGATCGAGGCCATGCTGGCGGCCGAGCCGACCGTGCCGGCCAAGGCGGCCGCCAAGCCCGCCAACGGCGCCGCTCCGGGCAACGGGATGCCCGAAGGAGGCGGCACGCTGGCCGAACGCATCCGGGCGCTGCAGTCCCACGCCTCCCGCGCCCGTCAGCAGGGGGCCTGATTCCCGCAGGGTTTGGCTTGACACCCCTACCCGGCACTTCGTAAATCGCACGCTCTGACGAAGCACCATTTCGGCCGGCCGCGATCGGCCGTCGGCA
>NZ_VKHP01000527.1 GCF_010811875.1 Bradyrhizobium uaiense
GTTTGGTATTGAGCGACGCGGCGTGGGAGCGGATGGCGCCGTTGATCATAGGGCGGCCCGATCAGAAGGGCTCGACCGGGCGCGACAACCGAATGTTCGTTGAAGGAGTGCTGTGGATCGTGCGTACAGGGTCTCCCTGGCGCGATCTCCCGGAGGTCTTCGGCGATTGGAACAGCGTGTTCCGGCGCTTCAGCCGATGGAGCATCAAGGGTGTTTGGTGGCGGATCTTCGAGGCGATGTCCGATGATCCGGACTTCGAATATCTGATCGTCGATTCCACCATCGTTCGGGCGCATCAGCACGCCGCCGGCGCCAAAAAAGGGGGTCTGAAGATCAGGCGATCGGCCGCTCGCGCGGGGGCCTGAGCACCAAGATACATCTGGCCGTTCGAGGCTTGGGATGTCCGGTGCGGTTCACGCTGACCGCGGGTCAGAAGGGCGATGCACCGCAAGCCGCCGCATTGATCGAAGGCTTGTCCGCCGAGGTCGTCATGGCCGACGCCGCCTATGACGCCGATCACTTGCGCCAAGCCATCGCCGCCAAAGGCGCGCTCGCCGTCATTCCCAACAATCCGTCACGCGCGCTCAAATACCCACTCGACAAGCATCTCTACGCCCAGCGTCATCTCGTCGAATGCTGCTTCTCAAAGCTCAAGCAGTTCCGGCGTGTCGCAACCCGCTTCGAAAAGACGGCACGGAACTATCGCGCCGTCGTCACTCTCGCTGCCATTGTTCTATGGATGCGCTAGTGTCCACACCACCTAGTCTGACTGAGTCACAAAACCGCCGGCTAGAATCAATGATGGTTGCAGCATGGACCATTAGCCGATGAGGCCGACATGAGCGGGCGTGGCACGAAGACGAGCGAGAAGCGATTTGAGGCGTATT
>NZ_VKHP01000528.1 GCF_010811875.1 Bradyrhizobium uaiense
TCCGGCGCGAACAGATACACCAGCAGGCTGATGGCGCCGAGCATGACGGCGGTGCCGATCAGCACCTTGACGCGCAGCAGCTCGGTGGTCATCACCTCGCGCATCAGGGCATGGTGGAAATCGGCGGATACGGTCGTGTCAGCCGCGGCGTTTTCCTTGTCTGAAAATTCCGTCAATAGCTAACCCCTGTCATTCCGGGGCGCGAAGCGAACCCGGAATCTCGAGATTCCGGGTTCGATGCTTCGCATCGCCCCGGAATGGCGTTCAGTCGTCGCATCGATACTAGCCTCAATCCAGCGTGCGGCGGAAGCGCGTCACGGCGATGGTCATGGCGAACAGCATCAACGCGACCAGCGCGATGGTGTCGTATTGCAGGTTTTGCATCGCCGCGCCCTTCAGCATGATGGCGCGGACGATGCGGATGAAATGGGTCAGCGGCAGGCCCTCGCCGATATATTGCGCCCAGACCGGCATGCCCGCGAACGGAAACATGAAGCCGGAGAGCAGGATGCTCGGCAGGAAGAACATCATCGAGAGCTGCATGGCCTGCAGCTGGTTCTGCACGATGGTCGAGAACGTATAGCCGATCGACAGGTTGGTGGTGATGAACAGGGTGGTCAGCAGCCCCAGCAATGTGAGGCTGCCGAGCACCGGCACGCCGAACAGCAACACGCCGATCCCGATGATCAGCCCGGCCTGGATGAAGCCGACCATCACATATGGGATGATCTTGCCGAACATCACCTCGACCGGCTTGATCGGCATCGACAGCAGGCTTTCCATGGTGCCGCGCTCGATCTCCCGCGTGACCGACAGCGCGGTGAAGATCAGCATGGTCATGGTCAGAATGGTCCCGACCAGGCCGGGC
>NZ_VKHP01000529.1 GCF_010811875.1 Bradyrhizobium uaiense
GCGTCGGTGTTATCGGCGAGCCGCATCCGCGCCTTCACGTAAGGATGCGCCAGCGCATCGAACAGCTTCAGCCCGAGCGGCGAGAGCCGCACCGTAGCCTCGTTCGGATGCAGCTCGGCCTCGTGCTGAAGGGTGGCAGCTGGTATCTCGCCGGCCTCGTCGACGGCAGCGTGCGCAGCTACCGCGTCGCGCGGGTGCTGGACTGCACGGCGCTCGAGACGCCGTTCACACGGCCGGCGGATTTCGATCTCGCTGCCTATTGGCACGCCTCGATCGAGCGGCTCGAGGCCGAGCTGCATCCGAACGAGGCTACGGTGCGGCTCTCGCCGCTCGGGCTGAAGCTGTTCGATGCGCTGGCGCATCCTTACGTGAAGGCGCGGATGCGGCTCGCCGATAACACCGACGCCGACGGATGGCACGTCGCCACCATGCCGGTCGGCAAGACGGTGTGGCATGCCGCGACCGAGCTGCTGCGGCTCGGCGCCGAGGCCGAGGTGATCGCGCCCGACGAGCTGCGCGAGAAGATGACCGAATTCACCAGCGCGATGGCCGCACGCTATGTCGAGGCGCCGCTGCGCCGCGCGGTGACGAGCGCTAAGGCGCGATGAGATTGGACTGAACAGAGCGGCACGCTCGCTGCACCTCTCCCGCTTGCGGGGGAGGTCGGATCGCATCGACGGATGGGATCCGGGTGGGGGCTCTCTCCCCGATACGACTCGCGGATAGAGCCCCTAGCACTACTTTGGCAGATTGTGTTTTCGCCGCTGTTTTTCGCGGATTTGCTTTCGGCAATATGGGCATTGCTGAGACGGCGGCCGAAGGATGAGATCGACGATGGCGTGACGTACTGCGGGCAT
>NZ_VKHP01000530.1 GCF_010811875.1 Bradyrhizobium uaiense
TAGCACTACTTTGGCAGAATCTATTTGTACCGGTGTTTTTCAAGGATTTGTTTTCGGCAGTGTGGGCACCGCTGAGACGGCGGCCGAAGGATGAGACCGACGATGGCGTGACGTACGGCGGGCATGGTTGGCTGAGGCGGAGGTCCGTTGATTCTTTTTTTTCCGCCCCGCGTGTGCGAGGCGACGATGCTGCAGGAAGGCGTAGGCAATCATTGTCATCAGGGCGTGACGATGAAGACCCTTCCATGATCGCCCCTCGAAGTGATCAAGTCCGAGTTCCTCCTTCAACTGCTGATGCGCCTGCTCACAAATCCATCTTGCCTTGATGGTGGCGGCTAGTGTGCGCAGATCCGTCGCCGCAGGGAGATTGGCAAGATAGTATTTCTTCTCCCCTGAGGCACGTTGCTCGCCAATGAGCCAAGCTTCGTCGCCCGGGAGATGCTGCTGACCTTTATCCCAAATCCGCTGAGGAGGGCCGTCGGCGGTGCGGACACGGAGAGCAGCAAATCGGGCTTTCAGCCGACCTTTCGTCCCGCTGCGCCAGCTCACGGCTTTCCATTTGGCGCTGGCCAGCATGTGTTCTGCTGCAATTGATAAGATATCGGGCACGTGGTGCTTTCGTGGTTTCCCGCGGACTTTGGTAATCGGCCAAATGAGCTTCACATCGACCGGATACACCTTCAGGTGCCGAGGGATGCCGACAGCCCAGGCCAGCCCGCGCTCTGTTAGCCCTTGTCGAAATGGTGCGCTAAGTCCGTATCCTGCATCCGCCAGCACACATCCAAAGCGCACGTTGGCTGCTATCGCGCGATCAATCTCGGCCAAAGCAATTTCCGGCTTGG
>NZ_VKHP01000052.1 GCF_010811875.1 Bradyrhizobium uaiense
GTCGCCAGGTTGTTTGGAACTCGCATCGCGCAAACCATCTTGGCCAGCGGTCTACCCGATCGCACTCAACAGGCCGGACATATGGATGCAAGCGATCCGATCTCACCAGAAAGCTCTTGTGCCACGGGGGCCGTCCACATATGGGTCCCGGCCTTCGCCGGGACGACGGAAAAATGTCCCCCGAACTCCACTTCATCCTGCTCCTCGTGCTGCGCATGGCGGTTGCGGCCGCGTTCGTGGTCTCAGCATCCATCATAACGGAGCGGTCGGGGCCGGTGATCGGTGCGCTGATCGCCACCTTGCCGATTTCGGCCGGGCCGTCCTACACCTTCCTCGCGCTCGACCATGACGCGGCCTTCATTGCTGAGGGCGCGCTGTCGAGCCTGCCGGTCAATGCGGCGACCATCTTCATGGGCCTCACCTACGCGGTGCTGGCGCAGCGCTTCAGCATGTGGATCAGCGCGGGAAGCGCGATCGCGTTGTGGCTCGTGCTCGGCACCATCATCCGTCAGTTCGCCTGGACGTTGGCCGGCGGTCTGATCCTCAATGCGATTGCGTTTGCGATCTGCATCCCGCTGCTGAAGCCCTATCGGCACGTTGCGAAAATGCCGCTGATCGCGCGGCGCTGGTACGACATTCCGCTGCGTGCCGCGCTGGTCGCGAGCCTGGTCGGCACCGTGGTCACCGCATCGACCTGGGTCGGTCCGCGCGTGACCGGCGTGATCGCGCTGTTTCCGATCGTGTTCTCCTCGATGATGCTGATCCTGCATCCGCGGATCGGCGGCCCTGCAACAGCCGCCGTGCTCGCCAACAGCGCCTGGGGCCTGCTCGGCTTCGGCCTAGGGATTGCCGTGCTGCATGTCGCCGTCGCGCAATTCGGCTCGGCCGTAGGCCTGAGCTGCGCGCTCGCCACCTGCATCGCGTGGAATTTGGTGCTGTGGCAGATCGGGCGGAGGAAGCGGTTAGCGCACAAAGCCTGACGTCCGTCATTGCGAGGAGCGCAGCGACGAAGCAATCCATGGTTCCGCGTCCGTGGAGCGATGGATTGCTTCGCTTCGCTCGCAATGACGGTGGAGAGTTTTGTAGCCCGGATGCAGCGCAACGCAATCCGGGGCCGGTCGTGCAATCGGCGACGGCGTTCCCGGATTTCGCTTCGCTGCATCCCGGCTACAGAACTATTGCTTCGGCAGCTTCGCCCGCAGCGCATACAGCGCATCCAGCGCCTCGCGCGGCGACATCTCGTCGGGATGCAGCGCCTTCAATGCCTCGACCAGCAACTCCGCCTCGCTCGGCGGCTTGTCCTCGGCGGCGGCGCGGGAGGGGACGGCGAACAGCGGCAGGTCATCGGCGAGCGCGCGCGCGGTCTGGCCGCGGTCCTGGGCTTCGAGCTTGGCCAGCACCGATTTGGCGCGCGTGATCACGGCGGGCGGCAGGCCGGCGAGCTTTGCGACCTGGATGCCGTAGGAGCGGTCGGCGGAGCCCGGCAGTACCTCGTGCAGGAACACGACATCGCCCTGCCATTCCTTGACCCGCACCGTGGCGTTGAACATCCGCGGCAGCTTGGCCGAGAGAGCCGTCAGCTCATGATAGTGGGTGGCAAACAGCGTGCGGCAGCGGTTGCTCTCATGCAGATGCTCGATCGCGGCCCAGGCGATCGAAAGGCCGTCGAAGGTCGCAGTGCCGCGGCCGATCTCGTCAAGGATGACCAGCGACCGCTCGCTCGCTTGATTCAAGATCACCGCGGTCTCGACCATCTCGACCATGAAGGTCGAGCGTCCCCGCGCCAGATCATCAGCTGCGCCGACGCGCGAGAACAGCCGGTCGACGATGCCGAGCCGCGCCCGCGAGGCCGGCACGTAGGAGCCGATCTGCGCCAGCAGCGCGATCAGCGCGTTCTGGCGCAGGAAGGTCGATTTACCGGCCATGTTCGGACCGGTGATCAGCCAGAGCTGGCCGGATTTCTGTGCCGGCGCCGGCGACAAATCGCAGGCATTGGCGATGAACGGCTGGCCATCGCGCCTCAGCGCCTGCTCGACCACAGGATGCCGCCCGCCCTCGATCGCAAAGCCGAGCGAGCCGTCGACATCGGGCCGCACGTAATTGTCGTCGATCGCAAGTTTCGCCAGCGAGGTCGCGACGTCGAGCATCGCAAAGGCATGTGCGGCGTTGCGCAGATCGTCGCTCGCCGCGAGCGCCATCGCGCTCAAGCGCTCGAAGATCTCGAGCTCGAGATTGAGCGCTCGCTCGCCGGCATTGGCGATCTTGGCCTCGATCTCGCCGAGCTCCGACGTGGTGAAGCGGACCTGTCCGGCCAGCGTCTGGCGATGGATGAAGGTCGCGTTCAGCGGCGGCGCGAACAGCTTGTCGCCGTGCTGCGCGGTGACCTCGACGAAATAGCCGAGCACGTTGTTGTGCCGGATCTTCAGCGTCTTGATGCCGGTGTCCTCGGCATAGCGCGCCTGCATCGCGGCAACGACGAGACGCGAGGCATCGCGCAGATTGCGGCTCTCGTCGAGCGCGGCTTCATAGCCCTCGCGCACGAAGCCGCCGTCGCGCTTGATCAGCGGCAGTTGCTCGGAAAGCGCGCGGGAAAATTCCTGCGCCAGATCGCGCGAGGGGCGCTGTAGCGCCGCCATCACCGTCGAAACCTCGGCCGGCGGATCGGCAAGCTGCGCCAGCAGCTCCAGCACCTGGTCGGCGGCCATGATGCCGTCGCGCAGGCTCGCGAGATCGCGTGGGCCGCCGCGGCCGACCGAGAGCCGCGCCAGCGCACGCGACATGTCGGGCGCCGCGCGCAGCACGGTGCGGATGTCCTCGCGCGCCGCGGAGTCCGCAACGAAGGCCGAGACCGCATCGAGCCGCCGCGCGATGACAGCGACATCTGTGAGCGGCGCGGCAAGGCGCTGCGCCAGGAGGCGCGAGCCCGCCGCGGTGACGGTGCAGTCGATCGCATCGAGCAGCGAGCCGCGGCGTTCGCCGGCGAGCGTGCGCGTCAGTTCCAGGTTGGCGCGGGTCGCCGGATCGATCGCCATCGTGGTGCCGGCGGCCTCGCGCGCCGGCGGCGACAGCGGCGGACGTTTGCCCACTTGAGTGCGGTCGATATAGGTGACGGCGGCGGCTGCGGCAGTCGCCTCCAGCCGCGACATTGCCGAGAGACCGTCCATCGTCGCGACGGCAAAGTAGTCGCACAGCCGCCGCTCGGCGGTGGCGCTGTCGAACACGTCGCGGGTCAGCGGCGTCACCGACGGCAGCTCGCGCAAGGTCGGCGCCAGCTCGTGGTCGCTGTAGAGCGCGTCGGTGACGATGGCCTCGTTCGGATTGATGCGCGCCAGCGTCGCCGCGAGCTCCGCGGTCGCGCATTCCGTCACCATGAATTCGGAGGTCGAGATGTCGATCCAGGCAAGACCAAGACGATCCGCGCCGGCCGATCCGCGCGCGCGTGCGATCGCGATCAAATAATTGTTGGTGCGGGCGTCGAGCAGCGTGTCTTCGGTCAGCGTGCCCGGCGTCACCAGCCGCACCACGCCGCGGCGGACCACGCTCTTGTTGCCGCGGGCCTTGGCCTCGGCGGGGTTCTCCGTCTGCTCGCACACCGCGACGCGGTGGCCGGCGCCGATCAGGCGATGCAGATAATCCTCGGAGCGCTCGACCGGCACGCCGCACATCGGGATGTCCATGCCCTGATGCTTGCCGCGCTTGGTCAGCACGATGCCGAGCGTCTTCGAGGCAATCTCGGCGTCCTCGAAGAACAGCTCGTAGAAATCGCCCATCCGGTAGAACAGCAACAGGCCGGGGTGGGCGGCCTTGATCTCCAGATACTGCTCCATCATCGGCGTGACGCGCGACGGCGCCTCGGCGGCAGGAGCGGGCTCGGGCGGAACGGGGATGGGCTGCTGAATGGTCATGAGGGGGCGGAAACTACAAAATTTCGTCGTGCGGTCCTATCCGCGAAGGCGGGGTTTTCCACCCTGTCCACGGTGCCATTATGTCAGCCCTCACGGTAACGCGTGCGGGGCGCGCAGCGGCGTCAATTGACCTGCTGCGGGCACGCTCCTAAAACTCCCCTCAAGTTCCAGCCGATCCAGCGCCTAAGTCGCGGCATTCAGGGAGAGATTCAATGCGTGATGTGTTCATTTGCGATGCCGTCCGGACCCCGATCGGCCGTTTCGGCGGTTCGCTCGCCAAGGTGCGCGCCGACGATCTCGCCGCCGCCCCGATCAAGGCGCTGATGGCCAAGCACCCGACGATCAATTGGAACGAGGTCGACGAGGTCTTTTTCGGCTGCGCCAACCAGGCCGGCGAAGACAACCGCAACGTCGCGCGCATGGCGCTGTTGCTCGCCGGCATGCCGGAGTCGGTTCCCGGCCAGACCCTGAACCGGCTCTGCGCCTCCGGCCTCGATGCGGTCGGCGCTGCGGGCCGCGCCATCCGTGCCGGCGAAATCGATTTCGCGATCGCGGGCGGTGTCGAATCGATGACGCGTGCGCCGTTCGTGATGGGCAAGGCCGCGGAAGCCTTCTCGCGCTCGTCCGAGATCTACGACACCACGATCGGCTGGCGCTTCATCAACCCGCTGATGAAGGCGCAGTACGGCGTCGACGCGATGCCGGAGACCGGCGAGAATGTCGCCGAGGAATTCCAGGTGTCGCGCGCCGATCAGGACGCGATGGCGATCCGCTCGCAGCAGCGCGCCGGTGCGGCGATCGCGTCGGGCTATTTCGCCGAAGAGATCATCCCGATCCAGGTGCACGGCGGCAAGGCCGGTCCCATCACCGTCGACAAGGACGAGCATCCGCGGCCCGAAACCACGCTCGAAGGTCTCGCCAAGCTGAAGCCGATCGTGCGCAATCCGGGCACGGTGACCGCGGGCAACGCTTCGGGCGTCAATGACGGCGCCGCCGCGATGATCCTCGCCTCCGAAGCCGCGGTGAAGAAGCACGGCCTGACCCCGCGTGCAAAAATCCTCGGCCTCGCCTCGGCCGCGGTGCCGCCGCGCATCATGGGCATCGGCCCGGTGCCGGCGACGAAGAAGCTGGTCGAGCGTCTCGGCATCAAGGTGTCGGACTTCGATCTGATCGAGCTCAACGAGGCCTTCGCCTCGCAGGGCATCGCCTGCCTGCGCCAGCTCGGCGTCAAGGAAGACGCCGATTTCGTCAATCCGCATGGCGGCGCGATTGCGCTCGGCCATCCGCTCGGCATGAGCGGCGCGCGGCTGGTTCTGACCGCCGTGCACGGCATGGAGAAGCGGGGTGGGAAGCTTGCCTTGGCAACTATGTGTGTCGGCGTCGGCCAGGGCGTTGCGGTCGCGATAGAAAAGATCAATTAAGCCAATGACTTGGAAGGGCTGAAAACAGCCCTTTCCCAATTTGGTTATGCACTATAATGATCTGATGTGAGCCCGCCGGGCGCGTGGGCCGCGGAGGAATTCGCCATGACCTTGTTGTACCCGCTGCAATCGCTTGCGGCCCATCCGGCGCGGTTGTCGCCGGACTATCGCTCCACCGTGAAGCGCTCGCCGCAAAAGCCGCTGATCCCGATGCGGCACACGCTCTCGGAATTGACCGGGCCGGTCTATGGTCATGAGACCGTGCGCGCGCACGACAACGATCTCACGATCCAGGCCAAGGGCGAGCCGCTCGGCGAACGCATCATCGTGCATGGCCATGTGCTCGACGAGGATGGCCGCGGCGTGCCGAACACGCTGGTCGAGCTGTGGCAGGCCAATGCCTGCGGCCGCTACATCCATGTCGTCGACCAGCATCCGGCTCCGCTCGATCCGAACTTTACCGGCGCAGGCCGGACGCAGAGCGATGACAAGGGCTACTACAAGTTCATCACCATCAAGCCCGGCGCCTATCCCTGGGGCAATCACCACAACGCCTGGCGGCCCGCACACATCCACTTCTCGGTGTTCGGGCATTCGTTCATCTCGCGCCTGGTGACGCAGATGTATTTCCCGGGCGATCCCTTGTTTCCGTTCGATCCGATCTTCAATTCGGTGACCGACGAGAAAGCGCGCGCGCGGATGATCTCGTCGTTCGATCTCGACAACACCAAGCCGGAATGGGCGCTGTGCTACCGCTTCGATATCGTGCTGCGCGGGCGCAACGCCACGCCGATGGAGACCAAGTAAGTGTCGAACCCGCGTCCTGATGGAATCACGCCCTCGCAGACCGTCGGCCCCTATTTCAAGTACGGCCTGACGCCGAACGGCGA
Source organism: Bradyrhizobium uaiense (assembly GCF_010811875.1). Taxonomy (GTDB): domain Bacteria; phylum Pseudomonadota; class Alphaproteobacteria; order Rhizobiales; family Xanthobacteraceae; genus Bradyrhizobium; species Bradyrhizobium uaiense. Next base: position 6,217 of record NZ_VKHP01000052.1, read on the forward strand.
GTATGAATGGAACGATGCCTTCACCAACAACCTCTTGACGCCTGACGTCTCGGGTGAACGCATCCGCGTCGAGGGCAAGGTCTATGACGGCGACGGCGCCGTGATCCCGGATTGCATGCTGGAGATTTGGCAGGTAGACAGCCAGGGCCGCTTCTCCGATCCGCAGGACCAGCGCGCGTTGCCGAACTCGAGCTTCAAGGGTTTTGGCCGCTGCGGCACCGACAAGAGCGGCGCCTACGCCTTCGACACCATCAAGCCCGGCGTGGTGCCGGACGCCGACGGCAAGCCGCAGGCGCCGCACATCGTGCTCGCGGTGTTCGCGCGCGGCATGCTGCTGCATCTCTACACCCGGATCTATTTCGACGACGAAGCCGGCAACGCCAGAGATTCCGTGCTCGCGCTGGTGCCGGCCGATCGCCGCGCCACGTTGATCGCGAAGAAGGCTGGCTCGGGCAACGCCTACACGTTCGACGTCCATCTGCAGGGCGACAACGAGACGGTGTTCTTCGACGTCTAGCCGCCGCGCGCCGTAAGCCGCGCGCAAATCCAGCATCGAGGGACCACCAAAATCCGCTGCGCGCCTTCGCCGCAGCGGATTTTGCTTGACCATGCGTGGTTGGTTATATAACATATAAGTTATATAAACGATATGAGATCAAGCATGGCCAACCTCGATGCTGCCTTCTCCGCGCTCGCCGACCCGACCCGTCGGGCGATCCTTGCGCGTCTCGCTTTGGGCGAGGCGACCGTGATGGAGCTGGTCGAGCCGTTCGACATGACCCAGCCCGCGATCTCCCGCCATCTCAAGGTGCTCGAGGGTGCCGGCCTGATCGTGCGGCGGATCGAGGGCACCAAGCGGCCGTGCCGGCTCGCACCGTCGGCCGTCGCCGAGATCGATCAGTGGCTCGGCATGCTGCGCCGCGCGCTGGAAACCAATTACGACCGGCTGGACGGAGTGCTGGCCGCCATGAAGCCTGAGAAGTGAAGGGTATCCCCATGAGCAAGTTGACGCTGAAGACCGAAGGCGACCGCTACATCGTTGTCACTAGGCGCTTCGTCGCGTCGCCCGAAGCGGTGTATCGCGCGCATACCGAGCCGGAGCTGCTCCAGAAGTGGCTGCTCGGTCCCGAAGGCTGGACCATGCCGGTCTGCATCAGCGAGCTCAGGCCCGGCGGCAAGATCCGTTACGAATGGACCGACGGCAAGGGCGGCGGCTTTCATCTGACCGGCGAATATGTCGAGCTCGACCCGTTCAGCCGCATCGTGCATGTCGAGCGCATGCATCTGCCCGATCCGACGCCGGACAATCATGTCGAGACGCGGTTCGCGCCCGACGGCAGCGGTACATTGATGACCATGCGGATGACGCTGCCGAATGCGGAGACGCGCGCCGCGATGCTCGCGACCGGCATGGAGCACGGCATGGAAGATAGCTATGCTCGGCTCGACCGCATGAGCTGAGCACTGCCGATGTGAGGGACAATGCGCGACCGTTTCCTGACCGGTCTGATTGGATATCCGATCGCGCATTCAGCGGCGCCTGCGATGCACGAGCAGGCCGCTGCTGCGCTCGGCGTCCATTGTCACTACCAGCTCATCGAAGTTAAGGGTGCCGGGCGCGACGACCTGCGCGCAATGCTGGACGGCGTCAGGCGGCTCGGCTTTGCCGGCGTCAACGTCACCTTTCCCTACAAGGAAGCGGTCATCGATCTCATCGATGACCTCGCGCCGGATGCGCGTGCGATCGGCGCCGTCAATACCATCGTCGTCGATGGCGCGCGGCTGGTCGGGCACAATACCGATGCGACCGGCTTCGCGCGCGCGATCGAACCGCTGCTTGCCGCTTCGCCGCGCGGGCCGATCGCGCTGATCGGGGCCGGCGGTGTCGGCAAGGCGATCGCCTTCGCGCTCGCCGGTTTCGGCGTCGGCGAATTGCGCATCTTCGATGCGGATGCGGCAAAGGCCGCGCAACTTGCCGGTCAGTTGCAGGACCGCCACGCGGTTCACGCCGCCAGCGTCGAGATCGCGGTGGAAGCCGCCGCCGGCCTCGTCAACGCAACCCCGGTCGGCATGTTGCCGAGCCGCGAGACACCGGTTCCGGACGCGCTGCTGCATTCCTCGATGTGGGTCGCCGACGCCGCCTACACCCCGCTATGGACGCCGCTGCTGACCACAGCCAAGGCCAGGGGCGCAAACGTGCTGACCGGACGCGACCTCGCAATCAACGCGTCGGCCGACGCGTTCAAGCTGTTCACCGGACTGACGCCGCCGCATGACGCGATGGCAAATGCGTTCGACGCCGTGATGGCCGCGCGCTACGCGCCGCCGGCCACCTGAAACGCGGCCATCCGCTTCGAGATGGCGTCGAGGAACAGCCGCACCCGCGTCGGCATCTGGCGCCCTTGCGCGAACAATGCGCAGACCGGCGCGGGATCGCTGCGCCACTCCGGCAGCACCTGCACCAGGCGTCCGGATGCGAGATCGGGCGCGACATCGACCCAACTCTTCATGATCAGGCCGGCGCCGTCGACGGCCCAGTCATGCGCGACTTCGCCATTGTCGCAGCGCAGCCGCGACGACACCTCGATCTCGGCGGCGCGACCATCGCCGTGCACCAGCCGCCACCGCGCCTGCGCACCCCTGTTGTAGAGCAGGCAATCATGCTGCGTGAGATCCTCGGGCGAGGCGGGGGCGCCGCGTCGCGTGACATAGCCCGGTGAGGCCGCGATGATGCGGTGATTGTCGATCAGCTTGCGCATGATCAGGTCGGAGTCGCGCGGCATGCCGATGCGGATCACGACGTCGATGCGCTCGTCGATCAGTTCGACGAGGCGGTCCGTCAGCATCAGTTCGACCGACATCTTCGGATAGGTCAGCGCGAGATCGCGGCAGACCGGGCTGACATGGGCGCGGCCGAGCGCGACCGTCGCGCTGACCCGCAGCACGCCCTGTGGCTCGACGCGGCCGTGCGCCAGCGCGGCCTCCGCTTCATCGACCTCGGCAAGGATGCGTTGCGCCCGGTCGAACAGCCTTTGTCCCTCATCGGTGAGCGCGAGATGGCGGGTGCTGCGCACGATCAGGCTGGTGTCGGTCCGCCTCTCCAGTGTCGCAAGCCGCTTGCTGACGACGCTGAGCGCGATGCCCATCTCGCGACCGGCTGCGGACAGGCTGCCCGTCGTGACGATCTTGGCGAAGGTCCGAAGCTCGGTGATATCGTCCAGCACGGATTGTTTCCAATAAGTAGATAATATCTCCAATATCGGCATGATAATACTCAAATCGGAAAGTAGCTAGGTTGATCTCCATCAACAAGGAGATCAGCCATGGCCCACTCTTCCTTCACCCATCTGAGCCGCCGCGAGACCCTCCAGGCCGTCACCGCCGCCGGCGCGCTCGCGGCCGCGGGGCTCAGTGCCACAACCCAGCGCGCCAACGCCGCTTCCCATACCCAGACCTCGTCCGACACCGGCGGCTTCTGGCCCAACGGTGCGCGTCTCGCGGTCAGCCTGTCGCTGATGTTCGAGGGCGGCGGTCAACCGATCTCCGGCGCCGGCGGCGTCATTCCCGATCCGATCGAGAAGGGGGTCCCCGATCTGCCGACCAACGCGTTCTTCGCCTACGGCCATTACGAAGGCATCCCGCGCCTGCTCGATCTGATGGACAAGCACGACATCAAGCTCTCGTCCTTCATGATCGGCAAGGCGGTCGAAACCTCGCCCGACATTGCAAGGGAGATCGTGCGCCGTGGCCACGAGGCGGCCGCGCATGGCCGGATCTGGAGCAACTCGTATCAGCTGCCGAAGGATCAGGAGAAGCGCTTCATCGCCGACAGCGTCGAGACGATTCAGAAGATCACGGGGCAAACGCCGATCGGCTGGAACGCGTACTGGATGCGCAACTCGGTCCACATCCTGGAGACACTGCAGGATCTCGGCTTCCTCTATCACATCGATGAGCCGAGCCATGACGAGCCGTTCATCGTGCCGGTGCGCGGCAAGGATTTCGTCACCGTGCCCTACACGATGCACATGAATGACATCGTCTCGTTCCCGTTCCAGGGCTGGAATCCGGCGGCCTATGAGCAGGCGCTGAAGGACGAGTTCGACCAGCTCTATGAAGAGGGCGCGAAGCGGCGGCGGATGATGGTGATCAGCCTGCACGATCGCATCTCCGGCCATGCCGGCCGGGCGCGGGTGCTCGATCGCTTCCTGTCTTACGCCAAGAGCAAGGGCGATGTCTGGTTCGCGCGCAAGGACGAGATCGCCCGTTACGCGCTGGCCAACCGCGCCAACACGCCGGTGATCCAGCGCGGCGCGCCCGGCGTGACCGGCCTGCCCGGGCCGACGGCCTGATCGCGGGAGGCATCGATGCTCGACCACGTCACCCTGCGCACCAGCGATCTGGAAGGCACCCGTGCCTTCCTCGAGAATCTCCTCGATGTGAAGCCGGGCTATCGCCCCGGCTTCGCGTTCCCCGGCTATTGGCTCTATGCCGACGGCGAGCCGGTGGTGCATCTGATCCCCGGCGAGGGCGTGCGTAACGATCCGCGCGGCGAAACCATCGACCATGTCGGCTTTCGCCTCGAGGGCTACGACGCCTACCGCCGCAAGATCGAAGCGCTTGCCATTCCCTATTCCACCATGGACCTGCCGGAGCTCGGCGAGCGCCGGTTGTTTGTCCGCTCGCCAACGGGCATCCTGCTCGAACTGGTGTTCCGCGAGCGCGCGGCCGCAACGAGGAGCAACGACAATGCGTAATGTCCTGGCCGCCACAGCCTTTGCCATCGGCGTACTGCTCGCAGCGCCCGCACGCGCCGACGCGGTGAAGATCGGCGATCTCGTCGTCGCCACAACCGTTCCGGCGGCCGAGCGTGATGCGACCGTTGCCGCGGCGAAGGCGTTCTACCAGTTCTGGAACAGCGGCGACGAGGCCGTGCTGAAGGCCGCGATAGCGGATAATTTCGTCGATCACACCCTGCCGGCCGGCCGCCCGCAGGGACCGCAAGGGCCGGCCTTCGCCTCGAAGAATTTCCGGGCCGCCGTGCCGGACCTCTCGGTTGAAGTGGTCAAGATGATCGTGGCCGACGATTACGTCACCGTGCACATGCAGTTCCGCGGGCATTTCACCGGCAGCTTCGGCGCGACCAAGGGCGGCGGCCAGGCGATCGATTTCATCGCCACCGATCTGCTCAAGGTCGCCGGCGGCCGCGTCACCGACAATTGGCACATCGAGGACAATCTGACCCTGCTCTCCAAGATGGGCGTCGCCAAGCTCGCGCAATGATCCACCCGGCGGCGACGCTTTTCTGCCACTGGGTGCATCGACCGGGCACGCCGCTCCGTTATGATAGGTGCCCCTGTCCCCGCGACTTCAGAGGCATCCTCCATGGCGAAAATCAGGATCGGTCTGGCCGGCTGCGGCTTCGTGTCTGAGCTGCATATGGTTGCCTACCGGCGGGTCTACGGCGTCGATGTCGAGGTGAGGGCGGTCGCGGCGCGCGGCGATCATGTGGTCGAGTTCGCGCGCAAGCACGCAATCCCGAACGCCTATCGTAGCTTCGCCGAGCTGATCGCCGACCGCGAACTCGACGTGATCGACATCTGCACGCCGCCGAACCTTCACGCCACGATGATCGTCGACGCCATGCAGGCCGGCAAGCATGTGATCTGCGAGAAGCCCTTCAGCGGCTATTTCGGGCGGCCCGGCGACAAGGCGCCGATCGGCAGGCATGTCCCGAAAGCGCTGATGTACCAGCGCGTGATGGAGGAGATGGAGACGACGCGCGCCGCGATCGCGAAAACCGGCAAACTCTTCATGTATGCCGAGGACTGGATCTATGCGCCAGCGGTGACCAAGACCGCGGAGATCGTCCGCGCGACAGGCGACAAGATCCTGTTCATGAAGGGCGAGGAGAGCCATTCCGGCTCGCATGCCGCGCACGCCGCGCAATGGGCGATGACCGGCGGCGGCTCGCTGATCCGGATGGGCTGCCATCCGCTGTCGGCCGTGCTCTATCTCAAGCAGGTCGAGGCCAAGGCCCGCGGCGAGACCATCAATGTCGCGAGCGTCACCTGCGACGTCGGCAACGTCACCGCCGGCCTCAAGCCGGAGGAGCGCGGCTACATCAAGGCCAATCCGGTCGATGTCGAGGATTGGGGCACGCTGACCGCAACTTTCTCCGACGGTACCAAGGCGACGGTGTTCTCCGGCGACATGATCATGGGTGGCGTCCGCAACCTGATCGAGACCTACACAAGCGGTGGCTCATTGTTCGCCAACATCACGCCGAACACGCATCTGACGAGTTACCAGACATCAGAGGAGAAGCTCGCGAGCGTCTACATCACCGAGAAGGTCGATCGCAAAACCGGCTGGCAATATGTCTGCCTCGAGGAGGAATGGACCCGCGGCTACTTGCAGGAGATCCAGGATTTCATGGAGTGTGTCGCGACCGGCCGGCAGCCGCTCGCCGACCTCGCGCTGGCGTATGAGACGACCAGGGTGAATTACGCCGGCTATTGGGCGGCGGATGAGGGGCGGCGGGTGGTGCTGTAGAAAATTCGTTGCGTGATCGGCTAGGCGCACAGACTACGGCGCAATCGTCCTTGTGTTAGACGCGTCTGTTCCAGACCCGTCATCCTGAGGTGCGAGCCTCTTCGGCGAGCCTCGAAGGATGAACGGCCAACAGCGGGGCCGCGCATCCTTCGAGGCTCGCTCCGCTCGCACCTCAGGATGACGGGGATGGTTCCCGATCAGCCGTAGCAGTCGGCTAAGCCCCGTACACCGATCCTTTCGGCAGCGGGAACACCGGGTCTTGTGTACGAATGTTGGTCGGCCACACCACGGTGATGCGCTCGCCGGCGTTCTGCATCACCACCGGCGTCGAGCGTTCGTTCTGGCCGGACATCGGTGTGCCCGGCGGATAGAATTTCACGCCATAGCCCTGGATGGTGCCGCCCGGCGGGATGTCGACGTCGAGCGCGGCCTTGCGGATGGCTTCGGGATCGAAGCCGCCATATTTCTCCTTGGCGACCGGCAGCACGTTGTTGAGCAGGACCCAGGTCTGGTTGAAGCCCATCGAGCAATGCGGCGGCACCTCGGTCGCGCTGGTCTTCTCGCGGAAGCGCGCGACCATGGTCTTGGTGAGGTCGCCGACCCCCGGCGCCAGCTTGGCGGGATCGAGCAGCTGCGCCGGCACCGGGTCGATGTTGCAGAAATTGTCGATGTCGGCGCCGAACGTCGTCCGCAGCTTGTCGAGCTGGCTGTAGCCGGCGCCGGCGCCGAACAGCATCTTGAACTTCAGGCCGCTCTCGCGCGCCTGGCGCAGGAACAGCGTGATGTCGGGATTGTAGCCAGCATGCGAGATGATGTCGGCCTTGGCGCGCTTCAGCTTGGTCACCAGCACCGACAGGTCGGGCGCGGAGGCCGAATAGCCTTCCTTGAGCACGACCTGCAACCCGGCTTCCTTCGCGAACATCTCGTCGGCGGCGGCGACGCCGACGCCGTAGGGGCCGTCCTCGTGGATCAGCGCGACCTTGACGTCCTTCGGCTCCATGCCGAGCCTGGCCTTGGCGTGCTCGCCGAGGAAGCCGCCGAAGGCCTGGCCGTATTGATCGGAATGGATCTGCGCGCGGAACACGTATTGCAGATTCTTGTCCTTGAACACGGCGGTCGAGACCGCGGTCGTGATCCACAGGATCCGCTTCTGCTGCTCGACCTTGGCGGCGAGCGGGACCGCATGCGAGCTCGCGAACACGCCGTTGAGGATGTCGACCTTCTCCTGGTCGATTAGGCGATTGGCCTCGTTGATCGCGACATCAGGCTTGCTCTGGGAATCGACGTTGACCGGCGCAATCTTGTATTTGCCGCCGACGCCGCCCTTCTCGTTGACGAGATCGATCGCGATCTGGGTGCCGATCGAGGAGGCGACCGAGCCGCCGGCGGCAAACGGTCCGGTCAGGTCGTAGATCACACCGATCCGGACCGTCTCGGCCTGCGCCTGCGCGCGTGTCCAATCGAAGCTGAAAGCAGCGGCGGCAGCCGCTGAAGTCTTCAGCAGCGTCCTGCGTGAAGTCGGCATCGCGTCCTCCCCTGAAACCGTCATTTGCGACGGGTATTTCTTGCTTTTCGCGGAGTATTGGGAGCAGGCGACGGAATGTCAACGCGGCTTGCGGGTGCGGCGTCTTGCGCTTTGGTCGATGTCGGCCACATCAACGCTGTCGTCGCCCGGCTTGACCGGGCGACCCAGTATTCCAGAGGCCGCGGTGCTTGAGCCGATAAGCCGCGGCGTACTGGATCGCCCGGTCAAGCCGGGCGATGACATCGAAAGAGTTGTCCGGCAGCATGCTCGGAGCGCAGCGACGCCGCAGCCTACTCCATCACCGCGGCATGATCCGGCGGCGCCGATTGCGCGCGAAGTGCGGCCTTGGTCGAGCCGATCATCAGCGCGAGCGGGATCGAGACCAGGATGAACAGCATCACCAGCTGATAGTCATGCGAGAACGCGATGATCTGCGACTGCGCCGCCACCATCCGGTCGGCCATGGCGCGGCCGGCGTCGGTGTTGAGGTTGATCATGCCGGATACGTCGGGCATTTGCAGCGCGTGGTTGAACGGGTTGATCTGCTCCGACAGCTTTGCGTAGATCCGCCGCCCGCCTTCCGTGAGCTGCGCGATCACGATCGAGATGCCGATCGAGCTTGCGACGTTGCGGAACAGCGTCAGCATCGAGGTGCCGTCGGTGCGCAGATGGTTGGGCAGCGTCAGGAACGCCACCGTCGACAGCGGCACGAACACGAGGCCGAAGCCAAAGCCCTGGATCACGCTGACGACGATGATCTCGTTCGCCTGCGTCATGTCGGTCCAGCCGGTCATCCGGAACAGCGACGCCGCGGTCAGCCCGAGGCCCGAGATGATCAGCGTGCGCGCCTCGATATAGCGCATCAGGCGGCCGACCAGCATCATCGCGACGAAGGTGCCGAAGCCGCGGCTCGCCAGCAGGAGGCCTGCGGTAATGATCGGATAGCCGACCACGTTTTGCAGATAGGGTGATGACAGCGCCATGGTCGAATACAGCACGAGGCCCATCACGGTCATGAACACGCAGCCGCCGAGGAAATTCCTGTCCTTGAACAGCGCGAACTGGATGAACGGCCGGCTGGTGGTCAGCGAATGGGCGAAGAAATAGTAGAAGCCGACGGCCGAGACGATGAATTCGATCATGATCTCGTTGGATTCCAGCCAGCCGAGCTGCTCGCCGCGGTCGAGCGCGAGCTGTAGCGAGCCGATCGCGATCGCGAGCGCGCCGAAGCCGAACCAGTCGAAGCGCAGATTGAGGTCCTGCTTGGTCTCGTCCATGAAGATGATCAGGCCGAGCACGGTGAAGAACCCGAATGGCAGATTGACGAAGAACACCCAGTGCCAGGAATAGGTCTCGGTCAGCCAGGCCCCCAATGATGGTCCCATGATCGGACCCATCATCACGCCCATGCCCCAGATCGACATCGCCTTGGCGCGCTCGTGCAGCGCGTAGGAGTCGAGCATCACGGCCTGCGACAGCGGCACCAGCGCGGCGCCGAACACGCCCTGCAACAGGCGGAACAGCACCATCTGGTTGATGTCCTGCGCGAGGCCGCAGAACACCGAGGCGATGGTGAAGCCGGCCGAGCAGATGATGAATATCCGCTTGCGGCCGAAGCGGTTGGCGATCCAGCCCACCGGCGCGGTCATGATCGCAGCTGCGACGATGTAGGAGGTCAGCACCCAGTTGATCTGGTCCTGCGAGGCCGACAGCGAGCCCTGCATATAGGGCAGCGCGACGTTGGCGATCGTGGTGTCGAGCGCCTGCATGATCGTCGCGGTCATCGCGCAGATCGTCACCATGTTCCGGCGCATGCCGGGAACGGCGGATGGTGACGGTGCATTCATTCAGTTCAGTCCTGTTCGAGCGATGAAGTCACTTCCCCCTTAAAGCGGGAGAGGGAGCGCATTGTCTCTGCGGTCGATGATCGACCGCTCATCCTACTCGTGGTCCGGATGCGCGGAGGCTGAGCCCAGCCCGAGCAGGCCGGCCAGCGTGCGGCGGTGGTTGGTGTCGATCGTCGCGTAGACACTCATGCCGGCCTTCAGCTTCTTCACGAACGGGTCGTTCTCGTCGAAGTAGATGCGAACGGGTACGCGCTGCACCACCTTCACGAAGTTGCCGGTGGCGTTCTGCGGCGGCAAGATCGCGAACTGCGCGCCGGTGCCGGGCGAGAGCGAGCCGACCTTGCCCTTGAACTCGTGGTTCGGGAACGCGTCGACGTCGAGCGCCACCGGCTGGCCGACCGCGACATAGGTGAAGTCGCTTTCCTTCGGATTGGCATCGACCCAGGGATGGTCGACGTCGATCACCGAGAACACCGGCGCGCCCGCGGTGACGAAGCGGCCGAGCTGGATCTGGTCGACCTGGGTCGCGACGCCGTCCATCGGCGCGCGCAGCACGGTGTGATCGAGATTGCGCTGGGCGTCGTCGAGCTTGGCCTTGGCCTGGGCGTAGGGCGGGAACCGCTCGATCGGCAGCTCGACATCGCCGAGCAGCTGCGTCTTGTCCTTGGAGATCTGCTGCTTGATGTATTGCGCCAGGCTCTCGGCGGTCACTTGCGCGTTCGCCGCGTTGTCGAGGTCGAGCTGCGAGCCGAAATTCTGCTTGGCGAGCGTCGACTTGCGATCGACGTCGCGCTTCTTCAATTCGATGCTCTGCTGGGCGAATTCGAGCATCCTGGTGTTGATCTTGATGTTGTCGACCAGATTGTCATAGGCGGTCCTGGTCTGGTCGAGCGCCGCCCTGGCCTGGTCGACCGCAAGGCGGAACGGCACCGGGTCGATCTCGAACAGCTCGTCGCCCTTCCTGACGTGCTGGCCTTCCTTCACGACAATCTTGTCGATCTTGCCGGAGATTTCCGGCGTGATCAGCACCTTCTGCGCGCCGACATAGGCGTCGTCGGTGCCGACATAACGGCCGCCATTGAGATAGAACACGATGCCGCCGATCGCAGCCACGGTCGGCAGCACGACGAGCAGCAGCGTGCGGCGATAGCGCCGCAGGCCTGCCATCAGGCGACGGCGCGGCGCGCGGCTGGCCTTGCCTGCCGGCGCTGATACACCCGGATTGCTCTTCTGCTCGGGAGCCAGCTTGAGGACGGGTTCAGCCATAGCGCTGTTCCTTTCGGGAGGGCTCGCCGGCTGGGCTTTGGATGGCATTGCGAACGTTTTCCTTGATCGATTCCAATTGAGTGAGCAGGCGATGCGCGTCAGCGGGGCTGATGCCCTCGAGCGCGGTCGCAGTAAGTTCGGAGCGGAGGCCTGCAAGCTTCCCGAGCAGCGGGCGTGCGGCCTTCTTCAGGTAAAGACGGTTGACCCGGCGGTCGTTCTCGTCGCTACGGCGTTCGATCCAGCCATTGTCGCAGAGCTTGTCGATCAGCCGCGTCAGCGTGATGGGTTGCACCTCGAGCAACTCGGCGAGCTCGGTCTGCTTCAGCCCTTCCTGACGTTCCACCTTGGACAGCACGGCCCATTGCGCGCGGGTGATGCCGTAACGTGCGGCCTCCTTGTCGGCATAGACCCGGATCAGCCGGAACACTTCGCCCAGCGTAAACAAGAAATCCGTGTCCACGGAACCGCGCATCGATCCAACCTCCATAAGCTTGCGATATAATAAGCTTGCTTACTAATTCTGCATGCCGGGTTAACGGGAGGCTGCCCCGCATTGCAGGCATGGCTGCAAGGCGGCGAGCGCCTGGGCGCGGTAATTGGATTTGGGCCGGGCTATGGGAACGAGCGCGAAAATGCTACATATCGAGGCAATGAGCCTGGCCAAGCCGACATTTCCTGCCCCCGACCACGATCACGGCCGCTGTGCCGCGGACGCGATGGCGCATGCCGAGCAGGTTTGCGCGCGCCGTGGCCAGAAATTCACCCCGATCCGCCGTCAGGTGCTGCAGGCGCTGCTGTCGAGCCATCGTCCGCTCGGCGCCTATGAGGTGATCGACGAGCTGGCCAAGACGATGCCGCGACCGGCACCGATTACCGTCTATCGCGCGCTCGACTTCCTGATGGAGAACGGCCTCGTCCACCGCATCGAGAGCCGCAACGCCTTCCTGGCCTGCGCGCACGACCATGACGAGACCTCGATGGTGGCGTTTTTGATCTGCGATCATTGCGGCTCGGTCGGCGAGATCCCCGCCGCACCCGTCGCGCAAAGCCTGACCGCCGCGGCGCGGGCCTCGGGGTTCATCCCAAAGCTCTCCGTGGTCGAGATCGCCGGCACCTGCGCGCACTGCCAGAAATGATTGAGCGCGGCCAAAGTCCTCACCGCGGTGTCGTCCCTGCGAAAGCAGGGACCCATAACCACCGTCCTCAATTGTTAAACGACGCTGGAACGACAAGTCTCGTCCACGACACCGGCCGCGGCGTATGGGTCCCTGCTTTCGCAGGGACGACGTAGTCCGCCTAACAACAACACGGCACCAAGCCGGCCCGCGAGGAAACATGCCGACCCAAGCGATCTCCGCCAGCATCACGAGGCCCGTCAGCGTCGGTCACGGGCTGCCGCCCGGCGCCATTGCCGTGATGCTGATGCTGTGCGTGAGCTGGGGCTTCAACCAGCTTGCGGTGAAGCTCGCGCTGCCCGACGTGCCGCCGATGTTGCAGGCGATGATCCGCTCCGCCGGCGCGCTGCCGGTGATGCTGATCGTCGGCTGGGCGCGCGGCGTGAAATTCTTCGAACGCGACGGCACGCTCGTGCCCGGCCTCGTCGCTGGATTGATGTTCGGGGTCGAGTTCGTGCTGATCTTCACCGGGCTCGTCTTCACCTCGGCCTCGCGCGCCTCGGTCTTCCTCTACACCGCGCCGTTCTTCGTCGCGCTCGGCTCGCACCAGTTCCTCGGCGAGCGTCTCTCGACCGTGCAGTGGAGCGGGCTCGCGCTGAGCTTTGCCGGCGTTGCGCTCGCGATCGGCGTGCCGCAGCCGAATGTCGATGCCAAGGTGCTGCTCGGCGATCTCCTGGTGGTCGGCGGCGGCGTGCTGTGGGCCGCGACCACGCTGGTCGCCAAGGGCACCAATCTGCGCAAGGCCGCGCCGGAAAAGGCGCTCGGCTATCAGGCCGCGGTGTCGGTTCCGATCCTCGGCTTCGCCTCCTGGATCGCGGGCGAGCAGATCACGCACATGCCGAGCGCGCTGTCGATCTCGCTGCTCGCCTATCAGGCGGTCTGGGTGGTGGGCTGCACCTTCGTGATCTGGTTTGCGATGGTGAAGACCTATTCGGCGAGCAGGCTGTCGGCCTTCACCTTCGTCACGCCGCTGTTCGGCGTGGTCGCGGCCTATTTCATCATGCACGACACGCTGACGGCGGTGTTCGGCGTCGCCGCGCTGTTCGTGATCGCAGGCCTCTATCTCGTCAACAAGCCCGACCCGAAGGTGACGCCGGATCCGAACGTTCCGGCGTGAGGGTTGCTGCGACGGCGCCGCAGCGCGATCGCATCACCGGTGTCGACCGTCGCAAGATGAAGCTTCTTGCTCCGGTATTGACTTACATCAACACTGGCACCGATATTCCGTGAACCCTCCCATGCGAGGGATGCCGTGGAGGCAACTCATGCCAATCGATGCCACCGATGCAATCGAAGCCGGAATCCGGTCCGCGTTCACCGCATATTCCAGAGAGGATGATCCGGACTGGCGGAGCTCGTGCTGGATCAAGCCGGATGAGTGCTCCCATTTGGCAAGGAGCATCTTGAAGGAATTGGCGGCTCGAGGATTTGAGATCGTCAAGAAGCCGGCTTGAACGCGCTCACTCTGGCAGCCCCACATATTCGGTGTCGTCCTGGCGAAAGCCGGGACCCATTACCCCAAATCTCACTTGTTGCGCGCCACTGGGGCTACAATCCCGTTCATCGCCAAATGCGGTGGTTTTGGGTCCCGGCTTTCGCCAGGACGACGTGGAGAGAGAGGTGCGCCGCCCGCTAACCCGTCTCGATCGGCAGCTCCGCATCCTTCGCCCATTCGCCCATCGAGCCGTCATAGAGCGTGAGATTGTCGTAGCCGAGCCGATGCAGCTGGAACAGGTCGATGGTCGCGGAGATGCCGCCTCCGCAATAGGCGACGACGCGCTTGTCCTTGGTGATGCCCTGGGCGGCGAAGGTTGCTTCGGCCTCCTCGAGCGGCACGAACGTCTTGTCCTTCGGATCGATCAAGCTTGCCGCCGGCACGCTGACGCTGCCGGGGATGCGACCGGCCCTGCCGTAACGGCTCGGCTCCAATCCCCTATAGAATTGCGGGCCGAGCGCGTTGACGATGACGGTGTCGCTCTCCGTGGTCGCGGCGAGCACGTCATGCTTGCCGACGAACATGCCGTCCTTCGGCCGTGCCGGAAACGCAGCCTGCGGATAGCCGCCGGCAAGTCCGGTCTCGATGTCGCGTCCCTCGGCGGTCCATTTGTCGATGCCGCCGTCGAGCACCGCGGCGCCCTCGAAGCCGAGCGAGCGCAGCATCCACCAGAACCGCGTCGCCCACATCGCGGTCCCGATCGAATAGAGCACCACGCGGCTGCCGGCTGAGATGCCGTGGCGGCCGAACGCGGCCTCGAGCTGGGCTGTCGGCGGCATCATGAAGCGCAGCTCGGTGCGGGGATCGGAGAATTCGGCCTGCAAATCGAGGAAATTCGCGCCCGGAATATGCCCGGCCTCGAACGTCTGGCGGCCCGAGACGACAACATAGGGAATGTTGCTGCCGGCGGGGGCCGGCTCCAGATAGGTGGTGCAGTCGAACAGCCGCAGCTCGGGCCGGGTCAGGATCTCGGCGAGTTCCGCCGTGGTGATCAGCTCGCTATGGCCGGCCATTTCTGGTCCCTCCCGGTGCGCGTTTAACAGGATGCTAAGATGCGCCGAGTCACATGAAAAGCTGTCACTTTGCCCTTTGATTCACCCCAATTCGGCCCAATATAGCTGACCATGCAGGACGCCGCTGCATGGCTTGCCTTTGGCCTCAATCGGCGCCATAAGCTGTTGAATTCACTTCGAAACATCACCGTTTGGCCCGCCCCGCGCGCGGCCCATCGCCCCCTTGGTGAATGTCACCAAAACCTGATATTCGAGACGCCATGAACAAGCCCGAGATTTTGCCGCAAGACGACGTCGCCGGCCCCGCGCCGCGGCACCACACCACGCAGGTCATGGTCGGCAACGTCGCCGTCGGCGGCGGCGCACCGATCGTCGTGCAGTCGATGACCAACACCGACACCGCCGACATCGATGGCACCATCGCCCAGGTTGCCGCGCTCTCCCGCGCCGGCTCCGAGATGGTGCGCATCACCGTCGACCGCGAGGAAGCCGCAGCCGCGGTGCCGCACATCCGTGACGGCCTGCGCAAGCGCGGCATCACCACGCCGCTGATCGGCGACTTCCATTACATCGGCCACAAGCTGCTCGCCGAGTATCCGGCCTGCGCCGAGGCGCTCGACAAGTACCGCATCAATCCGGGCAATGTCGGCTTCAAGAACAAGCGCGACACCCAGTTCGCCGACATCATCGAGATCGCGAACAAGAACAACAAGCCGGTGCGCATCGGCGCCAATTGGGGCTCGCTCGACCAGGAGCTGCTCACCAAGCTGATGGACGAGAACACGGCGTCTGCGAATCCGCGCGATGCCCGCGCGGTGACGCGCGAGGCGATGGTGCAGTCGGCTTTGCTGTCGGCGGCCCGCGCCCAAGAGCTCGGCATGCCCAAGAACAAGATCATTCTGTCGGCGAAGGTTTCCGCCGTGCAGGACCTGATCGCGGTCTATCAGGAAGTCGTGCGCCGCTCGGATTACGCGATCCATCTCGGCCTCACCGAAGCCGGCATGGGCTCGAAGGGCATCGTGGCCTCTTCGGCCGCGCTCGGCATCCTGCTGCAGCAGGGCATCGGCGACACCATCCGCATCTCGCTGACGCCGGAGCCCGGCGGCGATCGCACGCTGGAGGTGCAGGTCGCGCAGGAATTGCTGCAGACCATGGGCTTCCGCACCTTCGTGCCGCTGGTTGCGGCTTGTCCGGGTTGCGGCCGCACCACCTCGACCACGTTCCAGGAGCTGGCGCGCTCGATCCAGGATTTCATCCGCGACGAGATGCCGGCCTGGAAGACCAAGTATCCGGGTGTCGAACAGCTCAACGTTGCGGTCATGGGCTGCATCGTCAACGGCCCCGGCGAATCCAAGCATGCCAATATCGGCATCTCGCTGCCCGGCACCGGCGAAGCGCCGGCTGCGCCCGTGTTCGTCGACGGCAAGAAGTTCCGCACCCTGCGCGGTCCGGGCATCGCCGCCGACTTCAAGGCACTGGTGATCGACTATATCGACCAGAAGTACGGCGCCGGCGCCAAGGTGCCGGAGACGGCGGGCGCCGCGGAGTAGTTTCACTCCAATCGTGCCCCCGTCGTCCCTGCCTAGTGCGCAATTGCGCACGGGAGCAGGGACCCATAACCACAGGCCGTGGTTGTGGCGCGAGTTGGGGTTACGAGCCTTCGCAAAACCCAATCCTGTGGTTATGGGTCCCGGATCGGCGCTCCGCTTCGCTGCGCTTGTCCGGGACGACGGGTATGTTTGCGGCGCGGATTGCGCTTCGCTGCATCCGGGCTACCATGCTCCCAAACAAGAACCATCGGGAGAACGCCCATGAGCTCGCTGTCCGGCAAGCAAGGCCCGCGCTATCGCCACCTCGCCGATCAATCCGAGCCCTATGAGACCATCGGCGTCGAGAAGCTGACGCCGATCATCGGTGCGGAAATCTCCGGCGTCGATATCGGCAAATTGGTTGGCGACGATGCGCGCTCCAACCGCCAGATGGACGAGATCCATCGCGCACTCGCCGAAAATCTCGTCATCTTCTTCCGCGACCAGCATATCAGCCCCGACCAGCACCTCGCCTTCGGCCGCAAGTTCGGCGAGCTGCATGTGCACCCCGCTGCGCCCAACGAGGGCGATCCGGCGTTGATGAAGATCTATGCCGACAAGGATTCACCGCGCGCCAATGGCGAAGGCTGGCACACCGACGTGTCCTGCGATCTCGAGCCGCCGATGGGCTCGATCCTCTACATCAAGCAGTGCCCGCCGCGCGGCGGCGACACGCTGTTCGCCAACATGTATGCGGCCTATGAGGCGCTGTCGGACCGCATGAAGGCCTATCTCGACGGGCTGACCGCGCTGCATGACGGCGAGCAGACCTATCGTGGCCTGTATGCCAATTATGGCGTCGCCGACAAGCGGGAGTATCCGCGCGCCGAGCATCCGATCGTCCGCACCCATCCGGTGACGGGGAAGAAATCGCTCTACGTCAATCGCGGCTTCACCCGCTTCATCGTCGGCATCCCGCGCGACGAGAGCGATGCCATGCTGGCCTACCTGTACCAGCATGCCGAGAACCCGCTGTTCCAGTGCCGCTTCCGCTGGACCGAGAACGCCATCGCGTTCTGGGACAACCGCTGCGCCCAGCACCGCGCGATGTGGGATTACTGGCCGCACACCCGCTCCGGCACCCGTGTCACGGTGAAGGGTGAACGGCCGGTGTGAGGACAGCGCTGGCCTGATGCTATCGCGCGCCGGCCGCGGCTGAAGCCCAAAGCGATGCGGTTAACAGGGGTAATCCTTGCGGGTCATAGTATCCGTGAGCCGCTGAGCCCTATGATGCCGCATCATGATAGGCGATATCACCATGCGGCAGGTGATACTGGACGCGCGCAGAGATGAGAGCATCGTCATTCGCGTCGACGGGAATTCAACTTGTGAAAGTGCCGGCCCGCGCGCCAAATCGGATCAAGCGCGATTTGCTCCGGGGACGATGCGGCGGGCGGATCCGCTTTGGTTCGCAGCGACCCTCGCGCTGACGTGTCTTTCGGATACGCCGGCTTGCGGCGGCGCGCACGCGCAGTCTCATGGCATCGCCGGCAATACCCTGCAACTTGCGCAAGCCAAGACGAACCCTGCGGGTGACGCCGGTCCAGCGGCAGAACAACCGCAAAGCGCGGAGGCGCTCGCCCGCGAACTCGCGACAGCGCGGCGGGATATCGAACTGCTGCGGGGCCTGCTGACCAGGGCACGCGATCTCTATGCGAAGGCTGAGGCCGGTGAATCAAGGAGGCAAGGCGCGATTCAAGGCGCTGCTTTGGTCGAATGATCTTTGCAGCAAGAGCGAACGCGCCGACGGGATGTCGTGCAAGGGAGCTGGTCGATGAAAAGGTCTACCGGATTGCGTCCGCTGTTTCTACTTGCGGCCCTGGTGTCGCTGCTCCTCGCGCCGCAGCCGCCCGCGGCGGATGCGCGGCCGCAGTCTGGTCAGCCTCAAAAGGCTCGCGTGATCCGGGCCGAAGCGCCGCAGCCGAGGCCTGAATCTCTGGCGATGAATGCCTGGACCGTGGGGCTCGCAGGCGGCCTTCTCGAGGGCGCGCCGATCCGCTTGGCCGCGGAGATAGCCCGTGTGACCGATGACGGCGACAATCTGCACGTTTTGCCGGTGGTGACGCGAGGGGCTGTGGAGAATCTGAACTCGCTGCTGTATTTGCGCGGTATCGACGCGGCGATCATCAATTCCGACGCGCTCGAGGAATACAAGAGCCAGGTGCCGGACATCCAGCGACGGATCGCCTATGTCCTGAATCTATTTCCGTCCGAGCTGCATATCTTCGTTCGGCCGGAGATTCGGAGTCTGAGCGACCTCGCCGGCAAGAAGGTGAACTTCAACAACCAGGGGACGGCCGCAGCCTATTCAGGTCCGCTGATCTTCAGTCGCCTCGGCATCGAGGTCGAGAAAACGTTCATTCCGCACCAGATCGCACTCGAGCAGATGCGGAAAGGCGAAATCGCAGCCGTCGTCTTCATTACATCGAAGCCGGTCGATGCATTTGTGAAAGGCCGATTTGAATCGGGCTTCAAGTTCCTGTCCGTGCCGTATGACAGCAAGTTCGAGGACTATTATCTGCCGGCGGCTCTCGATGCCGCCGATTATCCAAATCTGATCAAGCCGGGTGACCACGTTGCTACGATCGCCGTGCCGACCGCTCTCGTGGCCTTCAATTGGCCGGCCAACACCAACCGCTTCGAGCGTGTTGCACGCTTCGTCGATCATCTGTTCTCGCGTATCGACACGCTGCAGGGACCGGGCTTCGACCCGAAGTGGAAGTCGATCAACCTCGGGGCGACTGTGCCCGGCCTCGCGCGCTTTCCTGCCGCGCAGGCGTGGCTCGATCGTCAGTCGACACGGGCATCGCAATGACCAGGCTCGCCATCCCGCTTGCTGCCGCAATCACCGTCATCGACGGCGTTGCCCTGGCGCAAGGGATGGAAGACCCCATGGCACAGCTGCGCGCCTGTTCCCAGCTGCAACGTGAAGCGCGTCTGGAGTGCCTCGACAAGCTGTCGCACGCCGCCGCGCCGACCCGCCGCGATACGTCGAGGGCCGACAATTGGACGATCAGCGAGACGACGTCGCCCGTCGACTATTCACCGATCGCCACTGCGACGACATTCGATTCGGTCGAATCGTCGATGAAGCTGTCGATCCGGTGCCGTGGCGGGCGGACCGAATTGTCCTTCGCGGGACCCGCTATCTCGGGCCGCGGCGACGGCTATGCGATTTCCTATCGCATCAACGATGGCCAGCCGGCGCAGGTCGCGTCAACTGTGCCGTCGGTTGGTTCCGGCGTCGCCATCGCAGGCGATGCTGTTCGCTTGTTGCAGTCGCTTCCCGATAACGCGGTCCTTGTTGTCCACCTCTCACCCGGTACCGGGGCTGCCCATGATGCAAAATTCTCGCTCGCGGGGCTGGACGCGATGCGGGCGAGGATGGCCGCGATCTGCAAATGGCCGCTCGCTGTCGCAAGGCCCAGCAATTGACAAAGCCCAGCAATTGAAAATGTGTTCGCCGATTTTTCGAGATGGAGATGCCTGATGTTCAGTTTTCAATCTGTCGTGAAATTTGTTGCGATGAGTGCCGCCGCTGTGCTGGCTGCCACGTCATTGGCGAGGGCCGAGCAAGGTGGGAAGTACTGGGTACCGGGCGAGCAGTCCGCAACTTACCGGACAAGTGACGTTCAGAAATCGAAAAAGGCGCGAGCCATGGCCGAAATGCGCGAGCGTTCGGCATATGCGCGCATGCATGATCCGGCGGCGCCGAAGGGGAAGGAGCATCATCTGATCCTGCAGGTGAACAGCAATGATCCTGCCGCCATGAACCTGACGCTCAACAACGCAACCAACGTGACCGAATACTACAAAGGCCTCGGCGAAAAGGTGAAGATCGAAGTCGTCACCTTCGGTCCGGGCCTGCACATGCTCCGCGAGGATACCTCGCCGGTGAAAGCTCGCATCGAGGAAATGGCCCTCAGCATACCCGAGGTGTCGTTCAAGGCCTGCGGCAACACCCAGGAGAAGATGCAGAAGGCCGAGAACAAGTCGATACCGATCATCAAGCAGGCGGAGGTCGTGAAGTCCGGCGTCGTGCGCGTGATGGAACTGCAGGAGAAGGGGTGGGCCTATGTGAAGCCGTGAGCTGCACGGCCTGCTTGCGTTGAACGCCTTGGCGCGGCTGCGGACCGGTCGATGCAGGAAATCGCCGCCAATCCGCCGGTTCGCCGGACGGCGCTGCCGGCAATCGCATTGACGTCGCGCATCCGCTACGCCAAGCTCCGGGAAAATCAAGAACAACCCCGGGGAAACGCCATGCTCCGCGCCGAAGACAACAAATTCCTCACCGAATCCGGTGCTGGAACGGGGATGGGCGAATTGCTGCGCCGGTTCTGGATCCCGGTGCTGCTGTCCGAAGAGCTGCCGGAGCCGGACGGCGACCCGAAGAAGATCATTGTCATGGGCGAGGAGCTGCTCGCCTTCCGCGACTCCAGGGGCGTGGTCGGCGTCATCGACCAGTACTGCCCGCATCGCGGCGCCAATCTCTGGCTCGGCCGCAATGAGGAATGCGGCATCCGCTGCGTCTATCACGGCTGGAAGTTCGACATCGACGGCCGCTGCGTCGACATGCCGACCTCCTATCCCGACCTCAACGCCAAGGACCTGATCCGCATCAAGTCCTATCCGGTGCGCGAATGGGGCGAGATGATCTGGGCCTATATGGGCCCCGCGGATCAGATGCCGGAATTGCCGGCGCTGGAGATGGCGCTG
Organism: Bradyrhizobium uaiense; assembly: GCF_010811875.1. Taxonomy (GTDB): domain Bacteria; phylum Pseudomonadota; class Alphaproteobacteria; order Rhizobiales; family Xanthobacteraceae; genus Bradyrhizobium; species Bradyrhizobium uaiense. The sequence goes on from NZ_VKHP01000052.1 coordinate 27,398, forward strand.
CTGCCGGCCTCGCATCGCTTCGTCACCAAGAAGTGGCAGGACTGCAACTGGGTGCAGGCGGTGGAGGGCTCGATCGACACCGCGCATTTCACCTTCGCCCATCTCTCCTTCGACAAGGAGGAGAACGAGATCCTCGACATCAAGAAGCATTTCGTCAACCCGCTGACGCGGGTCGCGACCGATCACATGCGCTGGATCGCCGAGGATCCGCGGCCGGTGATCAAGATCAATCCGCATGAGGCCGGGCTGACGGTGGCGGGCGGGCGGCTCACCGGCTCTGACAACATCTACTGGCGCATCGCCCAGTTCCTGATGCCGTTCCACAGCTACGCGCCGAGCTCGATGCCGGGCGAGAACATGTTCGGCCAGACCTTCGTACCGGTCACCGACACCAATTGCTGGATCTACACCTATGCGTGGAATCCACACCGGCCGCTCACCGACGCCGAGCGCGACGGCTATGCCAACGGCAATGGCGTGATGGCCGTGGTCGACGAGAACTATGTGCCGCTGCGCAACAAGGCGAACGACTACCTGATCGACCGCAAGCTGCAGCGCACCAACAGCTACACCGGGATCAAGGGCGTCTCCGAGCAGGACGCCGCGGTGCAGGACAGCCAGGGCCCGATCGCCGACCGCACCCGCGAGCATCTCGGCCCGACCGATCTCGGCATCATGCATTTCCGCAAGCTGGTGATGGAGGCGGCCCTCGCACTGCAAAAGGGCGAGGCGCCGCCGCATGCCCAGCACCAGGATCGCTACACCGTGCGCTCCGGCGCCTGCGTCACCAGCAAGACCAAGGACCTCACCGCGGTCATGATCGAGCGGTTTGGCGATCCGGTGGGGTTCGTCGGTAGGCCGGGAGCGAACGCGGCTGCGGAATGATCACCGCCGTCGTCCCTGCCTAGTGCGCAATTGCGCACGGGAGCAGGGACCCATAACCACCGGCGCAAATTGTCGGAGCACGCTGGGGCCACAGCCTGATCCAACAACATCGATCAGTGGTTATGGGTCCCGGGTCGCGCTGCGCTTGCTCGGGACGACGTGTGGAGATATCCCGCGCTACAACGGTATCCTGCGATACTCGCGATTGGAAAGGCTCGCTTCCTCCAGGTCAAGATCGCGCTCGATGCGGCGCCTCGTCTCGTCGGTGATCTTGCCGTCGCGCAGCAGCATGTGGATGAACTTGCGCTCGGAGGAGATCAGCTCCCGCGTCAACGCGGTGCCGGTGGCGGAGACGTCGTGTCGGTCGGGGTCGAGCGTATCGGGCAGCTGGTTGATGCGGATTTCGTGCCGCGACCGCAGCAGATTGACGACCTCGTCGGAGAGCTCGCGGTCGTCGGTGATGGCATCGAGCGATTTCAGTGCGGCGTTCAACGCCTCGCGCCGTGCCGTAATTTCCTGCTCATGCTCGGCGATGTGCTCGCTGCGTCCGTCCTGGGCGAGGCCGAGCCAGCGCACCACCGGCGGCAATCCGAGGCCGAGGCCGACCAGCGTCACGAAGATCACACCGAAGGCGACGAACAGGATCAGGTCGCGATACGGGAAGGCGTCCCCGCTCGGGAGCGTCAGGGGCAGCGCAAGCGCTGCGGCGAGCGAGACCGCACCGCGCACGCCGGTGAAGGCCACCACGAACACCGCCCGCCACGACGGCAGGGGATCGCGGTCGCGCACGCGCCGGCTGATCCAGCGCGGCAGATAGGTGCCGGGAAACACCCAGAGGAAGCGCGCGACGATCACGATGACGGCGACCAGCACGGTGGCGGTGAGGATGTCGTGCAGAGGAAACGACTTCGACTTCTCGACCAGCGAGCGCATCTGGAAGCCGGTCAGCAGGAACAGCAGGCCCTCGATCAGATAGATGATCAGGTCCCAGAAGAAGATGCCCTGCAAGCGGGTCGCGGCCGAGATCAGCAGCGGTCCGTTCCAGCTCATATAGAGCCCGCAGGCGACCGTCGCGATCACGCCGCTGCCGCCGAGATGCTCGGGGATCCAGTAGGCGAGATAGGGTGTGATCAGCGACAGCGTGATCTCGACCTGCGGATCCCTGGCGCGGCGGCGGGCGCGCAGGCTGAGCCAGCCCACCGCGGTGCCGAACGCGATCTCGCCCGCGACGATGACGAAGAAGGTGCCGGTCGCCTTCGGCAGCGAGAACAGGCCGGTGGTGATGGCAGCCAAGGCGAAGCGGTAGAGGATCAGTGCGGTCGCGTCATTGGCGAGCCCTTCGCCTTCGAGCACCACCAGGATGCGGCGGGGCAGGCCGAGCTTGCGCGCGATCGCCAGCGGCGCGACCACGTCCGGCGGCGCCACGATCGCGCCCAGCAGGAAGCCGACGCTCCAGGGCAGGCCGATCAGGTAGTGGGTCGCGGCCGCGACCATGAAGGCGGTGAAGATCACGCAGCCGACCGAGAGCAGGATGATCGGCCGCAGATTGGCCTTGAACTCGCGCCAGCTCATCGCGACGCTCGCCGAATAGATCAGCGGCGGCAGCACCACCAGGAGCACGAGCTCGGGCGGCAGTTCCAGCGACGGCATGCCCGGCACGAAGGCGAGCACGACGCCGACCAGCAGCAGCAGGATCGCCGGCGCGATATCGGTCCGCCGTGCAACCAGGGCGGTTCCCGCCAGCACGCCGAGCAAAGTGAGAAAGATCTGAAATTTGGCTTCCATAATGGGCTCAATTCGCCCGGAAACCAGCGCCAGTCAATGCGGTCCGGCCGGAGCCGGGCCGCGGAGGCGTGTCACAAAGCCGTCGCAGGGAAGCGGGGAGGCCGCGGGTCAGTCCTTGAGGTCGTAGCGGTAGGATTTCGAGACGATCTGCCAGCCATCGGCGAGCTTCATCGCCACCAGATAGTCGGTGAAGTAGCGCGGCGGCAGCTGGCAGCGCACCTTGATGAAGGCGGTGTTGTCGTCGGAACGGTCGATGGTGACGATGAAGTCCTCGCGCGGCTTGCCTTCGGCCTTCGCCGACGTGCGCTTGCGCACCAAAGCGAGCCAATCAGGAACAGTCAGGACCTTCAGCTCGCCCTTCTCCACCCAGCGCAGATCGGCGCTCGGATGAAAGGCTTCGGCGAGCTTGTCGGCATTGCTCTCATAGAGACCGTCGAAATAGGTTTGCACGACGTTTTCGACGGTGGATCGATCTTGGCTCATTGGTTAGTCCTCCCGGCAGGATTTGACTGCTAGGATTTAGGCATGATCCGCCGGATTGCGCCATGGCCGGCGATAAAATTCCGCGTGAGGAGCAAGTTGTGACTGCATCCGAAAATTCCAACGCAAATTCGCACGCAAGCTCGAAGCATCGTATCCTGACCGGTGAATGCTTCTGCCGCGATGTGCGCTACGAAGTGGCCGACGCGTTTGGCTATGCGCTGAATTGTCACTGCTCGAACTGCCGGCGCACCACGGGATCGGCGTTCAAGCCGTTTGCGGGAATCGTGCGCGAAGAATTCACGGTTACCAGTGGTGCCGAAGGTCTTTTGGTCTACGGCGATGACACGACCCACGACGCGCATTGCGGCCGCTGCGGGTCGCTGCTCTATTCGCGCCTCCGTAACGGCGCCTATGTCCATGTCACGATGGGCACGCTGCGCGATGCGCCGACGATCCGGCCGACCGCGCATATCTTCGTCGGCTCCAAGGCGCCCTGGCACGAGATACTGGACGACCTGCCGCAGTGTCAGGAGCATGTGACGCAAAGCGGGGAATAAGTCCGCTCAGGGCAGGTTCTTGCCCTGAGTCTCGTCCGCTTGCGCCGCTGACGTCTCGGACGGCCCCAGCGAGAAGGCGAGCACGACGTTGTCGGCGCGCTGCTTGAACTCCTTGCCGACCGCCGTGCGCGCGGCGTCGGCCAGTTCCTGCAACGGCTTGTCCTGCAGCAGGCTCGGGAAGGTGACGGTGACCGACGTGAGCCGGCCATTGTGCCAGTTGAACGCGACCGCCGGTTTGACCCCGACCATCGCAACGAGATCGTTCTCCACGGCCTTGGCGTGCTTGAAACCATCGAATACGGCATCGACCAGGCCGCAGCCCGCGGCGCAGCCGGCCAGCAGCGCGAGGGCGAGAAGGTTTCGGGCCAAGCGGCCGGTCGTGCCGGATCGGGCGGATGGAACCGGTGCCCTGGTGCCCTGCATGACGTCCTCCGTGGTTCTGTTCTTGTTGCCCCGATCGTGCACGAAATCTCGAGCCCCGCCAAATCCGAACCACCGGTCGGTTTCCTCGACTAACAGTCAGGATGACATGGTCCACGCCGGCGCGGATCGTGAGGCATCTCATGAAGCGCGGCGCTTTCTTCTGGTAATCGGGCCTGCGTGTTAGAAAATGGCCAGAGTGTCGCCATGAACGGGTCTGGGCTCTTGAAACTGAAACGACTGCTGCTTGCCGTCGCGGCCTTTCTGATCGTTTGCCAGCCGGCCTTTGCCGAGAAGCGCGTCGCGCTGGTGCTCGGCAATTCCGCCTACAGGAACTCCGCGCCGCTGACGAACCCGGTCAACGACGCCTCGGTGATGGCCGTAACGCTGAAGAACGCCGGCTTCGACGTCGTCGACTTCCGCAAGGACCTGCCGGCGGTGGAAACCCGCCGCGCGCTGCGCGAATTCGCCGACCTCGCCCGGGATGCCGATATCGCACTGGTCTACTATGCCGGCCATGGCATCGAGGTGGATGGCGCCAATTACCTGATCCCGGTCGATGCGAAGCTGGAGCGTGACACCGACGTCTATGACGAGGCGTTTTCGCTCGACCGCATCCTGGTCGCGATCGAGCCGGCCCGGAAGCTGCGGCTGGTGATCCTCGATGCCTGCCGCGACAATCCGTTTGCCAAGACCATGAAGCGGACGCTGGCGACCCGGGGGATCGGGCAGGGGCTCGCCAAGGTCGAGCCGACCAATCCGAATGTGCTGATCGCCTACTCCGCGAAGGCCGGCTCCACCGCGGCTGACGGCGACGGCAAGAACAGCCCGTTCACGATTGCGCTGTCGAAATTTCTGCCGACGCCCGGCCTCGATGTCCGCCGCGCCTTCGGCTATGTCCGCGACGAGGTGCTGAAGACCACCAACAATCGCCAGGAGCCGTTCGTCTATGGCTCGCTCGGCGGCGAGGACGTGCCGCTGGTGCCGGCGCCGCAGAAGCCTGCGCCCGCGGCTGCGGCCGCGCCAACGGCGCCGGCGCCGACGCCGCAGTCCGAGGCGCGTCGTGACTACGAGCTGGCGCTCCAGATCGGCAACAGGAACGCGATAAACGCGTTCCTCGCCCAATATCCGAGCGGCTACTACGCCAACCTCGCCAGGTTGCAGCTGGAGAAGTTCACCGCCGAGGACGCGCGCGTCGTCGCGACCGAGAAGGCGCGTCTGGCCGAGCAGGAGCGTGCGCGGCTTGCCGCCGAGGGCGCGCAGAAGGCCCAGCAGGCCAAGGCCGAGGCGGATGCCAAGGCTGCCGAAGCGGCGCGTCTTGCCGCGGAACGCGCCAAGCAGATCGCGCAGGACCAGGCCGCGGCTGCCGAGCAGAAGCGGCAGGCGGATGCGGCGGTCGCCGATCGGGCCGCTTCGGACAAGCCGGCGGCCGATCAAACGGCAACGCAACCAGCGGCGCCTCCGCCCGACAAGACCACGGCCGTGGCCGCGCTGGCGACCGGGTCGCCCGGGGTCGACGTCGTCAAATCGGTGCAGACCGAATTGCGCCGTGTCGGCTGCCTGACCGGCGCCGTCGACGGCGACTGGAACGCGGCCTCGCAGCGCTCGCTGTCGCTGTTCAACCGCTACGCCGGCACCAAGCTCGAGATCAAGACCGCGAGCGTCGACACGCTCGATGCGATCAAGCTGAAGCAGGCGCGGGTCTGCCCGCTGGTCTGCGAGCGCGGCTACAAGGCCGACGGCGATCGCTGCACCAGGATCGTCTGCGCCGAGGGCTCATTCCTCAACGACGACAATGAATGCGAGAAGCGCCGCGAGCGGAAGCCGGTTGCCAAGCGCGACAGCGACGAGCGTCCGTCGCGCCGTGAGCGCGAGCGGGCGTACCGTCCAGAGCGCGAGCAGGGCGAACCGCAGGTCCCATCAGCGGCAATTCCGCGCCCGCGGAAGCGTGCGAGGGCGGAAGGTGGCGGCAGCGGCCAGATCATGTGCGATGCCTATCTGTGCCGTCCGGTCAGGCACGGCTGCCACCTCGAATACCGCGGCGGCGGCGGCCCCGGCGGCAATGTCGGCAACGTCGAGGTCTGCAACTAGCGCGCCATTACGTTTGCCTCGAGGCAAGCGACGGACTCCCCTTCACCTCGCCCCGCGCGCGGGGAGAGGTCGGATTGCATCGCCAGATGCAATCCGGGTGAGGGGGCTCTCCGCCGCGCAGCTGTCACTGGTTACGCGGAGACAGCCCCTCACTCCAACCCTCCAAGAGCAAGCTTCGCTTGTCTCGACCCCGTAAGAACGGGGCGAGGGAGCGCAGCGCCATCGCGGCTGCTATGCGACCCAGTCCTATCGCGCGGCTAGATCGCGCTCGCCGCGATGTTGACCATCAAAGCCAGCAGCGCGGTGTTGAACACGAACGAGATGATGCCGTGCACGGTCGCGGTGCGGCGGATGATCTTGTCGGTGATCCCGACGTCGGAGACCTGCGCGGTCATGCCGATCACAAACGAGAAGTAGACGAAGTCCCAGTAATCGGCGTCGGCATGTGCATCGCCGCTCGGAAATTGCAGCCCGCCGGGCGTCTTGCCGCGGTAGAACTCGTGGGCGTAGTGCAGCGCGAACGCGGTGTGGACCATGGCCCATGACAGCGTGATGGTGACGATGGCCACCGCCAGTCCTGCCGGGCTGCCCTTGGATGCGCCGAGTTCGAATACGATGGCGAGCAGGCTCGCCAGCGCGCCGAACGCGGTCAGCAGCAGGATCAGGAAGCGGCCATCGTCCTGCAATATGGCGCTGCGCTTGATGTGGGCGACGCCACAGCGCAGCATCATCACATAGGCGAGCACGAGATAGAGCGCGGCGAAGGTGTCCCAGCCGGCGAGCAGCCGCGTGACGAGGCGTAGCGAGCCCGGCACCAGCAGGGCAACGATGATGCCGACCACGATCGAAGTGAAGGTGCGCGGCCGGCCCACGACGACGCGGACCGGCATCGGCAGCTTGCGGAAACGAACAAGGCGGTCGTCGAACTCCTTGCTCATTTCGCGCTTTGCTTTCCGCTAGTTCTTGCGCTCGGCGACGAAGCGGGCCGCCGCGCGCAGCACGTCGCCGCGGTCGCCGAACACCGACAATGCGGCATCGGCGCGCGCCAGCAGATCACGGACGCGCTGCTTGGCGCCGTCGATGCCGAGCTGGGTGACGAAGGTGGTCTTGCCGAGCGCGGCGTCAGCGCCGGCCGGCTTGCCGAGTGCAGCGGCGTCACCCTCGACGTCGAGCAGATCGTCGGCGATCTGGAAGGCTTCGCCGAGCGCTTTGCCGTAATCGTCGAGCGCCTGGTATTCCTTTTGCGATGCTTGGCCGAGGATCGCGCCGGCGATGCAGCCGAAGCGGAGCAGCGCGCCGGTCTTCATCTGCTGCACGCGCGCGACGTCGACCGGCTCGCGGTCCCCGAAGCGGCCTTCGCCGGCGAGGTCGAGGATCTGGCCGCCGGCCATGCCGCCGATGCCGGAGGCGCGCGCCAGCGCACGGGTCAGCAGCAGGCGCACCTGGGCATCCCTGTGGATCGCATCGCGGGTGATGATGTCGAAGGCGATGGTCAGCAGCGCGTCGCCGGCGAGGATCGCGGTGGCGTCGTCATAGGCCTTGTGCAGGGTCGGGCGGCCGCGGCGCAGATCGGAATTGTCCATCGCCGGCAGATCGTCGTGGATCAGCGAGTAGCAGTGGATGCATTCTAGCGCGGCGCCCACCAGCAGCGCGGATTCGCGCGAGATTCCGAACACCGCGGCGCTCTCGACCGCGAGGAACGGCCGCAACCGCTTGCCGCCGCCGAGGCTCGAATAGCGCATCGCCTCGATCAGCCGCTTCGGGCGCACGATCTCGTCGCTTTCGGTTGCATCCGACAGCAGTTTCGCGAGCAGGGCTTCGGTATCCTCCGCGGTCTGGTCCAGCCGCTTGGAAAACTCTGCAGTACCGGTCGTCATTAAGAATTGCTCCAGATCGATTTTCGGCCGGACAATCGTTGATGGCATCGGCTTCGTCAATTCCACCCGGCGACGGATTCGCGCCTTAAAAGTGCTGGAAAAACCGTGAATTATCCCGCAGACGTCGGGTAGCGCCGGCCGTATCCTGGCGGGCGGGTCCCAAATCCTCTCTGGAGACGCCCTCCCCGGAAACCCCCGTCTTGCGCATTGTCCGAATTTTATTGCTGCTTTTGCTGGCCTTGCTGTTGCTGCCCTATCTGGTGACGCCGTTCTATCGCACCGGCCAGCCCGTTTCGGCCCTGATGGCGTGGCGGACCCTGCGGGGGGCCCCGGTCACGCGGCACTGGATCGATTTCGACGCCATGTCCCCGTATCTGCCGCGATCCGTGGTCGGCTCGGAAGACGCCCATTTCTGCAAGCACCGGGGCATTGATTGGGGGGCGCTGCGCGAGGCGGTCAACGATGCCGAAGACGGCGAGGCGGCGCGCGGCGGCTCGACCATCACCCAGCAGGTCGCCAAGAACCTGTTCCTGTGGCCGGGCCGCAGCGTGATCCGCAAGGGGCTGGAACTGCCGCTGGCGCTCTGGATCGATTTCGTGCTGCCGAAGCAGCGAATCCTGGAAATCTACCTCAATATCGCGGAAATGGGCCCATCCGGGCAGTTTGGCGCGGAGGCCGGCGCCCAATATGCCTTCGGCCGGTCGGCCGGGGCGCTGTCGCCCCGGGAGGCGGCGCTTTTGGCGGCGATCCTGCCGAATCCGGTCAAAAGGAGTGCCCGGAACCCGGGTCCGGGGGTCCGCAGGCTGTCCGGGACCTATATGGCCCGAGCCAACACCGTGACGCGGTGCTGGCGCGAAAATCGCGGCTCCTGAGGCCGGTTTCGGGCGGATTTTGCTGTCTCCGGCCCCCGAACTTCGGTTCTGATGCCATCAGAACCGAAGTTCTTGATTCTTTGATTTGACGCGTTTTCTTCAAGCGAACCGGTGCGCACTTCGCTTGAAAACGCTCTGGCTTTACGCTGGTCCTTCCTCTATAAGCGCGGCCTTACCGGCATCGCAGCTGGCGCTTTGAAGCGCTGTGCGCTCGTCCCATTTCGGACGATGCCTCCGCAACACCCCTAGAGGACACCGTCATGGCCGTTCCCAGAAGAAAAACCTCGCCGTCGCGCCGTGGCATGCGCCGTTCGGCCGATGCGATCAAGACTCCGACCTACGTCGAGGACAAGGACTCCGGCGAGCTGCGCCGTCCGCACCACCTCGACCTGAAGACCGGCATGTACAAGGGCCGCCAGGTCCTGAAGGCCAAGAAAGAGTCCTGATCGGACTTTGGGCTGCCGCGCCAATCAAATGGCACTGCGCCTGAATTCGGCCAACGAGTGCGGTCAACACGGGCGCGTCCGCGGCGAAGCCAATGAGCATCGCCGCATTGCTGGTTCTCCCTGAATAAGGCGCAAGCCCCGATGGTTGGTTTTCCGCTGCTGCTCGTTCCGCTCGCGGTCTACAACATCATCGCTTTCCTGATGCCCGGCGTGTCCTTCGCGGACCCGCTGATCAGGCTGACATTGCTGTCGGGCGAAGTGTGGCAGATCACGCTCAGCGACATGCTGCTCGCCGCCGGCGTGCTGTTGTTGCTGCTCGAGGTCATCAAGGGCGCGCGCCCCGGCGCGAAATACCTCACCGATCATCTGCTGTCGCTGATCGTGTTCGGCGCGGCCGCCGCCGAATTCGTGCTCTGGCCGAAATTCGGCAACTCGACCTATTGCCTGCTCGCGCTGCTGGCGCTGGTCGATTTCATTTCCGGAATTGCGCTGCGCACCCGCCGCCGTGCGGTGGTTGCGGCACCTGCGCCGAGCGTCGGCAAGTCGCAGCCCGAGGCGCCGCAGCCCGCGCCGGCAGTGGCGCCCGCGCCGCGTCCCGAGCCCGCGCCTGTCGCCGCACCGGCGCCCGCTGCGCCGCCGCCGGCTGCACCCGTTCCGCCGGCGACGTCGGTCGCGGAATCCGTGCTGCTCGATCCGTCCGCGCCAAAGCCCACGGTCGCCTCGCCCGATTTGCAGCCGGGCGGCCAGCCATCGCCGGACACGCCACAGCGCTAGAGCCGTTTTCGGTGGGAGCCATGAGCGAAGAAACGCCCCTTCCGATCGCCGATCCGACGACAACGCAATCGATCTTTGACTGGCTCGAGCGGTTCGCCGCCTGCGTCAGGGCGGTCGATTATGCTGCCGCCCGTCCGTTCTGGCATTCGGACATCATCTCGTTCGGCACCTATCAGGAACTCATCCACGGCCGCGCCCGCTGGACCGAGATGCAATGGGACAATGTCTGGCCGCGCACCGCGGATTTCGCGTTCGATCTTGCGCACACGGAGGTGCTGATCAGTGCCGACGGCGGCACGGCGACGGTGATCACGCCGTGGACCAGTACCGGCTTCAATCCGGACGGCAGCCGCTTCGATCGGCCGGGGCGTGCGACGATCGTCCTGGCGCGCCAGCCCGACGGACGCTGGCTCGGCATTCACTCCCACATGTCGTTGCGGCGCGGCGTGCCGCAGGACAGCCACGGCAACCGGCCGGTCAAGGCCCACTAATCCTGTCTAGATGATTTGCCGGGTCCGTCGCGCCACGCTGCGGCGTTCGTCGACATGCGGGCCGTAGGCGCTGTGCGCATCGGCCAATGACCCACGCCACAGCCCGCGCGTCTGCGGTTCATGGGCGGCGGTGGCGATCAGATGGGCCATAAATGACGGGTCGGCATGGGGCAGCGGGATCTTGGGCGCCCAATGGGTGGTCACGGCCAGCGGCACCAGGGCCATGCTGGTCACCCCGGCGGTCTCTGTGAACTCGCCGTCCACGAATTCCGATTGATCGATATCGCGCATCGCCTGCGACCCGTTGGAGCGTCATAGTTTGGGACGTCGCGTCCCTCTGCAACACCCTCATGGCAAGGGTCATGCCCGCCATCCCCAGTTCGTTCCACGGCACCCGAAAACGTGGTTTCCAGATTATTTATCAACTTCTCCTAGCGTTGGATTCGCCGGAACCACTATCTTGAGAGCGTGTAGAATCACCGGGCGCCGTCCCAAATCGAGACATGTTCGATGCCCTCTGTCCCGCCAGCTGCCAGCATCCTCGCCTCGCTCGGCCAAGCGACATTCGCCTGGGACCTGGCGACCGACGCGATTGCCTGGAGCGAAAATGCGGCGACGGTATTCCCTGACATCCCGGCCGCTGCGCTGGCGAATGGCGCCGAGCTCGCCAAGCTGATCGAGCCGATGCGCTCGGTTCGATCGGATGCGCTCGGCCAGACCGGAACGGCGCGGGGCGGCGAAGGCGTTCCCTACCGGATCGAATATGGCGTGCGGGCCGTCACCTCGGCGCCAGTGATCTGGATCGAGGAGACCGGCTGCTGGTTTGCCGGCGCCGACGGCAGGCCGGCGTTGGTGCAGGGCGTCGTCCGCATCAACAATGAGCGGCACGCCCGCGACGAGCAGCTCTTGAAACTGTCGCGGCACGATCCGCTGACCAACGAGCTCAACCGCACCCATCTGGTCGCCTCGCTCGCCGAGACGATGGAGGAATGCGCGCGCTTCCGCTCCTCCTGCGCCTTCATGCTGATCGGCATCGACCATCTGGCGCGCGTCAACGATGCCTTCGGCTTCGATGTCGCCGATGCCGTCATCGCCGAGGTCGCGAAGCGGATTCGCGCGCGGCTGCGCAGCGGCGACATGCTCGGCCGCTTCTCCGGCAACAAGTTCGGCCTGATCCTGCGCAACTGCACCGTCGACGATACCAATGTCGCTGCCGAGCGCTTCCTCGCCGCGGTTCGCGACGAGGTGGTGCCGACCAAGTCCGGCCCGGTGTCGGTGACGGTCTCGATCGGCGCCGTCACTATCCCGCGCCATGCGAAGTCGGCGGAGGAGGCGGTCAATCGCGCCCAGGAGACGCTGGACGCTGCCAAGAACCGTCGCGCCGGATCGTTCGCGCTGTGGAAGCCGAATGTCGAGCGCGATGCCCAGCGCCGCGTCAACATCCGCGTCACCGACGAGATCGTCACCGCGCTGAACGAGCGCCGCATCGTGATCGGCTTCGAGCCGGTGGTCGATGCACGCTTGCGGCAGCCTGCGTTCTACGAGTGCCTGGTCCGCATGGAGCAGGACGACGGCCGCGCGCTGCTGGCGCCCGACATCGTGCCGGTCGCCGAGCGGCTCGGCCTGATCCGGCTGGTCGATCATCGCGTGCTGGAGCTTGCCATTGCCGAGCTCGCCGCCGCCCCCGGCGTGCAGCTCAGCCTCAACATCTCGCCCGACACCACGATGGATCCGGACTGGTGGGCCACCATCGAATCGCTGATGCGCGCGCATCCCGGCGTCGGCGAGCGCTTGATCGTCGAGATCACCGAGACGGTCGCGATCCAGGATATCGACGACGTCCGCGGCTTCGTCACGCGCCTGAAGAATTTCGGCAGCCGGATCGCGATCGACGATTTCGGTGCCGGTTACACCTCGTTCCGCAATTTGCGCAAGCTCGGCGTCGACATCGTCAAGATCGACGGCGCCTTCGTGCAGAACATCGTGCGCTCGGCCGACGACCGCGCCTTCGTGCAGACCCTGATCGATCTCGCGCGCCGGCTTGAAATCAAGACGGTCGCCGAATGGGTGCAGGACGAGGAAGCCGCCGCGATGCTGCGCGAATGGGGCTGCGACTTCATCCAGGGTCGCCTGATCGGCCTCGCCTCGCCGGACCGGCCGTGGAATGGGCTCGCGGAGAAGGCCGCTCCGGCGACCGGCTGATGCCATCATACCTGCCACGCGGGTCATTGCGTTGACCCCGGCCCCCGCACCCGATATCCGGCAGCGCAGGCGTGCGCTCGAAATGCGCCACGCCTTCCGGAGAGCATTCGCGGCATGGACTGGAATGACTTTCGGCTGATCCTTGCGATCAGCCGGGCCGGCTCGCTGAAGCGAGCTGCGCGGGAGCTCGGCAACGACCACTCCACGATTTTCCGCTGGCTGAACGCGCTTGAGGCGAGGTTTCAGGTCCAGCTCTTCGAGCGGGATGGCGGCGTCTATACGCCGACGGACGCCGGACACCGGATGTTGCTCGCCGCCGAGCGCATGGAGGCGGAAGTGCTTGCGGTCGACCGCGAGGTCGCCGGCCGGGATGCCCGGCTGTCCGGCAATTTGCGGATCACCTGCTCGGAATCCCTGGCCTACCGCATCCTCAACGATCTGCTGGCCGAGTTCAGGTCGAAGCACGCGGGGATCACGGTCGAGCTGCTCGTCGACAACCGCCAGCTCGACCTGCTCCGACGCGAGGCCGATATCGCGATCCGAGCAACGCGTCCGATTGAGAGCGACTTGTTCGGACGGCAGATCGCGGAGACGGCGTGGGCGCTCTACGCGAGTCCGCGTTATCTGGCTGATCGCGGCCAGCCGGGTGGCGTTCCGTTCGAGGGCCACAGCTTCATCGGCTGGGACAGCTCGGCGGTCGCGGCAGCGGCGAGTTGGCTGACCGAAACCGTGCCGAACGATCAGATCGTGTATCGCTCCAGCAGCCTGATCAACCAGATGATGGCGGTGAAGGCTGGCATCGGGATGGCGTTGCTGCCTTGCTATCTCGGCGATCAGGAAGCCGACATCGAGACCGTCTCCGTCCCGGAGGCCGCGCTCACGCGTGAACTCTGGCTCATCACCCACCGCGATCTGCGCAACACCGCCCGCGTCCGCGCCTTCTTCGATATCGTGGGGCAGGGGCTGACGGCGCGTCGGCAGTTGCTCGAAGGACGCTCGCGCAATCGCGCTGCGCTCTAGCGAGCCTCGCCCGAAGTCTTGTAGCCCGGTTGCTGAAAGGGATGTGCATCGGCGAAGGCCGGCACCGCGAAGCATCGCTTCGCGAGCGCCGCCACCGCGGGAAACGCTGTGAGATCCATACGGTAGACGTCGGCCAGCGCCACCTGGCCGGCGATGCTGATGTCGGCGATTGTCGGCGTCGTTCCAAGCGCGAAGGGGGCGGGCGGACGTCGCGTCAGCAGGCGCTCGTAGGTCGAGAGCCCCTCGGTGGTCCAATGCCTGCACCAGGACTCGATGGCGGCCTTGTCGGCGTCGAGCGCCTGACCGAGATATTTGCGGACGCGCGGGACGGTCAGCGGATGCGCGTCCGCAGCGAGGATCATGGCCAGTGACCGCGCATAGGCCCGCTCGGCGGCGCCGGCCGGCAACAGCCGCGGCTCGGGCTTGATCTCATCGAGATATTCGACGATCGCCAAGGACTGGAACACGAGGCGGCCGTCGTGAACCAGCGTCGGCACGACATGCTCTGGGTTCACTTCGGCGTAGTCAGCATCGAACTGGCGTCCGGAGAGAATGTCGATGTCGATTTCCTCGAAAGCGAGGTTCTTCAGCGCCAGCGCGACCCGGACGCGGAATGCCGCGTTCGAGCGCCAGAAGCCGTAGAGCTGGATGGTCATTCGGGTTGCCTCTCATAGCCAAGCCATCTGTCTAGCGTGGCGTGGGAGCGGCGTCGCAGGCGATGCGATTGCCGCGCGGCAATCCGGGCTTGCAAGCCTGCAAGTGCAGGCTTGCTGGAAACGTCTTGGCCGGGGCGCAATGATCGGCGGATCATCGCGCTCCGGATTGTCTTTCGCGCCAGGCCGTTTGGTCAGCTGTCGCCGCCGGCGAAGATGTCCTTGCGGATCACCGCATGGACGCCCCAATTGCCGTCGACCACCTGGGTGACGCCGAAATCGACGCCGAGCGAGATCAGCGAGATGGCTTCGTCCTCGGTCAGCTTCTTCGTCGTCATCAGAAATTTGCGCATCTTGCGGAAGGCGT
>NZ_VKHP01000531.1 GCF_010811875.1 Bradyrhizobium uaiense
CCACGCGGGCGTCGGGCGAGCCAGGTCCTGACCTTGGGATGCTTGTGGGTGGCGTAGTTATCGACGACGAGATGGATGTCCAGTTGGGGCGGCACGTTAGCTTCGCTGTGGCGCAGGAAGGCGAGGAACTCCTGGTGACGATGGCGGGGTTTGCATTGAGCGATGATTGCGCCGTCGAGCACGTTAAGGGCGGCGAACAGAGTGGTTGTGCCATGACGCTCGTAGTCGTGGGTGACGCCTTCGATGTAGCCGAACCCCATAGGAAGCATGGGCTGGGTTCGTTCGAGGGCCTGAATTTGGCTCTTCTCATCGACGCAAAGCACCACGGCCTTGTCAGGCGGATTGAGATAGAGCCCGACCACATCGCGTAGCTTCTCGACAAAGAAGGGGTCGGTCGAGAGTTTGAAGCTGCGAGTGCGGTGAAGCTGCAGCCCGAAGAGTTGGAACAAGCGATGAACGGTGCTCTTGGCAATGCCCGTCTCTTTGGCGATGGCGCGCACGCTCCAATGGGTTGCGGCTTTGGGCTGAGCGAGTGTCTTGGTGATCATCTCGGCCACAGCCTCATCCTCAACCGTGCGAGGCCTGCCGGTACGCATCTCGTCGTAGAGTCCCTCGATCCGATCTGCGATGAAGCGATTGCGCCATTTGCCGATCGTATGAGGGCCGACACCAAGCCGCGTCGCCACGATGACATTGCTCGGTTCACGTTCGCAGGCCAGCACGATCTTTGCCCGCAGCGTCAGCGCCGCAGGGAGCGAGCGCGACCGCGTGATGGCCGTGAGTTGCGTACGTTCGTCACTCGAAATCGTCAGCGTCGCCTTCGGCCGTCCGGTGC
>NZ_VKHP01000532.1 GCF_010811875.1 Bradyrhizobium uaiense
CAACTCGCTTTGATGATGTGAACCGTCCCGGGTCGTCGATAGCGCTGGCATAGGTCAGCGCCACGATCGGACCGACTGCCGGGACTGAGGTCAGCAGCCGGGCCTGCGGGTCGGATCGCACCATTCTGCGGGTCTGCTTCTCGAAAGCTGCGAACTCCTTCCGCAGGGCCTCACGCACCGCCAGCAGTGCGCCGCTGATCATCTGAAGATGCAAGTGGCCTGCGACGAGTTCGTTGATCCGTCCGGCGAACCCCCGCTCCGTCGTCTTGCCGACTTTGAGCCCAAATCCGCGCAGGATCCCGCGCAGGCTGTTCTCGACGTCGCGAAGCTTCGATTGCACCAGTTTGCGGGCCGTCAGCAAGGCGCGCGTCTCCTGCGCGCTCATCGACTTGCAATGCACCGACCGGAACCAGCCCAACCGCATCAGCTGCGCAATCCCGCGTGCATCGTTGCGATCCGACTTCACTGGCATGGCCTTGAACGCATCGCGCACGTGCCGCGTCTCCAGCAGTTCCACCGCAAGCCCGGCCGCCTTCATCGCCGCAAACAGCCACTGCGACAGCGGGCCGGCTTCCAGTCCGATCCGCTCAAGGTCAAACCCCAGCGAACGGAACCAAGCGGTCAACGCCTCAGGTTCGCTCGCCACCTTGGCCTCCCGCTCGATTTTACCGTTGGCGTCAACAACACACACGCTTGAGCATTCCAATGACACGTCGATTCCGGCATAGTGGTTCATGGTCGTTCCTCAAGGATGCTTGGAGCGGGCTTGCCCGACTCCGTTCAAACACCATCAATCTGAGGGACGACCGCCTTAACC
>NZ_VKHP01000533.1 GCF_010811875.1 Bradyrhizobium uaiense
ACCTGGGTGTTCGACCTCGACAACACGCTGTACCCGCATCACGTCAATCTGTGGCAGCAGGTCGATGCGCGGATCGGCGAGTTCGTCGGCAACTGGCTGAAGATCTCGCCCGAGGAAGCGCGGCGGCTGCAGAAGGACTATTACCTGCGCTACGGCACCACGATGCGCGGCATGATGACCGAGCACGGCGTGCAGGCCGACGACTATCTCGCCTATGTGCACAAGATCGACCACTCGCCGCTGCAGCCGAATCCGGCAATGGGCGCTGCGATCGCCAAGCTGCCGGGGCGCAAGCTGATCCTGACCAACGGCTCGGTCGACCATGTCGATGCGGTGCTGGGCCGGCTCGGCATCGGCCATCACTTCGACGGCGTGTTCGACATCATCGCCGCCGATCTCGAACCGAAACCGGCGCCGCAGACCTACCAGAAGTTCCTCAAGCTGCACGACGTCGATCCGGCGAAGGCTGCGATGTTCGAGGACCTCGCGCGCAATCTGGTGGTACCGCATGAGCTCGGCATGACCACGGTGCTGGTGGTGCCCGACGGCAGCCAGGAGGTGGTGCGCGAGACCTGGGAGCTCGAAGGCCGCGACGCCGCTTATGTCGACCATGTCACTGACGATCTGACCGGGTTCTTGCAACGGCTGAACGGAAAGCCCTGATCCCTCTCCACGTCGTCCCGGCGAAAGCCGGGACCCATTACCCCAAATGTCTGTGATGCGGCAGGCTGGGGCCACAGCGTGTAACCCAACCAAGATTTTTGGTTGATGGGGTGGACGGCCCCCTACGGCATCAGTGT
>NZ_VKHP01000534.1 GCF_010811875.1 Bradyrhizobium uaiense
GGCTATGGTCCGTCTCGGTCGCCATCAGGGAGCGCTCCGCGGCAGGAAGACCAGCAGATAGAATGCAAACCACAATCCGACCACGATAGCCGTCGCTATGCCCGCGATCGCGACCGCACCGCCTGGGCCGCTGCGCACGATGGTCTCGACGGCCTCGTCCTCTGAGACGGATGTGCTCGGTTGCGGCGAAGATGAGTTGATCATGATCGCCCCCTAGTTCAGCGTTGCCGCACGCAGTTCGTTGGCCTGCCGCGCCGATACCGGCTCGCCGCGGTTGCCCCAAGCCGTTCGAATGTAGGTCACGACGGCCGCAACCTCGTCGTCCGACAGCTTCTGCGCAAACGGCGGCATGCCGTGGGGCATCGGATTGCCTGACGTGCCCGGCGGGTAGCCGCCATTGAGCACCATGCGGATGGGGTTGACGGCGGAAACCATCTGGATCGACTGGTTGCCGGCGAGCGGCGGATAGTCCGGCGGCATGCCCTGCCCGGTCGCGCCATGGCAGCTGGCGCAGTCGCGGTCATAGATCGACTTGCCAAGGGACAGCAGCAGGCTGCTCTCGGCCGACGGTAGCGAGGTCGACGCCTTTTCCGGCGGACCGCCCTGCGCAAGGCCTTTCAGGTAGACCGCCATCGCGCGCACATCGTCATCGTTGAGATATTGCAGGCTGTTGTAGACAACCTCGGCCATCGGTCCGTACACGGCGCCCTTCGCGGACACGCCCTTGCGCAGATAGTCGACGATCTCCTCGATCGTCCAGTCGCCGAGCCCCGTCTCCTTGTTGGAGGTCAGCGACGG
>NZ_VKHP01000535.1 GCF_010811875.1 Bradyrhizobium uaiense
GCCAGCAGCCAGCGCGAGTGATGACCGCGTCCACGTCTGGCCTGCTGGATCACCGCCGTAGCCCCGATCACGAGCAGCCGTCTCAGGTCCTCGTCGCCCGCCCGGGTGATCTTGCCAAGCCTGGTCTTGCCGGCGGTGGAATGGTCCTTGGGTGTGAGGCCGAGCCAGGCCGCGAAGTGACGGCCGGAGCGGAACGCATGCGGATTTGGTGCCTTCATCACCAGCGCGGTTGCAACGATCGGGCCGACCGAGGGAATCTGCGCCAGGCGCCGGCCCAGGGGATCAGCTCGGTGCCAGGCCAATATCTTGGCCTCGATCGCCTCCAGCTCGCCCTCGAGCCTGGCGTACTCGCGGCCCAGCACGACAAACAACTCGCGCGCCAGAGCGGGAAGCATCTCGTCCTGCGCAATCTGCGCCAACAACGGCTCGATCTTGTCCAGTCCCTTGGGCGCAATCAGGCCAAACTCCGCCGCATGGCCGCGGATCGTATTGGTCAGCTGGGTGCGCCGGGCGATCAATCCGTCGCGGATACCCGTCAGCATCAATGCGGCCTGCTGCTCGGCACTCTTCACCGGTACGAACCGCATACTCGGCCGGCTCATCGCCTCACACAGTCCTTCCGCATCCCGCCAGTCGTTCTTGTTCCGCGAAACGTAGGGCTTCACCAGTTGCGGCGCCATCAGCTTCACCTTGTGACCAAGCTTGGAAAGCTCCCGCGCCCAATATTGCGAAGCCCCGCAAGCCTCCATCCCGATCACGGTCGGCGGCAATTTGGCGAAGAACTCCAGC
>NZ_VKHP01000536.1 GCF_010811875.1 Bradyrhizobium uaiense
CTAAAGCGTGATGGCATTAAGTTCGATAGCCTGAATTTTTGAGGTAGTTGGCGCATTCCTCGGAGGTGAAGGCATCGAGGGCGTGGCCGATTGCGGCGCAGACTGCGTCGACGGTTCGCGCGGCAGCTTTGCGGAGCAGGTGCTTGAGCTTGGCAAAGACCTGTTCGATCGGGTTCAGGTCGGGCGAGTATTTTGGCAGGAAGAAGAGCTTGGCGCCGACCGAGCGGATGAGTTGACGAACTGCCTTGCTCCTGTGGCTGCCGAGGTTATCCAGGATGACGATATCGCCGGGCCGAAGAACGGGCAGAAGAACCTTCTCGACATAGGCGCGAAAGCTTACGCCGTCGATGGGCCCCTCGATGAACCATGGCGCATCGATCCGGTCATGGCGTAGGGCCGCAAGGAAGGTCATGGTCTTCCAGCGGCCGTGGGGAACCTTGGCGGGAAGCCTGTGGCCGCGCGGCGCCCATCCCCGCAAGGGCGCCATATCGGTCCTGGTCCAGGTCTCGTCGATGAAGACCAGCCGCTCAGCTTCGACGCGATCTTGATACTTTGTCCACTGGGCTCGCCGCCGCGCGACCTCAGGTCGATCGCGTTCGCCAGCCGCCACGCTTTTTTTTGAAGCTGAGCTTCTCGGCATGCACGAAGTCCCACACCGAGTGGTAGTCGACCTTCAGGCCACGCCCGGCAAGCTCGGCAACGAGACCGCGTATGGTGAAATCGCCGTCCTTGATCCGTTGTGACAGCCAGACCGCGTGCTTGCCCGAAATTGCCTTCGGCTTGTAGC
>NZ_VKHP01000537.1 GCF_010811875.1 Bradyrhizobium uaiense
TATGAGAAAGCCCTCGAGGCGCAGAATTTGAAGCTTTTGTACATGACGATCTGGCCGGCGACGGGCCTCTGGTCGGATCGAGCGCTAAACAGCGCGAATGACCTTAACGCATTGGTGGTCAGGACCTATGACAACAATTCGGCCGAGGTACTCCAGGCGGCCGGCGCTCACGCCGAATATCTGCCGTTCAGCGAGGCGATTCCCCGGCTAAAGGACCATAAACTGAATGCGATCCTCTCGTCCGGCGATGGAGGTGCGAGCCGGAAGCTTTGGGATGATTTGCGGTACTTCACGGCCATCAATTATGCGATTTCGATTTCGATCGCCTTTATCAGGCTCGACGCATTCGCCTCGCTTTCGACGCCTGTCCAGGCACAGGTGATGGCTGCCGCGACGGAAACGGAAAAGAGCCAGTTCGATCTGATCGACCGCCGTACCGCAGACAACTATGCTCGAATAAGAGCTAACGGCGTGAACATCTCAGACCCCGCCCCGCCGTCACTCATTGCCGCACTCAAACGGGCGGCTGCCATGCCGATCTCCGCCTGGAGGGCCAAGGCACCGGTTGAAGCCGTGGCGATAGCCGACTGGGCGAGCGAGCAGAAAAACTAGGTTGAGATCAGATTTCCGGGTCAATCGCGTCGGTTTGGAGTGGTCGCGCTGACGACCGGTCTACCCCACATTGCCGACATATGGGCGACGGGCCGTGACCAGAGCCTCGCGGGCGTCGCCGCCGCAAAAGCGACACGAAATGATTGCGCCATTGGGC
>NZ_VKHP01000538.1 GCF_010811875.1 Bradyrhizobium uaiense
TGGCGGGGTCTCGGTGAACTACCATACACTGGCAGACTTCCGGGTCGGATGCGCCGATCTGCTCGACCGGCTGCTTGCCGAGCATCTTGCGGCCTTGGCGGAGGTGGGTCTGGTCGATCTCAACAAGCTGGCGCAGGACGGCGTACGGATCCGGGCGAGCGCCGGGGCCGCCTCGTTCCGGCGAGAACGAACACTCGCTCGCCATTTGGAGACCGCGCAGGCGATGGTGGCGGAGCTCAAGCGCGAGGTCGAGACCCGCTCCGATGCCAGCAACCAGCGCATCAAGGCGGCCAAGGAGCGAGCGGCGCGTGAACGCACGAAGCGCCTGAAGGCAGCGCAGGCCGCGCTCGCCGAGATCAAGCGGCAGCGCCAGGCGCGGGAAGACAAGCGCAACAACGGCAAGACGCCGAAGGAGCCGCGCGCCTCGACGACGGACCCCGACGCCCGCGTCATGAAGATGGCCGACGGCGGCTTCCGGCCAGGATACAATGTGCAGGTGGTGAGCGCGGCCGGCGAGCAGATCGTGGCCGGGTTGGACGTGACCAATATTGGTTCCGATCGCGGCCTCATGCAGCCAATGCTGGATCGCTTGCGCGCGCGGACCGGCCGCCTTCCGGGCCGCCATCTCATCGATGGCGGCTTTGGCCGTGCCGAGGACATCGAGTGGGCGCATGATCAAGGGGTTGAGGTCTATTGTCCGCCCACGCAATCCAAGCACGGTACCAATCCCTACCTGGCGCGGCGCGGCGACGGTCC
>NZ_VKHP01000539.1 GCF_010811875.1 Bradyrhizobium uaiense
TCCCTCCCCCCTTGCGGGGGAGGGTTAGGGAGAGGGGTGCCGCTTGCTCCGCTGCAGGACGTGACACGGCAACCCACGCAGAGTCGATTGAAAGAGATTGCACCATCTCTTCAATCGGAGCCCGGGGCTTACCCCTCTCCCCAGCCCTCCCCCGCAAGGGGGGAGGGAATCTGTCCGCCGGTGCCTCCTTACACTCAGGGCTGGGTGAGTAATATGCCGCACACTCAAGTGAGCGACATCCAGCGCGATCGCGCCAAGCAGCTCCGTCGCACGATGACGCGCGCGGAGACTTTGCTGTGGCGTCATCTGAAAGCCGATCGTCTCGCCGGTCTCAACTTTCGCCGGCAGGTGCCGATTGGCAGCTACGTCGCCGATTTCATCGCGCATTCCTGCAAGCTCGTGGTCGAAGTCGATGGCGAGAGCCACGATTTCGAGGAGCGTATCCGTCACGATGAACGACGGGATGCCTGGCTTGGGTCGCGCGGCTATCGCGTGCTTCGGTTCACCAACGACGATGTGATGAAAAGTCTTGAAGGAGTCGTTCTGAGCATCGCGGAAGCTGCGGAGCAAGCGGCACCCCTCTCCCTAACCCTCCCCCGCAAGGGGGGAGGGAACCCTTCCGCCGGTGACTCCCTCACATCCGATAACGATGGCGAGGTGCAGCCGTGACGCCAGGAACAGTTGCGCTACGAAGTGAGGTGAGCACGTTGGTCAGGCTCCCTCCCCCCTTGCGGGGGAGGGTT
>NZ_VKHP01000540.1 GCF_010811875.1 Bradyrhizobium uaiense
GCAGCGGCCAAGATCGCCGCTACGTCGGTCCCGTGGACGATCCCGAGATCACCAAGAGGGTCGAGGCGTTCAAGGATCTGAAGGCCGACCTGAAAGGACGTCGCCGTCTCGTCTCCACGTTAGTCCGTGAAGCCTATCTGCCGCGCCCTATGCCGATCACGGGCCAAGTCGTGGAGGGGCTAGCGAAGGCTGGCTTCTTCCGCTTGCGGGGAGTGCTCGTCGGCACCGCTGCGTACCAGTGCTATGCCGCTGTGCTTGGTCGACGCCTTGCGGCGGCCGCCATGCAGACCGGCGACGTCGACTTTGCGCAATTCCACGAAATCTCGGTGGCTATCAAGGACTCCATGCCACCCATCCTGGACGTGCTTCGCCAAGTCGACCCTACGTTTCGCGAGGTTCCGAGCCAGGCCGATGGCAGGCTCTCCACCCGATTCGTATCGAGAGGCAACTTCAACGTCGAGTTCCTGACGCCGAACCAGTGGTCCGACGACCAGGCAGGAAAGCCGGTCCCGATGCCGGCGCTCGGCGGGGCGGCGGCGTCTCCGCTCCGCTTCCTCGACTACCTGATCTATCAGCCCGTCCGCGCGGTACTGCTGCATGGTGCCGGCGTGCCGGTCCTTGTCCCGTCGCCGGAACGATACGCCATCCACAAGCTCATCGTCGGATCCCGCCGGAAGGCGGATCGCGATGCGACCGCAAAGAGCGCGAAGGATCGGCTTCAGGCCAGATCGATCATCGA
>NZ_VKHP01000053.1 GCF_010811875.1 Bradyrhizobium uaiense
TCGTCCAAGCGCCGCGCGTTGGGCCGGCGAGGTGAGCGGCAGGAACTCGTCGTCGATCAGCGCCACATCCGGCCGGCAGTCGATATTGGCGCCACCATCCCATGTGACGATGTCGATCCCGAGACGCCGAGCCGCCTGAAGCTGGTGCTCGACCTCGATCCGGCCTCGTTCCTGGTCAAGCCGCTGCGCTCGGCCGGTATCTATGCTGCGCTCGTGCTGGCCTTCGAACGAAGCGAACGCACCAGCGAGCTGAAGCAGCAGGTGGTGAAGCTCGAACAGCGGCTTCGATCCCGTCGCGTCGTGCTCGCCGCGGTGCTTCAGGTCATGCATACCCATGCACTGGCCGAGCGCAGCGGCTTGACCAGGAACGAGGCCGGATCGAGGTCGAGCACCAGCTTCAGGCGGCTCGGCGTCTCGGTGCCGAGCAGGGCGATGACCGGGCTTCGTCCAAGCGCCGCGCGTTGGGCCGGCGAGGTGAGCGGCAGGAACTCGTCGTCGATCAGCGCCACATCCGGCCGGCAGTCGATATTGGCGCCACCATCCCATGTGACGATGTCGATCCCGAGACGCTCGAACTGCCGCCTGACGATCGTGGCGTCGCGCTCGTCCTTGATGGCAATGAGCGCCTTGCGCCCGCGCAACGAGAATGAAGACGGTTTGCTCATTTCACAACCCGCAAGTGCGGCGCATTCGGCAACGTTCCATCCCTTGCGGGGCCGGCGGCGATGTCGAGCTGCGTCAGATAGGGATCCGGCTTAACAGGAGCTTCAGCTTCCCAGAAGATGTCGAACTGTCCTTCGGCGTTGGAGACCGCGAGCCGCGGCGTCAGGACGCAGTGATTGTTGCTGCCGTCGATCCAGACCGGACCTTGCGGCGAATTGTAGCGATGGCCGGCCGCAGCGCGCCGCACCTCGCCGATGTCGGATGTGCCGGCGCGCTGTAGCGCGCGGGCCAGCAGATAGACCGCGACATAGGCGGATTGCCCGTCCACGGATGGGCTGCTGTGTTCGCCGTAACGCGCCTTCCAGCGCGCGACGAAGGCCCGGTTTTCGGGCAGGCGAATGCTTTCGAAATAGGCCGACGAGGTGATGCAGCCGGCCGATGCCGGGCCTGCGATCTTGAGCTCGGGCTCGCACAGGCTGCAGCTCAGCATCGGGATGTCGAGGCTTGCCGCAGCGGTTGCGGCATGAAAGGCGCGGATGAAGTCATAGCTCGAACTGCCGACCAGCGTGTTGAACACGACCGGCGGCCGGCGCCGCACGATCTCGTCGACGATGTGCGTGACTGCGCTTTCGCCGAGTTCGAGCAGGCGCTCGGCGAGAATACGTCCCCGCGCCGCCGTCACCAGCTCGCGGGTGACGCGATTGGTTTCCCAGGTCCAGACATAGTTTGAGCCGACGCAGAAGATCTCGCGCGACAGATTGTCGAGCACGTAGCGCACCAGCGGCAGCACGTTGTGATTGGGCGAGGCACCGACATAGATGACGTTGTCGGAGCATTCGAAGCCCTCGTAGCGCGCCGGATACCAGAGCAGGCGATCGGTGCGTTCGACGATCGGAAGCACCTGCTTGCGCGAGGCCGAGGTGTAACAGCCGATGATGTGCTCGACCCCGACATTGCGAATGAGGTCGTCGCAGACCGTATGGTATTCCGAAATAATTCCGCGGGGATCGCGGACATGCGCAGATATCGCGAAGTCGAACTCGTCCTGGCCGTTGATTTCGTCGACCGCCATCATGGCGCTCTTGAGGATCTCGCGCCCCATGGCCTGATAAGGCCCGTGCTGCGAGCAGATGATGCCAACGGGAATGGACGGCTTTGTCATCGACGACTTTCAGTGCAACTCTCGAAGGAAACCATCTTCGCAGAGGTCGGTGCAAGAGGTCATGCCGTTTTGCTGCGCATACACGTTGCGAAATTTGTGCAGCCGGCCTCGTTGACAACGCGCTGCACACCTCCTTAGAATTTTCTCCTACAGGGCTTCCTGTCGAACCTTGCGTGCGTCGATTTGGCCGATGACGTCCCGATCGCCGCGCAGAGTGCTCCGTTCGATCCTGGACCCTAGCGATAGATCATAGCCGCGGCATTTGGGCCATTCGTCACCTTCGTTTTGGAGGGGCGGGTGGCTTTTTGCTTTTGCCGCCAAATCAATTGGCGACACACCCGTGTCGCCAAGCCGGAGGCGCATGCGCGGTGGTGGGCAGTGCCTGCGCTTGCGTCGTGCCAAGTGCGGGGATGAGAAACGATGTCGACGACGGATCTTCACTATCTCGGGCTCATCGAGGTCGGGCAGCAAATTCAGGCCAGGAAGCTCTCGCCGGTCGAGGTGACCAAGGCGATGCTCGGGCGGATCGAGCAGCTCGACAGCCGGCTCAAGAGCTACGCTTATGTGATGGGTGATGCAGCGCTTTCCGAAGCCGCCGCAGCCGAGAAGGAGATCGCATCCGGCAAGATCAAGGGGCCGCTGCACGGCGTGCCGATCGCCGTCAAGGATTTGTGCTGGGCCAAGGGCGCGCCGGCCGCTCACGGCATGACCATTCACCAGGACTTCCGTCCGAGCGAGGACGCTACGGTGGTCGCGCGGCTGAAGGAGGCCGGTGCTGTTATCCTCGGCAAGCTGCAGCAGACCGAAGGTGCCTATGCGGATCATCACCCGAAGATCGATCCGCCAAAGAATCCGTGGAATGCCGATCTGTGGTCCGGCGCGTCTTCGAGCGGTTCCGGCGTCGCCACCGCGGCGGGGCTCTGCTTCGGTTCACTGGGAACCGACACGGGCGGTTCGATCCGGTTTCCCTCGGCCGCCAATGGCATCACCGGGCTGAAGCCGACCTGGGGCCGCGTCAGCCGTTACGGCGCTTTTGAACTCGCGGCGACGCTCGATCACATCGGCCCGATGGCGCGCAGTGCCGCCGATTGCGGCGCGATCCTCGCCGTGATCGCGGGCCAGGATCCGAAGGACACCACGTCCGTGCCGTTGCCCGTGCCCGACTATCTTGCTGGTCTAACCGGAGATTTGCGCGGCGTGACGATCGGGGTGGATCGGCGCTGGACCAGCGAGGGCACCGATGAGCCTGCCGGCAAGGTGCTCAGCGAAGGCCTGCGTGTCGCGGCCGATCTCGGCGCGAAGATCAAGGACATCACATTCCCCGATCCGAAGGCCGTGATCGAGGACTGGTTCCCACTGTGCGGCATCGAAGTGGCGGTTGCGCACGAAGCGACCTATCCCGCACGCAAGGACGAATACGGTCCGGCGCTCGCAGGCTTGCTCGATCTCGGTCGGGCGCAGTCCGGCATGGACTATCAGAAGATCGTGCTGCGGCGCGAAGCGTTTCGCGGCGCGGTGCGGCTGCTGTTCGAGACGGTCGATCTGATCGCGGTTCCGGCCCAAGCCTTCGCTGCGCCGACATTGGCCAAGATGGCGGCACTGGGTGAGGACCCGTCCCTGATCACCGGGCTGCTGCGCTTCACCTGTCCGTTCGACATGACGGGGAGCCCGACCGTGACGCTTCCCGGCGGCTTCGCGCCGAACGGCGGTCCCGTCGCCTTCCAGTTCGTCGGACGGCACTTCGACGAAGCAAGCCTCGTCCGCGCGGGCGATGCCTTCCAGCACGTCACCAACTGGCACAAGCGCCATCCCGCGATCTGAGTTGAGGAGCCATTCGCATGACCGAAGATTGGTTGAAGAGTTCCATCATGGCCAAGCGCGCCGTCGCCAAGGGGGCGACCGGCACGACCCACAGTTTGACGATCGAGCAACAGGGCGGTTTCCATTACGTCTATGGACCCTATGCCAAGCCGACCCTGGCGATCGATCCGGGCGGCGTGGTCGTCGTCGAGACCGAAGACGCCTTCGGCGGCGTGCTCACCAGCGAAAGTGACAGCCCCACCGCGAAGCTCAATTTCCCTTACCTGAACCCGCAATGCGGGCCGATCGCAGTGAAGGGCGCCAGGAAGGGCGATTGTCTCGCCGTCTACATCCGCGACGTCGAGACCCGTGGCGCGCAGCCCGCCGGGACCACCTGCATCATTCCGGAGTTCGGCGGCCTGGTCGGGACCGCGTCGACGGCGCTGCTCAATCCGCCGTTGCCCGAACGCGTCAAGAAGCTGCATGTCGACCGCAACGGCGTGCGCTGGAACGACAAGATCACGCTGCCCTATGAACCGTTCATCGGCACTATAGGCGTGTCGCCCGAGATCGAGGCGATCTCCTCGCTGCAGCCCGACTATCACGGCGGCAACATGGATCTGCCTGACGTCGCACCCGGCGCGATCATCTACTTTCCGGTGCACACCGAAGGCGGGCTGCTCTATGTCGGCGACTGCCACGCCACCCAGGGTGATGGCGAACTCTCGGGCGTTGCGCTCGAGCAGCGCGCGACCGTGACGCTGCAGATCGATCTGATCAAGAACTGGAGCTTCGCCTGGCCGCGGCTCGAAACGCGCGACTTCATCATGACGATCGGCAGCGCGCGGCCGCTCGAAGACGCGGCGCGGATCGCCTATCGCGAGCTGGTGCGGTGGATGAGTGCCGATTACGGCTTCGATGAGATCGATGCCTACATGCTGCTCAGTCAGGCCGGCCGCATGCGGCTCGGCAACATGGTCGACCCCAAATACACGATGGGTGCGTCGATCCTGAAGAATTACCTCAAGGCGTGACTTCCAACATCCTCAACGACAGGGAACATTGCGATGAATTCGGGGCGTATATTTGGAATGGCTTTGCTTGCTGCCGTGCTCGGAACGGCGGCAATAGGTAGCGCGCAGGCGGCAGAACCGCCGCTCAAGGTCGGCTTGCTGGAGGACGTCTCCGGCGACCTCGCGTTCATGGGCATGCCGAAGCTGCACGGCTCGCAGCTGGCGGTTGAGGAGATCAACAAGAGCGGCGGCATTCTCGGCCGGCAGATCGAGCTGATCCATCTCGATCCACAAGGCGATAACGCTCGTTATCAGGAATTCGGCCGGCGGTTGCTCAA
Source organism: Bradyrhizobium uaiense (assembly GCF_010811875.1). GTDB lineage: Bacteria > Pseudomonadota > Alphaproteobacteria > Rhizobiales > Xanthobacteraceae > Bradyrhizobium > Bradyrhizobium uaiense. The sequence goes on from NZ_VKHP01000053.1 coordinate 4,977, forward strand.
TCGCGACAAGGTCGACGTTCTGATCGGCGGCATCACGTCGGCCTCGCGCGAGGCGTTGCGTCCGATCGTCGATCGCACCACCACGCCGTACTTCTATACGAACCAGTATGAAGGCGGTGTCTGCGACGCCAGCATGATCAGCATGGGCGCGGTGCCGGAGCAGCAGTTCTCGACCCTGATCCCCTGGATGGTCGAGAAGTTCGGCAAGAAAGTCTATGTGATCGCCGCCGATTATAATTTCGGCCAGATCTCCGCAGAGTGGAATCGGAAGATCATGAAGGACCTCGGCGGTGAGGTGGTGGGCGAGGAATTCATCCCGCTCGGTGTGTCGCAGTTCGCGCAGACCATCCAGAACATCCAGAAGGCGAAGCCGGACTGGTTGCTGACGATCAATGTCGGCGCCGCGCAGGATTCGTTCTTCGAGCAGGCGGCAGCCGCCAATCTCAACCTGCCGATGGGGTCGTCGATCAAGGTCATGCTCGGCTTCGAGCACAAGCGGTTCAGGCCGCCGGCACTCAACAACATGCATGCGACTGCGAACTGGTTCGAGGAGATCGACACCCCCGAAGCCAACGACTTCAAGAAGCGCTGGCACGCCAAGTTCCCCGACGAGCTCTACATCAACGATATGGGCTACAACGCCTATAACGCGCTCTACATGTACAAGGCGCTGGTCGAGAAGGCGAAGTCGACCAAGCTCGATGAAATGCGCAAGGTGATCGCGTCAGGCGATGCCTGTATCGACGCTCCCGAAGGCAAGGTCTGCATCGATCCGAAGAGCCAGCATACGTCTCACCGCATGCGCCTGATCTCGGTCGGGCCCAAGCATGAGGTGACCGTCGAGAAGGACTACGGGACGATCCAGCCGTATTGGTTGGGCGAGATCGGCTGCGACCTCACCAAGAAGAACGACAAGGATCAGTACACGCCGAGTCATCTTCCCAGCAAATCGTGACGCACGCGGGCACGAATCTTGCTCGTGTCGTGCGTCATGACTTCCAGGCGAACCGGCGCCGCAATGATGCGGCGCCGTGATCACGGAGAGCGGAATGTCGGCTGAACTCTTCTCGGTATTCTATCAGTTCGCCGACGTGTTCGCGTTCCTGATCCTGTCCGCGGCGGGCCTTGCCATCGTGTTCGGCATGATGGGCGTCATCAACATGGCGCATGGCGAGTTCATCATGTGCGGGGCCTATGTCACCGTGGGCCTCGTCAATCTCGGCGTGCCGCTCCCGATCGCCCAGATCCTGGCCGCAGTGACGGCAGGGATCATCGGCATGATCGTCGAGTTCCTGATCGTGCGGCGGTTCTACAAGCGTCCGCTCGACTCGCTGCTCGCCACCTGGGGCCTCAGCCTGATCGTGACGCAGTCGATGCTGCTGATCGTCGGCTCCGCGGTGCGCGGCATCGGTACGCCGGAAGGAAGTTTTGCGATCGGGGGCTACACGTTCTCGACCTACCGCCTGGTGCTGTTCGGCGCTGCGGTGGCGGTGCTGGCCGGGCTCTACATCATCTTCATGAAGACGCGCTTCGGCGTGGTTGCGCGCGCGACGATGCAGAACGCGGCGATGGCCAAGGCGCTGGGAGCGCGCACCGGGCGGATCTATTCCATCAGCTTCGGGATCGGCACCGCACTGGCGGGCCTCTGCGGCGCGCTCTATGCGCCGACCATGACGCTGATCCCGACCATGGGCGCAACCTTCGTGGTCGAGAGCTTTGTCACCGTGGTGATCGGCGGCGCCAATGTCTTGCTCGGAACCGCGCCGGCTGCCGTGTTCCTGGCGATGATCAGGATGGCGCTGAATGCGAGCTACGGACAGATCATCGGTCAGATCGGCATGCTGTTTGCCGTCATCCTGATCATTCGTGTGCTGCCTGAAGGGCTATCCAGCGTGCTGGTTCGTCGTGGGCGCTAGACGGGAATTTCTGATGTTGAAGCTGCTCGACGGCCCGCAGACGCTCGGACGGGGCAAGATATTCTGGTCGTGCTTCCTGGCCGTGCTGGCGGGCGCGCTGATCTACCCCCTGTTCGCCGATTCCTATGATGTCGGCAATTTCGCTTACTTCCTGATCTGGATCTTCATGGCGCTCGGGCTGTGCCTGATGTGGGGCTACGGCGGCATGCTGTCGTTCGGCCAGACCTTCTTCTTCGGCATCGCCGGCTACGGATATGGCGTGCTTGCGATCAACATGGGCGGGGGAACAGCCACGGTCGCCGCCCTGGTGCTCTCCGTGGTCATTGCGATGATCGCGGCGGGAATCCTCGGCTATTTCATGATCTGGGGCGGCATCAGCGGCATCTTCTTCGGCATCGTGACGCTGTCGGCGACGCTGGTGCTTGCGTTCTTCCTCGGGCAGACCGCCGGACCCGAATGGCATATCGGTCCGGCGCGGCTGAATGGCTTCAACGGCATGAAGGGAATGGACCCGCTCACCGTCGGCAGCTTCGATATCGAGGGATCGGCGCTCTACTATCTCATGATCGCGCTGATCGTGATCGTTTACATCGCGCTGCGCATGCTGGTGAACTCGAGCGTCGGCAACGTGATCGTGGCGACGCGTGAAAATCCGCAACGCGCCGAAATGCTCGGCTATGACGTCCGAAAGTATCAGCTCCTGACATTCGTGATCGGCAGCGGCCTCGCCGGCCTCAGCGGTGCGCTGTACACGTCCTGGGGGCAGTTCATCACGCCGTCGAGCATCGGCCTGCCGGCGGCGGCGATGCCGATCGTGTGGGTCGCGTTCTCCGGACGCAACGACCTGACCGCGACGTTGGTCGGCTCTTTCCTGCTGCTGTTCGGTTTCCAGACCATCACGGTCTACAGCCAGCAGGCGGCGCTGGTGCTGATGGGTGTGCTTCTGCTCGCCACCGTGATGTTGGCGCCGCAAGGGTTTGTGCTCGGAATCGGCAAGCTCGTGGTCGATTGGTGGACCAGGCGCCGGCGGCGCGACGAGGGCCCCGCGCTCGCCGATACCGGCCGTCTGCAATCGGATGAGACCTGATCCATGGCACTGGTCGATGTAAGGGGCGTATCGAAGCGTTTCGGTGGTTTGACCGCGGTCTCCGATGTCGACCTGACGGTGAATGCCGGCGAGGTCCATTGCCTGATCGGGCCCAACGGGGCCGGGAAGAGCACGCTGTTCAAGCTGATCGTCGGCCTCTATCCGCCGACCTCGGGCAGCATCTTGTTCGATTCCACCGATATCACCACGGAGCGGCCGTTTGCGCGGGTCCAGCGGGGCATGAGCATCAAGATGCAGGCGCCGAGCGTGTTCAAGGAACTGCCGGTGCGGCAGAACATCCAGATCGCGTTGCAGGAACGTCTTTCGGGCGCGGAATGCGCTGCCGAAGAAGAACGGCTGCTGACGCTGCTTAATCTGGCGGAGGACAGCGGCAAGCTCGCCGGCGCGCTGTCGCACGGCCAGCAGCAATGGCTGGAGATCGGGATGGCGCTGGCCTTGCAGCCGCAGCTTCTGCTGCTCGACGAGCCGACCGCGGGCATGTCGCCGGAAGAGACCTACAAGACCGGCGAGTTGATCAAGTCGTTCAACGCCGAGGGCATGACGGTGCTGGTCGTCGAGCACGACATGGCGTTCGTCCGTCAGGTCGCGCAGCGCGTCACCGTTCTGCATCTCGGCAAGATCTTTGCGCGCGGCAGCCTCGAGGCGATTCTGGAAGACGAGAAGGTCGCCGAAATCTATCTGGGTAAGACCCATGCCCACTGAGCGCATTCTGGATGTATCGGGACTTTGGGCGGGTTACGGCGCGACGCCGATCCTGCAGGGCGTCAGCATGCAGGTCGCGCGCGGCGAGATCGTCGGCGTAATCGGCCGCAACGGTGTCGGCAAGTCGACCCTGATGCGCTGCCTGATCGGGCTGCTGCAAACCTGGCGTGGCACCATCAGCTTCATGGATCAGGACGTCACCCAGCTCGAGGCCGATGCGCGGGCACGTGCCGGCTTCGGCTACATCCCGCAGGGCCGCGACGTGTTCCCGCAAATGACCGTCGAGGAGAATTTGCAGGTCGGCGAGTTGATCGGCGGGCCCGACGGCAAGAAGCTGCCGGAGCTGGTCTACGCGTATTTTCCGCGCCTGAAGGAGCGCCGGCGGCAGATCGCGGGCACCATGTCGGGCGGCGAGCAGCAGCAGCTGGCGATCGGCCGGGCGCTGATCGGCAATCCGGCGCTGATGATCCTCGACGAGCCGTCCGAAGGCATTCAGCCGTCGATCGTGCAGCACATTTGCGAAGCGCTGAAATCGTTCCGCACCGAGCTCGGGACCACGATCGTGTTCGTCGAGCAGAACCTCGACACCATCCTGGAGATCGCCCAGCGCTGCTACATCATGGAAAAGGGCAAGATCACGCGATCGCTGGCCGGCGAGGAGGTCAACGCCGACAATGTGCGCGCGCAGCTGTTGCTGTGATCGGCCGGCCGCGCGGCAAGGAATTGCGTTCGACAATCGACAATAACGGAGGGAATGAACATGGATCTGGGACTCAAGGGAGCAAAGGTTCTCGTCACCGGTAGCACCAAGGGCATCGGCAGGGCGATCGCCGACACGTTTGCGGCCGAGGGCGCCAATGTCGGCATCTGCGCGCGTAACCAGGGTGACGTCGACGCTGCGGTCACCGCGATCAAGACCAAGGGCGTTGCCGCGTTCGGTAGCGCCGTCGACGTCTCGAACGGACCGGCGCTGAAGGCCTGGGTCGCCGACATGGCGTCGAAGCTCGGCGGCATTGATGTCGTGGTCGCCAATGTCAGCGCGCTCTCGATCGGGCAGGACGAGGAGAGCTGGGAGAAGGAATTCTCCACCGACATGATGGGGACGGTACGGCTCGTCAACGCCGCGATGCCGTATCTGGAGAAGAGCACGGCGGCGGCGATCGTCACCATCTCCAGCGTGTCGGGGCGCGAGGTCGATTTCGCCAGCGGTCCCTACGGGACCTTCAAGGCCGCGATCATCCACTACACTCAGGGCCTTGCCTATCAGCTCGCGGCCAAGGGTATCCGCGCCAACTCGGTGTCGCCGGGCAACACCTATTTCGAGGGCGGCGTCTGGAACATGATCAAGGACGGCAATCCCGAACTGTACAAGACCGCGCTGGCGCTCAACCCGACCGGCCGGATGGGCACGCCGCAGGAGATGGCGAACGCAGCGGTGTTCCTGGCGAGCAAGGCGGCGAGCTTCATCACGGGGACCAACCTCGTCGTCGACGGCGCCTTGACGCGCGGCGTGCAGTTCTAGGCGGGGCCACATCGACATGTCAGCGGATCCATTGCACTACAAGTCGATCACCGAGATCTCCGGGCTCATTCGCCGCGGCGAGGCGAAATCCTCGGAGATCACGGAGGCAATCCTCGGCCGGATCGCGAAGCTGGACGGACAGTTTCACGGCTACGCGCACGTGCTTGCAGAGCGGGCCATGGCCCAGGCGAGGCAGCACGACGCGGAGATCGCCAGGGGCATCTGGCGCGGCCCGCTGCATGGTGTTCCGATCGGGCTGAAGGACCTCTGCTACACCACGTTCGCGCCGACCGCGGGCGGCACCGCGATCCACGCCAGGTTCGTGCCGTCCTTCAACGCCACGATCGTGGACCGGCTCGAACTCGCCGGCGCGGTGACGCTCGGCAAGCTCAAGATGACGGAGGGGGCCTATACCAGCCACCATCCGTCAGTTCAGGCGCCGCTCAATCCGTGGAATGTGAACTATTGGGTCGGCTCGTCGTCGAGCGGGTCGGGCGTCGCGACATCGGCCGGGCTTTGCTACGGGTCGATCGGCAGCGATACCGGCGGCTCGATCCGGTTTCCGTCGGCGACCTGCGGCTTGACCGGCATCAAGCCGACCTGGGGCCGCGTCAGCCGGCACGGCGTCTTCCCATTGGCGGACTCGCTCGATCACGTCGGACCGATGTGCCGCAGTGCTGCGGATGCCGGAGCAATGCTCGGCGTCATCGCGGGCGCCGACGTCAACGATCCGACCGCGTTGCGGGCGCCGGTGCCGAACTATCTGGCCGGCGTGGGTGAGAGCATCCGGGGTTTGAGGATCGGCGTAGATCGCAGATACACCCAGGAGGGTATAGACCGGCAGGTTGTGACCGCCCTGGTGCAAGCCGAGCGCACGCTCGCCGGCCTCGGTGCCGACATCCGCGAGGTGCATTTCCCGCCCTACCAGAAGCTCGTCAGCCAATGGATTGCGATGTGCTCGGTGGAGACGGCGGAGGCGCATCTGGACACTTACCCGTCGCGGAAGTCGGAATACGGACCTGATCTCGCACAGTTGATCGAGCAGGGCAGGGTGACGAGCGGCGTCGACATTGCTGCGATCCATCACGAGCGGCTGAAGTTCAGCGGCAGCCTGGCTGCAATGTTCGAGGATATCGATTTGCTGCTGATTCCGACGATGCCGGTGCCGATCCCAACGCTGACGAAGATGAGCGAATACGGCGCCGACCCCAACGTGCTCTTGAACATCCTGCGCTTCACGGCGGTGTTCGACTTCTCGGGCAGCCCGACCATCACCTTGCCGATGGGCATGGCGCCGGACCAGATGCCGCTCAGCATGCAGCTGGTCGGCCCGCATCTCTCGGAGGACGTGCTGGTCCGTGCCGGGGCCGCGTTCCAGTCGGTGACGGATTGGCACACGCGGCGGCCGCCGATCGAGTGATGCGTCGTCGCTGATGCCCCCGTCGCAAGCCGTCAGGCATTGCCGCTGAGCCTCGCCGCGATCGCGCGGTAGCCGCGCATCCACATGTGATCGAGATCGAGATCCATCGGCAGCGGCTGCGAGGAGACGCGCGCGATCACGGTCTCGCTGGACGGATCGACGTAGATCCACTGGCCATGGATACCGACGGCCGCAAACGGCGTTTCGCGCCGGTCGAGCGTGTACCATTTGTTTCGGTAATTGCCGTTCGGGAACACCTTGGTGAGATCGCCGCGCGACCACGCCTCGGCATTGCCGTTCTGCCTGATGTCGTCGACCCACCAGCTGGGCACGACCTGTCGTCCGTTGCTGATGCCGTGATTGCGCATCATCTCGCCGAACCGGGCGAGATCGCGCAGCGTCGCGCAGATGCCGCCGGCGACGCGGGCCGCGCCGCGCGAGTCGACGGTGATGTAGGCGTCGCGTTCGGCGCCCATCGGCTGCCACAGATAGTGCGAGAGGATCTTCGCATAGGACATGCCGCAGGCGCGCTCGTAGACCCAGCCGAGCACGTCGGTGTTGGTCGAGACGTAGTGGAAAGTCTCGCCGTGCGGCGCGCCGTTTGGCCGCAGCGTCCGCAGATAGTCGCGCAGATTGCTCGGCGGGATGGCCGGATCCGGTAGCTCCCAGCCGGTCGAGCGCCGGTAGTTCATGACGTCGCCGTCGCGCGCCATGTAGTCCTCGTCGAAGCGGATGCCGACACTCATGTCGAGCAGATGCCGCACCGTGCAGCTGCCGCCATAGACCGATCCTTCCATCTCCGGGATATAGCGCGTCACCGGCGCGTCGGGTTCGAGCTTGCCGTGATCGGCAAGGATGCCGCCGAGCGTGCCGGCGACCGATTTGCTGACCGAGAAGATCAGATGCGGCGTGTCCGGGGTCAGGCCGTGGGCATACCATTCGAACGCGACCTCGCCGCGATGCGACACGACGATGCCATCGGTGTGGCTCGTGCGCAGCGCCTCGGCGACATCAACCGTCTCGCCGCGCGGGTCGGCGAAGCTGACGTCGTCGAGATAGCGCGGTGCGAACGACAGCGGCGCAGGTGCGGCCGCGCGTGCGATGTTCGCAGTGGGCAGCAGTTCGCGGACATTGCGGAATGCCCATTCGTTGAAGGGATGCTGACGCCAGTTGGCGAGCGTGACCTGTTCGTCGGCCGCTGACGGGAAGGCGGCCATGATGCGACGCGAATTCATTCTTGTTCCAGCGATGCCATTGGGGGACGTGCAAAAGTTCCGCATGCGCCGTGTCACTCGCAATCAACCGGATGGTGGAGGGGGCCCCCGGGTTACTTCGGCGTAACCGTTTCAGGATGTGCGCTTGGCCCGCAATTTGCTTGACTATGGCCTGCGGCTGCCCCAGCGTGACGGGCATGCGACGCGCAGACGTTCGCCATCGGGAAACATCGGGAGGTAGGTCATGATCGCGCTTCTGGGCCGACCGGATCCGGCAACCACGCAAGCCATTCAGTTCGCGCGAGGAATTCTCGAGGGATCCGCGACCGCGTTCTACGAGGTCGACGGTAATCTGACCCTCAACCGGTTCGTGCTCAGCAGCAACGTCCCACCGAGCTTCCACGACCAGTATCTCGCCGGCATGAACCGGCTCGATCCGCTGCATCCGCGCTCCGCGAGCAACCGGCCGATTGCCCGGCTCAGCATCGCGCTCAATCAATGCGCGACCCAGGAGGCGGCAACCTACCGCGCCTTTGCCGGCCAATGCGGCGTCGCCGACATAATCGAGTTCTTCTTCCGCCGCAATGACCGGATCGTGGCCGGAATGAGCGTGCTGTGGGCGCCGGGCTGCGCGATTCCCGACGGCAGCATGCATATCGCCGAGAAGATCCACGATTATCTCGAATTCAATCTGACCAGCCGCCTCTCCCCGAGCGCCGACGAGCCGGCGCGCTATGGACTGACCTCGCGCGAGATGGAGGTCGTCGAGCTGTTGTGCTGCGGCCGGACCAACCGCGAGATCGGCGAGTGCCTGAGCATCGGTCTCGCGACGGTGAAGACGCATCTGATTCACATCTTCGAGAAGCTCGGCGTCGAGACCCGCTCCGCCGTCGTGGCGCTGATGTCGCGGCCGCATTGAGAGGGGCTCGCGAGGATCGCCGTCTGCGAGCGATAACGGCGCGAGCCACATTCTCGGTGTCATCACCCGCGAAAGCGGGTGATCCAGTATTCCAGAGACAGCAGTGCTTGAGCCGAGGGGCCGCGGCGTACTGGCTCGCCCGGTCGAGCCGGGCGATGACAGATGTGGGTGAGGCCACAGCCTCGCATTCTCGCGACATGACCCGAGCTTTGCTCTTCTCCGTCTCGTCTTGACGGCTTTTTGCTGAGTCGCCCGTCAGGCTGATTTGCAGCAACCGCTCATGGGCGGGACCGTCGCTTCGTGGGCCGAAGCGGCGATCCCTGATCGCGCGATGTGCATGGTCGGGGTTTGGGGTTGACGTCGGCCAATCCGCACGACTGCGGACATCGTAGATCGACAATTGCGCGCGACAATTGCCATTCTGAACTAGCCCCCGAGTGATAGACTTGCTGCCGTACAGACCCGACGACGCAAAAGTAGTAGCGCGGCGCACCAATTGCGTTTCCTGGTGGATGAAGCTCAGGAAAGAGACGTAACGTCATGGGTGGAGGCCGGCCGCTACGGCCTCCCAAGCCGCCGTTAGCCCCAGCTCACCCCCTGAGCTGGGGCGCGCTGCAACGCACATTCGAAGCGCAGGCGAGGGGCCTATCAGAGGCGCGAGCTGACTTTCGTTGTCGCCGGCTTCGCCGCTGCCTTGGACTTTGCGCGCGTCGTCACGCCATGTCTGGAGGAGGCTGCAACCCGGGTGTGTCGCTTGCCGGCCAACTTGGCGTGCATTGATACCGTACGATGAGCCGCGTATTCCTGACCATCGATCGGTGCGAGATGCGCCGGGTCTCCGCCTAAATATGGTCGTCCGACTCCGAACTGCTTTTCATGCTCGTCGATCCACTTCCATAGCTTCCTGGTCTCGGTCGCACGCTCGTCCTTGCTCGTGCCATTCATGCTGACGACGTCCACGGCGAGCCCGTGACCATAGCCTCCACGCGAACTGCCACCGTGATAAGACTTGTCGTTCGCGGCCTTCAGCCCGCTTGCAATGGATTGGCGATAGTCATCCCGGAATCCGCTTGTGATCCCAGGCGCCAGTCCGGCCTGTTCTGCTGCATGGAGCATATAGAACAGCTTTTGCCTGAAGGCTCGATCCATCCCTCCGATCACGTAATCCAGCAAGGGCATGCCGGCCTTGTCTGCTGCTTTGGGGTCCTTCCATCCAAAGTCGTCTTCGACCCGTTTCGCGATGCTGCGGGTGACGGTGACCAGTTTGCGCTTCCGTTTGATCGTCACGTCCTTTTTCTCGTACACGACGATCCAGTCGGTCTTCGGCGCTCGCGTGTAAAGCGCTCCGAGGAACCGGTCGATGCACGCCTCGGCAACAAAGCATTCGTCCAGGATCAGGACTGAATCCATGTTGTCCGGACCGGTCCTGGGCGATTCGACAATGCTCGCCGTATGAGACGACTGTTCGGATTGCTGCGCGCTTGGCAAAGCTTCGGGCGACGCCCGGTCCACGCCTGGCAGCACACTCCCGTTGGCGTCGGCCTGAGCCGACGGTTCGGATGCGGTCACCTGTCGGCTCGGCACCTCCGCGGGCGACGCTGCATGCACATCGTGAACGACGACGCCGTATGACAGCGAGACCAGAGACGCGGCAATGCGTGACCATCCAGCCCCGCAACCGGAACGACTTCGCCTGGCGCCATGAAGCTCTTTGCGAGAGGACAACGGCATTGGAATTCACCGTGAGCCAAATCGATCATGACAGCGTGCCATCGCGCCCCGAGCCTGGCAACCAGTTACCCACCGGGGAAATACGGACGAGCGCGCAACTATCCAGTTAGGCCGCAGCATGCTTCGCGCGGAGGTTTGAGGGGCTTTGTCGGGTTGTCCTTCGGGTTGTTTGCCGCGTCCGGGAAGCACCTCGCGGGACAAGTCTCGATGCCGTTTGGCCGATCCACCGTTAGGTGGATTGCCGCGCAACGCGCCGCCAACCGAGAGTCCGTCAAGGACCGGTGTCGTATTCGACAATGTTGGCGAGCGGCCGCCGCGCGCAATATCAGAGGATTCGACATGCGTGATTTCATGGCCATCGGCCGCTCGGTGGCGGTTGCCGAGCGTGGTATGGCCGCAACCTCGCACCCGCAGGCGACGCTCGCCGCGGTCGAGATGCTGAAGGCCGGTGGCAATGCCGTCGACGCCGCGGTGGCGGCGGTCGCGGTGCAGGGCGTGGTCGAGCCGCAGATGACCGGGATCGGCGGCGACTGCTTTGCGCTGTATTCGCCTCACGCCGGTGAGCCGATCGCGCTGAACGGCTCGGGCCGTACGCCGGCCGCGACCGATACCGAGAAATTTTCAGCCGGCGGCGCGCGCGACATTCCGCCGACCGCGCCGGAGGCGGTGACTGTGCCCGGAGCGATCGACGCGTGGTGCCGGCTGGTCGCCGATCACGGCAGCAGGTCGCTGGAGGAGATTTTCCGACCGGCGATCGCGGCAGCCGAGCAGGGCTTTTGCGTAACGCCGCGCGTCGCCGAGGACTGGCGCCGCTTCCGGGCCCGGATCGAGATCGATCCCAATGCGGCGGCGCAGTTCCTTCCAGGCGGCAAGGCGCCCGACGTCGGCGACATCCGGACCCAACCTGCGCTTGGCCGCACCCTTCGCCGGATCGCGCAGCACGGACGCGAGGCGTTTTATGCGGGCGAGGCCGCCGATGAGATGGTGGACGTCCTGCGCGCCCTGGGCGGAGCCCACAGCACCGACGATTTCGCGGCGCAGAGCTCGGATTACGTGCGGCCGATCTCGGCGCGTTACCATGATCACGACGTGGTCGAGTGTCCGCCGAACGGGCAGGGTCTGGCCGCGCTGATGATCCTGCGGACGCTGGCAGGCTTCGATGTCGCAGCACTCGCGCAGGCCGATCGGATCCATCTGCTGGCCGAAGCGACCAAGGCCGCTTACCGCGCGCGCGACGCCTTCTTCTGCGATCCAACGACCAGCAAGGTCGATCCGGCTGCATTTCTGGCCGAAGACTATATCGGCAGGATCCGCAGCAAGATCGACATGGGCCGCGCCTCCGCACCCGCGGCCTGGGACGATATCGAGCACCGCGACACCGTCTATGTCACGGTGGTCGACCGTGACCTCAACGCCGTCTCGCTGATCAACTCGTTGTTCTATCCGTTCGGTAGCGGCATCTATGCGCCGAAGTCGGGCATCCTGTTGCACAACCGCGGCTGGAGCTTCCGTGCCAGGCCCGGACATCCGAATTCGCTCGGGCCGCGCAAGCGCCCGATGCACACGATCATTCCGGGCCTGCTGCGCAAGGACGGCAGGACCGTGATGTCGTTCGGCGTGATGGGCGGACATTACCAGGCCGCGGGCCATGCCAATCTGATCTCGAACATCTTCGATTTGAAGATGGACATCCAGGCCGCGGCGGAGGCGCCGCGCTCCTTTGCCTTCGATAGCGCGCTGTCGCTGGAGACGACGATATCGCCTGATATCCGCGACGAGCTGCGCGCCCGCGGTCACGAGGCCCGCTTCTCCGAAGAGCCGATCGGCGGCTGCCAGGCGATCCGCATCGACCATGCGCGCGGCGTCCTGTTCGGTGCCTCCGACCACCGCAAGGACGGGTTGGCATTGGGTTTTTGAAGCGCCTCGCGAAACTTCGGATTAATAGAATTAAATCGCTGATTTGCCCGACTTGTCAAGTCGCCATGTCGAATGCCGGCACGCCGCCGGCTACTTTGCATGGGGTTGTTTTCGATATTTTGCAGTGCGCCCTGCGGAGGCAGGCAATGCGCAAAAGCCCTGCGCTTGCGGGGAGGCGGCGAAGCATCCACCGGACGGTGGATTGTTCCAAAAGCCGACATGCCGAACGTTTGGCGTCACGCTGGTGTCGTGCGCGGTTCGGCCGCCGTGCACCGCACAGTGATCGCTCCGGACTTTCCCAATCGAGAAGTTGACCCGTATGAACAGGACATTCGCCGACACGGTCTTCCGGAACGGTCGGATCTACACGTCGAACCGGGCGCAGCCCTGGGCGGCGTGCGCGGCGGTCAAAGCCGGCCGGTTCATCGCTGTCGGCGAGGAGCACGACGTCGCGTCGCTCATCGGCGAGGAGACTGCGACCGTCGACCTCGGTGGACGAATGGCGATGCCGGGGATCGTCGACATCCACAATCACATCATGATGGGCGGGCAGGCCGATCTCTACGAGCTGCGCTTCTCCAACACCGACAGCGTGCCGAGGATCGCCGAGACCCTGCACAAGGCCGCATCTGCGGCTAAGCCCGGCGCCTGGATCGTCGGCGGGCAGTTCGGCAACAATCTGCTGAACGAGATGAACACCGCAGAGTCCTGCGCGCTGCTGGATGCGGCGTGCCTTGGACATCCCGTCGTGCTGCGCGACGACAGCTATCATAATCGCTGGGCGAGCTCGGCGGCGCTGCGGCTGGCCGGCGTGCAGGCCGACACTCCGGACCCGACCGACGGCGAGATCGGCCGCGACCTCAAGACCGGGACGCTGACCGGGATCATGATCGAGGCCGCCTCGGGCCTGGTGGAGCGGGCGCTCGCGGCCTCCGGTCACTACACGGCCGAGATGGACCGCGCCGCGGTGGCCCGCTCGATCTCGGTGCTGAATGCCTATGGCGTCACCGCCTTCATCGACGCCGCCAGCATGCAGCCGATCATGGCGGCGCTGAAGGGGCTCGACGACCGCGGCGAGCTGACCGCCTGGGCGGTCTGTGCGATGCCGGTGGTCGAGCCGGGCTTCATGTTCGGCAAGGCCGGCGAGGAGCTGTTTGCGCTGCGCGAAGACTATCGCGGGGCTCATGTGAAGCCGGACTATGTGAAGGTGTTCCTCGACGGTGTGCCGGGCGCCAAGACCGCGGCCTTCCACGAGCCGTATGTCGCCGATCCCGTGCGCGGCTGCTGCTTCCGCGGCGCGACCATGCTGACGGTGCCGGACCTGATCCGCTGGCTCGGGCGCTGCGAGAAGCTTGGCTTGGCCGCGAAGATCCATTGCGCGGGAGATGCCGCGGTCAGCCAGGCGCTCGACGCCATCGACGTCGTGCGCAGCTTCAACGGCCCGACGCATCTGGTGCACCAGATCGCGCATGCGAGCTACATCGCGCCCGACGACATCAAGCGCTTCGCCGAACTCGGCGTCGCGGCCGATCTGTCACCGATCATCTGGTATCCGACCGTCTTCCTCGAGGCGCACAAGGCGGCGATGGGCGAGGAGCGCGCGCAGCGCTTCTGGCCGAACAAGGATTTGAAGCAGGCCGGCGCGCTGATGGCCGGCGGCTCGGACTGGCCGGTGATTCCGATCCCCGATCCCTGGCAGGGCATCGAGGGCATGGTGACCAGGCAAAATCCCACCGGCGATTTTCCCGGCAAATCGCTGTGGGCCGAGCAGGCGCTCGATCTCGCCACCGTAATCGACATCTACACCATCGACGCCGCGCGTGCGGCGGGGCTCGGCCAATCCATCGGCTCGATCGAGGTCGGCAAATCGGCCGATCTGATCGTGCTCGACCAGATGATCTTCGACATCCCGCAGGATCAGCTTGCCGATACGCGGGTCGAGATGACCTTCTTCGAGGGCCGCAAGGTCTACGAGCGGGGCGCGTGATGGCAGCGGTGGACCAGATCCCGGTCACGGTGCTCACCGGCTTTCTCGGCAGCGGCAAGACCACGGTGCTGAACCATTTGCTGCGCCAGCCGGAGCTTAACGGCGTCGTCGCCATCATCAACGAGTTCGGCGAGGTGGCGCTCGATCATCTCCTGGTCGAGAGCAGCGAGGATCGCCTGGCGCTGCTCGACAATGGCTGCATCTGCTGCTCGGTGCGCGAAGACCTGATCGAGACGCTGGCTGACCTTGCGTCACGCCGTGCGGCAGGGACGATCCCGCCGTTCCACCGCGTGCTGGTCGAGACCACCGGGCTCGCCGATCCCGTGCCGGTGCTGCACACGCTGATGACGGCGCCCGATGTCGCCGGCCGTTACCGGATCGACGGTGTGGTCGCGACCGTCGATGCCGTCAACGGCGCGCGTACCCTCGAGGCCCACGTTGAGGCGGTCAGGCAGGTCGCGGTCGCTGACCGGCTGCTCGTGACCAAGACCGATCTTGCCGCCGATGATGAACTGTCACGGCTCGATGCCCAGCTTGCGGCGATCAATCCGGTCGCGGCTCGCCATCACGTCCGGGATGGGATCGTCGATCCGGCCAGAGTCCTTGATGCCGGGCTGTTTGATCCGTCGGCGCGGTCAGCCGATGTCGTGCGCTGGTTCGATCTGGCAGCGCAGGCCGCGAATGCGCCGCACCATCATGTGGAGCACCATTGCGACGACGAGAATTGCGGCCATCACGGCCACCACGCGCACAACACGGACGTGTCGTCCTACAGCCTGATCATCGACGAGCCGATCCAGCGTGACGCGTTCGCGCGCTGGCTCGACTATGTCGCAGCGCTCAAAGGTGAAGACCTGCTGCGCTTCAAGGCGATCGTGCATGTCGCCGAGCAACCCGATGCGCCCATGGTGGTGCATGGCGTGCAGCACGTGTTCCATCCGCCGATCACGCTTGCCGGCTGGCCGTCGGCGGACCGGCGCTCGCGTCTGGTCTTCATCGTGCGCGGCATCCCGCGCCAGATCATCGAGAACACCTTGTGCAAATTTGCCGCGGTGAGCCGTGACGCGATTCAACGATCCGCGGCTTAGGCGGGATTCACTTCAGATAATTGTTTCAGGGAGAGGGACATGACTGAGAATTCCAAGACGAACCTTTCGTCCGGCCGGCTCGACCGGCGCACGCTGCTGAAGGCGGCCGGTGCTACCGGCCTCGCTTCGGCGATCAATGTGCCGCTGGTCAACGTCGCACGGGCCGCGGGCAACACCATCAAGATCGGTTGGGTCGGTTGTCTCTCCGGCGTCCGCGCGCCGTTTGCCGAGCCCGACACCTGGATCCATGAACGCATCAAGGCCCGGCTCAAGGATGGCCTGAAGATCGGCGGCAAGACCTGGCAGGTCGAGTTCGTCTTCAAGGACAATCAGTCCGATCCGAACCGCTCGTCGGTGGTGGCGAGCGAGCTGGTGCTGCGGGAGAAATGCGACCTGATCCTGATCGAGGACGGTGACGCGCAGGCCCCGGTGCAGGAGCTCGCCGATGCCCGCGGCATCCCGTCGATCTCGACCATGGTGCCGTGGCAAGGCTGGATGTTCCCGCGCAAGTCGACGCCCGACAAGGGGTTCCCCTACAGCTATCACTTCTTCTGGGGCGCCGACGACGTCGTGAAGAATTTCATGGGCATGTGGCAGTCGGTCGAGACCAACAAGAAGGTCGGCACGCTCTACATCGACAATCCCGCCGGCCAGGCGTTCTCCGATCCGAAGGTCGGTCTACCCGGCGGCATTGCGGGGGCCGGCTATCAGGAATTCTCCGCCGGAAAATTCCAGATCGCAACCGACGACTTCACCAACCAGGTTTCGTCGTTCAAGAGCAACGGCGTCGACATCGTCTCCGGCTTCACCTACGGCAATCATTGGGTGACGCTGTGGAACCAGGCGGCGCAGGCCGGCTTCAAGCCGCAGATCTGCACCGTTGCGGCGGCCTTCCTGTTCCCGAGCGCGGTGAACGCGCTCGGCGATCGCGGCGACGGCATGTCGACCGAGGTGTGGTGGACGCCGGCCTATCCGTTCAAGTCGTCGCTGACCGGACAGAGCGCTGCAGAGCTCGCCGCGGAATGGGAGAAGACCACCGGCAAGCAATGGACCCAGCCGATCGGCTACGCGCATGCCTTGTGGGAGGTTGCGCTCGCCGCGTTGCAGAACAGCGACCCGAAGGACAAGAACTCGCTGCGCGATGCGATCGCCGGCCTCGACATGGAGACCGTGGTCGGACCGGTCAAGTTCAAGGGAACGCCGATCAAGAACGTCGCGGTGACCTCGTTGTCGGGCGGGCAATGGCGCAAGACCAAGGGTGGCAAGTCGAAGTACGAGCTGCTGATCGTGCACAACGGCACCGCGCCGTTCATCCCGAAGCAGGCCGATCTCCAGCTGCTCTCCAAGCTGGCCTGAGATGGCACCGCTTCTGCGCGTCAGCGGGCTCTCGAAGCGTTTCGGCGAGATCGTGGTCGCCGACAACGTCAGCTTCGAGCTGGCGCGCGGCGAATGCCTCGGCGTGATCGGCCCGAACGGCGCCGGCAAGAGCTCGCTGTTGAACCTGATCGTCGGCCTGCTCACGGCCCACGGCGGTTCGATCATGCTCGACGACAAGGAGATATCAGGGCTGCCGCCGCATCGCCGGGCGCGGATGGGGCTCGGGCGGGCGTTCCAGATCCCGCAGCCGTTTCCGCATCTCTCGGTCTATGAGAACGCGCTGGTCGCGGCGTCCTACGGCGCAGGCCTCTATGGCGAAGCGGCGTCGAGCTGGACCATGGAGGTGCTGCAGCGGACCGGGCTCGACGGCAAGGCGGACAAGCTCGCGGGCGCCCTGCCGCTGATCGACCGCAAGCGGCTGGAATTCGCCAAGGCGCTGGCCTCGAAGCCCGAGCTGATCCTGCTCGACGAGATCGCGGCCGGTCTGACCGAGCCCGAGGTCGAGCGCCTCGTTGCGATCATCAAGTCGGTGAAAACGGACCACGCCATGATCTGGATCGAGCACATTCCGCACGCGCTGCGCGCGGTCTCGGATCGCATCCTGGTGCTCGATTTCGGCCGCAAGGTGTTGGAGGGACCGCCGGCTGAGGTGATGGACAGCGCGGTGGTGCGCGAAATCTATATGGGATTGAAGGCCGATGGCGTTGCTTGATGTGAACGGCCTGCAGATCTTCTACGGCGATCTCCAGGCCGTGTTCGACATGAACTTCACCGTCGCGGACGGCGAGGCGGTGGCGCTGGTCGGTGCCAACGGGGCCGGCAAGTCGACCTTCCTGAAGGCGCTGGTCGGGCTCAACGAGGAGCGGCGTGGGGCGGTGCATTTCGACGGCGTGGACATCTCGCAGATGCCGGCGGAGGACGTCTCGCGGCTCGGGCTCATCATGGTGCCCGAGGGGCGGTTGCTGTTCGACTCACTGTCCATCGAGGAGAACCTGCTGATGGGCAGCGT
Organism: Bradyrhizobium uaiense; assembly: GCF_010811875.1. Taxonomy (GTDB): domain Bacteria; phylum Pseudomonadota; class Alphaproteobacteria; order Rhizobiales; family Xanthobacteraceae; genus Bradyrhizobium; species Bradyrhizobium uaiense. The sequence continues at coordinate 22,887 of NZ_VKHP01000053.1, forward strand.
CAACCGGCGCAAGGGCAGCTGGACCTTGCGGCGGGTGTTCGACCTGTTCCCGATCCTGGAAGAGCGGCGGCGGATGTTTCCCGGGCAGCTCTCCGGCGGCCAGCAGCAGATGGCGGCGATCGGCCGCGCGCTGATGTCGAACCCGCGGTTGCTGCTGTGCGACGAGATCTCGCTCGGCCTCGCGCCGGTCGTCGTCGAGCAGATCTATCGCTCCTTTGCCGACATCCGCCGCGAGGGCACCGCCGTCGTGCTGGTCGAGCAGGACGTCAAGCGGGCGCTCGCGACGTCGGAGCGGATCTATTGCCTGTTGAAGGGGCGGGTGTCGCTGACCGGCCCGGCGCAAGGCTTGCAGCCGGAACAGCTGACGCACGCTTATTTCGGAAACTAGCCAGGATTGGCATGACATGATCTGGGTTGAGACATTGATCAACGGAGCCCTGCTGGGTGGGCTCTACGGCCTGCTCGGCATCGGGCTCGCTCTGGTGTTCGGCGTGATGCGCGTCGTCAACATCGCCCATGGCGAGTTCATGGTGCTGAGCGCGTTCTGCGCCGTGCTGCTTTCCAATATGTTTCCGCAGGTCTCGCCGCTGTTGATGCTGGTCCCGGTGATCGCGCTGTCGTTCGCGGTCGGCTGGCTGTACCAAGCGCTTATCGTCAACCGCGTGGTGACGTCGCCCGATCCGCTGTCGCCGTTGCTTTTGACCTTCGGCGTCTCGGTGATCCTGCGCAACGTCATGGTCGAGATCTTCGGCGCTGACGTGCGCAGCCTCCAGGTCGGCGAGCTGTCGCGCGCCAGCCTCGAGGTTGCCGGCCTCAATATCGGCATTATGCCGTTGCTCACGCTGGTGCTGGCGGCACTGCTGTTCATGGCGCTGCAGCTCGTGCTGCGCCGCACCGAATTCGGGCGGATCGTGCGCGCCACTGCCGACCGCCGCGACATCGTCCGGCTGTCCGGGGTCAAGCCGGACCGCGTCTATAATTACGTCATGGGCCTGTCGCTCGCACTCGGCGCGATCGGCGGCGTGCTGCTTGCGGTGCGGTCGAGCTTCACGCCGTTCTCGGGTGCCGAGCGGCTGTTGATCGCCTTCGAGGTCGTCGTGCTCGGCGGGCTCGGCTCGTTCTGGGGCGCGCTGCTCGGCGGCATCGCGCTCGGCATGGCGCAGCTGATCGGGCTGAAGATCGACCCGAATGCAGGGCTGCTCTATGCGCATCTCTTGTTCTTCATCATGCTGCTGATCCGCCCGTCGGGTCTCGTGTCGAGCAGGGTGTGACGCCGATGCCGACTCGGACAATTCTCATGGCCTGCGTCATCGTGCTCGTCGCCGTCATCGCCGGCGCGCCCTTCGTGCTCAACGAGGGCTTCCTGCGGCTTGCGACCGAGTGCCTATTGCTGCTGACGATGGCGCAGATGTGGAACCTGCTGGCGGGCTATGCCGGACTGGTCTCGCTCGGCCATCAGGTCTTCATCGCCTTCGGCGCCTACGCGCTGTTCTTGGCTTCCGGCTGGCTCGAGGTCACCCCGATCTGGGTCTTGCCGGTCGCGCCGCTGATGGCGGCGGCGATCGCTGCGATCATCGCCTTTCCGCTGTTTCGTTTGCGCGACGCCTATTTCTCGATCGCGATGTGGGTGTTCGCCGAGATCATCGGCGCCTTCACGATGAAATCGCAGGCCGTCGGCGGCACCTCGGGCATGCCGCTCGCCACCAGCAAGCTGATCGATTTCGACTGGTTCGAGCCGACCATGTTCTGGCTCGCCGGCGGCCTGACTCTCGTCACCATCGCGGCATTGTACAAGATGATGACCTCGAGCTTCGGCCTCGGGCTGATGAGCGTGCGCGACAATGATCTCGCCGCGATGAGCGTCGGCGTCGACGTCCGCCATAACCGCTTGATCGCCTTCGTGCTCTCGGCGGCGGGATGTGGGCTTGCGGGTGCGCTGAGCTTCATGGGCAATCTGTTCATCGCGCCGCTGGCGGCGTTCGACGTCAACTGGTCGGTCTACATGATGTTCATCGTGATCATCGGCGGCATCGGAACGCTGGAAGGCCCGATCCTCGGCGTCATCATCTTCTTCGGCCTGCGCGAATTGATGACCGGGCCGCTCGGCCTGTCCGGCGGCTGGTATCTCGTCGGGCTCGGAATCATCGCTGTCGTCGTGATGATCGTAGCGCCGCGCGGCATCTGGCCGGCCTTGCGCGATCGTCTCGGTGTACGGCTGCTCGACGTCCACCGCGCCGCGCCACGGCCGGCCGCGGGCACGATCCTGCCGAGCACGTCGGAACGGGTTACCGGATGAGGCAGGCCTTCACGCCGTCACCATTGCTTGTATTCTGAGCGTTCTGGCTTTGAGTGGAGGGCGTGATGGCTCTGATTTTGCGGCGTGGTGAATGGGCATTGGTGGGCCTGGTTGCGGTGACGATGGCGGCGCCGCTGCCGGCGCAGGCTGAGCGCAGGATGTGGCCGCAGGCGGCCGCAACGCACCCGATGGACGGGCTGACCACGGACGAAATCCGTTCGGTCTCCGAGATACTCCGCGGCGCCGGCAAGCTCGACGATGCGGCGCGAGTCGTCTCCATGACGGTCGACGAAGACCCCAAGGACGAGGTGCGGGCATGGAAGCCCGGCCAGCCCTTCGCGCGCCGTGCCAACGTGACGCTATTGAGCGGAGGCCATCTCTACGAGGCGCATATCGATCTCGCCGCGCGCAGCCTCGCCGGCTGGGATGAGATCAGCGATCATGAGGCCGCGCTGACCATCGACGAGCTGATGTCGGCCGGCGATCTGCCGAAGCAGGACCCGCGCTGGATCGCTGCGATGGCCAAGCGTGGCATCACCGATTTCCATAATGTGCTATGCCTGCCGCTGACGGTCGGGCCGGTGACCGATCCGGCCCTGAAAGGCCGTCGCCTGCTCAACGTGCCCTGCGTCGACACCACGGGCGCCGCCAACAATCTCTGGGGCAAGCCGATCGAGAACCTGGTCGCCCAGATCGATCTCAAGAGCAAAACGGTGCTGTCGGTGACCGATCTCGGCGTGGTACCGCCGCCGGCGCAGACGCCGTCACACGCCTATGTCGACTCCGGAAAATACCGCAGGCCGCCGAAGCCGATCGAGATCGCCGCACCCGAGGGAAGCAATGTGAAGGTGGAGGGCGGCCAGGTCCGCTGGGACAATTGGTCGTTCCATGTCCGCCTCGAGCCGCGCGTCGGCGCCGTGCTGTCGCTGATCCGCTACGACGACCACGGCACGCTCCGCGACATCGCCTATCAGATGTCCGCAAGCGAGATGTTCGTGCCCTATATGGATCCGGCGCCGACCTGGTCGTTCCGCGCCTATATGGATATCGGCGAGTACGGCTTTGGCGTGCTGTCGAGCGAATTGCAGCGCGGCGTGGATTGTCCCGAAGGCGCGCATTATCTCGATCTGACGATCTCGGACACCAAGGGCAATCCGGTCGTCTCCAAGGGCGCGGTCTGCATCTTCGAGCGCCCGACCGGCGATCCGATCTGGCGCCATAGCGAATTGCTCAACAACACCGCCGAGGTCCGGCCGAATAACGAGCTGGTGGTTCGGATGGCCCCGGTGGTCGGCAATTACGACTACCTGGTCGACTATGTGTTCGACCGCGCCGGCAACATCGATGTCCGGCTCGGCGCCTACGGCATCGATGCCACCAAGGGCGTTGCAAGCCGGACACTGAGCGACCCGACGGCCGCGCAGGATACTGCCTACGGTACGCTGGTCGACGAGCGGCTGCTTGCGGTCAATCACGATCACTACATGACGTTCCGGATCGACATGGACGTCGACGGCGCCTCGAACCGGCTGGTCGAGGATCGCTTCAGCGTCCGCCGGCTGGAGCAGGGCCAGCGCAAGAGCCTGTGGCAGGTCGACACCAGGCCGGTCGCGACCGAGGGGCCGGTCACGACGCCGCTGAGCGCGGCGCAATTCAGGATCGAGAGCACGGGCAAGACCAACAAGCGGGGCTACCGCACGAGCTATCAGATTATGCCCGGCCACTCCGACGTCTCGCTGCTCGCCAAGGACGATCCGATCCAGCTGCGCGCCGGCTTCAGCGCCTACACGCTGTGGACCTCGGCCTATGCCAGGGACGAGCGTTACGCCGCGGGCATGTATCCGAATGAGAACCCTGAGGTCGATGGCCTGCCGAAATGGACCGCGGCGAAGCGGCCGATCGAGGATCGCGACTTGGTGCTCTGGTACACGGTCGGTTTCCGCCACGTGCCGCGCGCTGAGGATTGGCCTGTGATGCCCGGCCTGTGGCACGGCTTTCGGCTGCGTCCGTTCAACTTCTTCGACCGCAATCCCGCGCTCGACGTGCCGCCGATGGTGAATGCCAGGGACACCAAATGAGGGCCCGCGCGCATCGCGTTGGAGCGGTGGCCGGCGCGCTGCTGACGTTGCTGGCGACAGGGCCGGCCGCGCCTGGCGCAGCCGCCGAAAGCGCTGACAATGCGTCCTTGCTCTATTTGAGCAGTAGCGACTGGGATCGACAACCCGCGCCGCGCAAGGTCGCGCTTGCGGCCGACTTCATGCGGATCTTTTGCACTGTTCAGACGATGTCGGCCGCATCGCTGGCCGACTGCCTCGACCGCAACGCGGCGGATGCCGCGCCGTTCGAGCGCGCCATGGCCTGCGTCAGCGCGCTGTCAGCCGGCCGCTGAGAGGCCGGCGTCGATCCCTTCGGCGATCCGCTTCACGTCGGCTGACGTGAGGATCAAGGGCGGTGACAGGATCAGGTTGTTGCCGGAGACGCGCAGCATCACGCCGGCCTCGTAGGCGACATCTGCGACCTTTGTCATCGTCTTCTTGTCGGCGGGCTTCTTGGTGTCGCGATCGGCCACGAGCTCAAGCGCGGCCATCAAGCCCTTGCCCCTGACGTCGCCGACCAGCGGATGCTTGGCCTTGAGCGCGGCCAGCGCCTGCGCGAGGTCCTCGCCGCGCGCGGCGGCATTCTCGTCGAGCTTGAGGCGGCGGGTCTCGGCGAGCGCCGCAAGGCCCGCGGCGCAGCCGACCGGGTGGCCCGAATAGGTATAGCCATGGCCGATCGAGCCAAACGTCGTGGTATCGGCCTCGAAGGCTTCCGCGACCTGCTCGCCGATCAGCGTCGCACCGAGCGGGAAATAGCCGGAGGTGATCGCCTTGGCCATCGTCATCATGTCGGGCTTCACGCCCCAGAGCCGCGAGCCCGACCATGCGCCGGTGCGTCCGAAGCCGGTGACGACCTCGTCCGCGATCATCAGGATGCCGTGACGGTCGCAGATCTCGCGCACGAGCTTCATGAAGCTGTCCGGCGGCACGATCACGCCACCGGCGCCTAACACCGGCTCCATGATGAAGGCCGCGATGGTGTCGGCGCCCTGAAATGTGATCTCCTCTTCCATCGCTGCCGCACAGAGCTGTGCGAGCTTGGCTGGATCGGTCTCGTTGAACGGGTTGCGATAGGTCGACGGCGCCGGGATATGGAAGACGCCCGGCAGCATCGGCTCGTAGTTGCGACGGAAATTGGCGTTGCCGTTGACGGAAGCGCCGCCGAAATGGGTGCCGTGATAGCCCTTCTTCAGCGCCAGGAACTTGGTGCGGTCGGCCTGACCCTTGATCTTCCAGTATTGCCGGGCCAGCCGCAGCGCAGTCTCGACCGAGTCCGATCCGCCCGAGGTGAAGAAGGCCCGAACCATGCCTTCGGGCTTGAACCATTCGGTGAGCTCATAGGCGAGCTCGATCGAGGGACCGTTCGAGGTGCCGCGGAAGCCCGAATAATAGGGCAACGCGCTGAGCTGGTCTGCGATCGCCTGCTTGATCGGATCGCAGCTGTAGCCGAGATTGACGTTCCAGAGGCCGCCGACCGCATCGATCACGGTCTTGCCGTCGATGTCGGTGACCTCGACGCCTTCGCCCTTCATCACGATCCGCGGCGGCTGCGTCCGCATCTCGGCGGGATGGGCCATCGGGTGCCAGATCGGCTTGGCGTTGTTCTCAACCAGGAAGTTTCTGTCGCGCATGATGGTTCTCTGTCACTCGAGTTGCAGCCCGAAATGCCGCAGCGCCTCGCTGTAGGATGCCGCCGGGTTTCGCACGTCGAACAGCACCGTGCGCATGTTGCACGCAGCGGCGCCCGTGATGTTGCGGCGCTGGTCGTCGACGAAGACGCAATCTTCTGCCCCCAGCGCCAGTTCGTCCAGCACGCTTTGATAGGCGCGCCGATCGGGTTTCAGGATCCCGGTATGGGTCGCGTCGACGATGGTCTCGAAGCGCTTGAGGATGGGCAGACGAGTGCGGAAGTCGGCGCCGTAGAACAGGTCGAGCTCGTTCGAGAGGATGGCGAGCCGGAACCCGGCGTCGGCGGCGAGGGTGATCGCACGCGCCGCTTCGGGGCGGATCACGGTTTCGGGGTCGGCACCGCGCGCGCGTTTCACAAAAGTCTCCATGTCGCGCCAGTCTTCACCGAGCATGCGACCGACCTCGCGGCTGCGGGTCAGCCAGTAGTCGCGTTCCGAAATCTCGCCACGCTGCATCGCCGTCCAGAGCGGATCACTGTCGGGGGCGAACGGTCCGAGCCATTTCAGCGTGCACGGTGCGAGCCCGAGCGTGCGCTCGGTCAGGTCATGGGTCTCGAACAGCGTCTTCGAGATCACGCCACCGAAGTCGAGCACCAGCGCCTGGGCGAGCGGACGGGTCATGCGGCCGCCGTGCTGCGGCCGGGGCGGACGATGCCGGCTGCGACCCATCGGTCGAAGATGCCGAGCACCGTTTCATTGAATGCCGCGCTATTGATGTGATCCTCGATCTCGTGCAGCTCGACCGGTGCCTGGACCGCCGAGCGCATCGCGTCGACAAAGGCGGCGAGGGCGCCGGGATCGTGCAGAGCCTCGCCCTCGCGGTCCCATTGCTGGATGCCACCGGTGGGCAGCACGAAGGCAACCGGCGCGCTGGCTTGGGCCAGCTTCTCGGCAATCGCGCGCGCGATCCGCTGGCGATCGGCGGCGCCTGAAGTGGCCGACGCAAGCAGCCGGTTGTGCGCATGGAACGGACGATCCGACAGCTCCTTTGGAACGCCAAGCCATGCCGGGAAGTCGACCATATCGATCGCGCCGGGAGCGATGATCTGTGGAATCCCCGCTCTGCCGGCATTCTCCAGCCGGTCGGCGCCGGAATTGACCACCGAGCCGGTGAGCTGATTGGCGACCTCCTGCAGGCTGAGGTCCAGCACCGCGGCAAAGCCGCCTTGGGCCGCGATCGACTCCATCGCGCGTCCGCCCATGCCGGTGGTGTGGAAGACGACCACCTCATAGCCGCGGCGCTCGAGCTGCGGCTTGAGCTCGACCATGTAGTGCAGGCAGCTCTTGCCAAGCGACGTGATCGCAACGACCGGCCGGTCCCGGTTGGGCTTGATCGCGCTCCTGGCTGCGCCGACGATCGCGCCGCAGGCTTGCGACAGCACGGCCATGCAGGTGCCGTTGAGGCCATAGAGGCCGCCGGCCCACAGGATCATCATCAAATCGGCCGCGACGCGCTCCGGCGGGATCAGATGCGAGAATGCGACGGTCGAGACGATCAGCTTCGGCAGGCCGAGCGGCAGCGCCTGCGCGACGTCCAGCGCAAGGTCGGTTCCCATCGTGCCGCCGATGGCGATCACGCCGTCGATGGCATCGCTGTCAGCGAGCTCGCGGGCCAGGCTTGCGGCGCCGATCGCCATCAGCGACATCGCGGAGTTCTCGTCGCCGCTTGATGCAATCGCCTCGATCGTGGTCTGCGCGGCGGCGGCCACCGCGTGCTTGTCATGCGCCGGCTGGTACGGCGGATCGCCGAGCACGCTGATGTCCATCATGATCGTCCTGCCGCCGGCACGGGCGATGCACTCGCCCATGAACAGCAGTTCGTCGGCCTTGGTGTCTCCCGTTCCGATCAGGAGAATGCGGGGCTGCGTAATCTCAGGCATGACCTTGTCAGTGTTCGCCCGCAGGCGTGAATGATGGTGGGCGACGGGTTTTGCACCGAGCGTGCTGGACGTTCGGCCATCGTGCAATCACGCTATGAGCGCGCCGGCTGCGGTGACATCCACCTATCGGTTGATTGCTGTCAAAGCCTTGATTTGGCGAGGATTGCACCATGCCCGCGGTCCCGGTCGGGAGCCGCATTTTGTCATCGTCACAATGATCTCGCATGCAGCAAGCCCAGATCGATCGATATCGCTCGGCCGTCATTCCGGCCCAACAGCTCTTCATCGGCGGCCGCACCGCGCAGGCGGTCAGCGAGGCACGGCTCGATGTCGTGTCGCCGATCGACGGCAAGCTGTTGACGAGCATTGCCGACGGCGATGCGGCCGACGTCGACCTTGCGGTGAGGCAAGCGCGGCGGGTCTTCGAGCAGCGAAGCTGGTCGCGCGCGGCGCCGGCGCAGCGCAAGAACGTGCTGCTGCGGTTAGCCGATCTCATCGAGCAGCACGCGCTCGAGATCGCGGTGCTCGGTGTGCGGGACAACGGCACCGAGATCAGCATGGCCTACAAGGCCGAGCCGCTGTCGGCGGCGGGCACGATCCGCTACTACGCCGAAGCGATCGACAAGATATATGGCGAGATCGCACCGACCTCAGGCGACGTGCTCGGGCTCGTGCATCGCGAACCGCTCGGCGTCGTCGGCGTGATCGTGCCGTGGAACTTCCCGCTGATGATCGGTGCGTGGAAGATCGGTCCTGCGCTGGCCGCCGGAAATTCGGTCGTGGTCAAGCCGCCGGAGCTCGCGTCGCTCACGCTGCTGCGGCTTGCCGAACTCGCGACGGAGGCGGGTTTGCCGGACGGTGTGCTCAACGTCGTCACCGGCCGCGGCGCATCGGCCGGCGAGGCGCTGGCGCTGCATATGGATGTCGACGTGCTTGCCTTCACCGGCTCGGGTGCAGTGGGCCGGCGCCTCTTGGAATGCTCGGCGCGATCGAACCTGAAGCGCGTCCATCTCGAGCTTGGTGGCAAGTCGCCCAACATCGTGTTCGCCGATGTACCCGACATCAAGCATGCGGCCAAGGTCTCGGCCAACGGCATCTTCCGCAACTCCGGCCAGGTCTGCGTCGCCGGCTCGCGGCTGCTGGTGCAGTCCGCGATCTATGATCGTTTCATGGATGAACTGCTCGATGACACCGCGAAGCTCAGGGTCGGCGATCCCCTCGAATTGACCTCGGACATCGGCGCTATTTCGAGTAAGGTGCAGTTGCGCAAGAATCTGGACGCCGTTGCCCGCGCTGAAGCGCAGGGCGCGAAGCGGATGACGGGCGGCGAGCAGATCCGCGTCGAGAGCGGCGGCAACTTCATGGCGCCGGCGATCCTCACCGAGGTGACGCCGGCGATGGAGGTCTGGCGCGAGGAGGTGTTCGGCCCGGTGCTGTCGGTCACGCGGTTCGACGGCGAGGACGATGCCACAGCGCTTGCCAATGCGACGCCCTATGGACTTGCATCGGCGGTGTGGACCGGAAGCCTCTCGACCGCGCATCGCATGGTGCGCGCCATCAGGGCCGGTGTCGTGCATGTCAACGCCTATGGCGGCGCCGACATCACGGTACCGCTCGGTGGCTTCAAGCAATCCGGCTTCGGACGCGACAAGTCCCTCCACGCCCTCGACGCCTATACCGACCTCAAGACCGCCTGGATCGCGCTATGACATCTGCAACTGCTGAACGCACCGGCATTTTGAATCGATTGCTCGACGCCGAGCAGGAGCGCTTTCGGGCGCTGCATCCGCGATCGGCGGCGGCGTGGCAGGAAGGCAGACAGCACTACCTTTATGGCGGCCCGTCGCACTGGATGCGGCGCTGGGCCGGTGGCTTTCCGGTCTATGCCGAGCAAGCGAATGGCGCGCATATCAGGGACATCGACGGACGCGACTATGTTGATTTCTGTCTCGGCGACACCGGCGGCATGTGCGGGCACGCGCCCGAGGCGGTGACGGAGGCTGCGCTCGCTCAGCTCAAGCGTGGTGCGACCATGATGCTGCCGACGGAGGACAGTATCTGGGTCGGTGCCGAGCTATCGCGCCGTTTCGGTCCGAAATACTGGACGCTGACGACGTCGGCGACCGACGCCAACCGCGCTGCGATCCGTATCTCGCGCATGATCACCGGCCGGCGCAAGGTGCTGGTGTTCTCCGGCTGCTATCATGGCGGCGTCGAGGAAGCGCATGTCGAGATCCGCGACGGCCGGGTCGGCCTGCGCAACATGATCCACCCCAACGGCATCGACCATGATGCCGTGAGCCGGGTCGTCGAGTTCAATGATGTTGCCGCGCTCGAGGCGGCGCTTGCGCATGGCGACGTCGCCTGCGTGCTGACCGAGCCGCTGATGACGAATTTCGGCATGATCCCGGTCGATCCTGGTTTTCACCGGGCGTTGCGCGACTTGACCCGCCGCGCCGGCACTGTCCTCATCATCGACGAGACCCATACGCTGTCCTGCGGACCGGGCGGCTACACGCAGAGCCACGGGCTCGAGCCCGACATCTTCGTCGCGGGCAAGGCGATCGCGGGCGGCATCCCGGCCGGCATCTTCGGCCTCAGCGAGGAGATCGCCGAGCGGCTCTGGGAGCTCGTTCCCCATGTCAATCCGCGCCAGCGGCAGTCCGCGCATCTCGGATTCGGCGGCACGCTCGCCGGCAACGCGTTGACGGTTGCCACCATGCGCGCGGTGCTGGAGAAGGTGCTGACCTCTGCGAACTACGAGCGGATGATCGGAACCGCAACGTGGCTCGCGCAGGAAGCGCGCCGGTTGATCGAAGCGGCCGGTCTGCCCTGGCACGTCACCCAGATCGGCGCGCGCGCCGAGATCATGTTCATGCCGAAGCCGCCGCGCAGCGGCGCCGACGTCATTGCCGGGAGACAACCCGATCTCGAGACCTTGCTGCATGCGTTCTACATGAACGAAGGCATTCTGGTGACGCCGTTTCATACCATGCTGCTGATGTGTCCGGCGACGTCGGCCCGGGACGTGGACAAGCACACGGCGGTGTTCGCGCAGTTCAACGATCTCGTGAAAGGGGCGGGAGCAATCTGATGCAGGCGCCTCCGTTCAATCTTGACGGTCGGGTCGCCATCGTCACCGGCGGCGGCAGGGGGATCGGCGCAGCCATCGTGACGAGGCTTGCGCAGGCCGGCGCGACCGTGGTGATCGCCAACCGGACGCTCGATGTGGCAGAGGCGCTGGCGCGTGAACTGGCGGCCGATGGACGGTCGGTGCATTGCATCCCGTTCGACCGGCTCGACCGGAGTAGCTTGCGTGCGATGGTTGACGGTGTCGCAGCCAAATACGACCGGCTCGACATCGTCGTGCACAATGCCGGCGGTTGCCCGTGGGCTTCGCTCGAGGAGCTTGATGAAGCCAAGCTCGATGAGACGCTGGCGCTGAACCTGAACGCCAGCATCTGGCTCGCGCAGGCCGCAGCTCCGCATATGCGCGCCGCCAGGTTCGGGCGCATTCTCATAACGTCCTCGGTATCCGCGCGTGTCGCAATGGGCGGCGGCGCGCATTACTCGGCGGCGAAGGCCGGGGTGAACGCGTTCATTCGCGGCGCTGCGTTCGAGCTCGCGCGCGCCGGCATCACGGTCAACGGTGTCGAGGCCGGCTTCATCGAGAAGCCCGGCCGCGGCACCATGAGCGCGCCGGAGAACAAGGCCAAACTCGAACGCTTCATTCCGATGGGACGCATGGGGAGTGCCGACGACATCGCCTGCGCGATGCTCTATCTCGCGTCCACCGAAGCCAGATACGTCACCGGGCAGACCATTGTCGTCGACGGCGGCTCGACGCTGCCGGAAACCGGATTTGCCGTTGAACGGCAGTGGAGGCTCTAAATGCCGCGGCTGGACGGAAAGACGGCGCTGGTGACCGGCGCGGCCACCGGGATCGGCCGGGCCACGGCGGTGCTGCTGGCGTTGAGCGGCGCGCGCGTCGTGCTGTTCGGCCTCGGCGACGCCGAGCTTCAGGCCGCTGCGGCCGAGTGCGGCGGGCAGGCGATCCATGGTGACGTCACCCGGCCGGACGACGTTGCGAGGGCCGTCACCGCCTGCGGCGCGTGGCTCGATATCGTCGTCAACGCCGCCGGACTGATCGTGCCGGATCAGCCTGCAAGCGTGTCTGACGAGGTCTGGGCCAGGACGCTTGATGTCAACCTCACCGGGACCATGCGGATCTGTCGCGCATCCTTGCCGCTGTTGCGGCAGCGCGGGGGAGCGATCGTGAACGTCGCCTCCGTTGCCGCGTTCAATGCCAGCCCGGATAGCGCAAGTTACGCTGCCAGCAAGGCGGCCGTCGTCGCCTATACGCGTTCGCTGGCCTACGCACACGGCGCCGACGGCATCCGCGCCAACGCGGTCGCGCCCGGCTGGGTGCGGACGCCGATGAGCGCCTATGAAATGCAATTGCTCGCAGACCAGAACGGCACCACACCCGATGCCGAGTTTCGCGGCGTCGAACGGCGGATCGCCTTGGGACGGATGGCCGAGCCCGCCGAGATCGCGGCGTGCTGCCTGTTCCTGGCCTCCGACGAGGCGTCCTTCGTGACTGGTGCGGTGCTGGTCGCCGATGGCGGCGGCCGCTCGCCGACACAGAATCGCGCCGTCTAGAGCCTCGTTCCGATTAAATCGGAACGAGGCTCCAGATTTTTGTTTTGACGCGTTTTCTTCACGCGAACCGGGATCCACTTCGCTCGAAAACGCTCTGGAACAGTCGATCGGCGCCGGAGTGCAGCGGCCGATACCTTGATAAGGACCGGTGGATTTGGCACTCTCGTGCCGTCACGTCATTTCGATCGAGGGACGTTATGAACAAGTCATTTTCTGTGATCATTGCCGCGGCAGCTTCAATCTTCGTGCTGTCGTCGACGGCGGCGAAATGCGGCGACTATCCGTTTGGCGATCCGCCGTACCGGCTGGACTATGTGCAGGAGCCGCAGATTGAATCTGGCTGTTGGAAATGGAATTGGCAGCTGTACCAGTGGCAGGACCACTGCCCGGTCTACGTCTATCCGAAGGCCTATATGTTTTCGCGCTCGTCGCGCGTCGTGCTCCACACCAAAGGGTGAGGAACTGCCCGGCGGTCTAGAGTGCGCCGCGTCACATCAGGCGACGCGGAGCGCGCACTGAAGCGCGATCGCGCTTCAGCTTTCTTGTTTGAGCATGATCTCCGCGCAAACGCTTAGCGATTGTCGCGAGGGAAAACCGCTTCGCACTTTTCCGGATCATGCTTCACGAGTGCGCGATGCTGCACGCCACCTGGTGGTGCTTGCCGAAGTTGAGCAGCGCATTTTCCCGGAAGCCATCCAGCCAGACGCCACGGCCGGCATAGCGATAGCCGACGCCCATCGGCACGTGCCGCACATGGATGCCGCCACGGCTGGTGAGCAGGGAGGCCGTGACCACTTCGCCCTCGACCGACACAGCGCGCGGGCACAGCGGATACTGATGGCCGTTCTCGCAGGTGAACACGATCTCGGTGCAGGTGCCGACTGGTGCCTTCGTGACCAGGCCGAGATCCGCGGCAGTCGCTTGCCGGGAAGTGCCCGACAGCGCTGCGCCCAAAGCCAAAATGCCCGCGACCATGTAGCCAATTCGAATACGCATCTGCGCCCCCTCGTCCAGCGATAGGCAAAGCAATTGAGAAAAAGTATCTCGCGCAAAATGAGCAAAAAAGTCTCCTAGGTCAAACCTGTGGCAGAGGCAGGCACAGGGTTCGAGCGCCGAGTGTTGCAAGTTTGCTGCAGTGGAACGGAATTAGGTTGAAGGCAGCCGTGCTGCGACAACGCGCCTTTGCTGGCCACAATTGGCCTGCAAGTGGTGGAGCGGTTGAGTTGTTTCGTGGGACTGCTTCAAGAGCCTGACCGGATCGCATCGCGAACGGGTTTCGGACGAACATCGGGGGTTGGGAATGAACTTCCGTGGTGCCATTGCAGGTTCGCTGCTCACCTTGATGGTTATCCCGGCGTCGTCGCTGATGGCGCATGCGCAGGCACCATCCCCTCAACCGGCGAGCGGCCGGGACGCTGCGGCTCAGCCCGCTCAACCCTTCTCCGGCCCCAGCTTCCGCAAGGGCTTGTGGCGCTTTATCCGAACGCTCGACGTCGTCAGGACCGCCAACAAGAACTTCAAGTATCGGGTGGTCAACGCAGAGACGACGCGCTGTGTCGATCCGACCTTCGCGATGAAGGCGACCTTTGCGCCGGATCCGGTCGGAAACTGCGTCTCGGACAAGCCCGAAAAAGTCGGCAATCAGTACACCTTAGGGCACCGATGCGATTACATGGGCGCGGTCAGCACCGTCATCACCGTGCGGAGCGACGAGGCATATACCGAGCTGAACGAGGTCAGCACCGGAGAGCATCCCAAGACCGACATGGTCGTCGCGACGAGGATCGGCGACTGCGATGACGGAGGTGCAGCCAACTCCGAAAAGTCGACTCCGGCGCGTTTGCAGCACTAGGTTGGCGATCAGCCAGGGAAGCTGGCAGGCAAGCTTGCCGGCATCAGCCCGCGGGCGGCTGAGGTGCTAGCTTGATTTGCGACCGGTCTGGACTGGGCCGGCACATAGCGGCGTGCATCCGACAGCGAAGATCCTCAACCAAAAGGGCGAGCATTTACTCGACCTTAACGCGAAGTGTTCTGGAATGAAGTGAGGTTGGGCGTGCTTCAAGTGATAGTCACGCGATGCGCATCATGCGGCCGATGAGGATTCAACAAATGACGTCGCGTGAGGGCTTCGGGCAGTCGAAGGTCTTCGCATGCATGCTTGGCGTAGTGATCGCGCTTTCCGTGTCCATGCTTGCCTCCCATGGCGCGGTGGCCGACGACGGCTTCAACGGACCGACTTTCCGGAAAGGCATGTGGCGTTTCGTGCGGACGATGGAGCTCGTGTCGCCGTCGAACGTGCGGCAAAAGCTGCTCGAGCGCGAAATGACCCGCTGTGTCGACCCGACTCAGGCGATGAAGGCAACGTTCTCGTCCCCATCGATCGGAAATTGCCGTTCTTCGAGGCCGGAGAAGATCAGCAACAAGTACGTGTTTTCCAACCGGTGCGACTATATGGGGCCGGTCAGCACCGTCATCACGGTTCTGAGCGACGAGGCCTACATCGAGGTCAATGAAGTTCACGGCCAGGCGCCGAGGATGGATCGGGTGGTCGCCCGTCGGATCAGCGATTGCCACGAGGACAAGGCTTCGCTTGGCCAGCCAGCAGCAGCACCGAGCGAGGTCTCGCGCGAGCTGGGGCAGGAGACGGCTGAAGGCGATCCGCTCTGAGGCGGAGTTTCAGGCCCGGAGCGGCTGGACGTCGATGGGGCGAGGTCGTCGGTCGCGTTAGATCTTTTGCTGGCCGCCAGGCCCGCTCACCTTGACTGTGATCTTCTGAATTTCGGTGCGGCCGCCCTGGTACTTGACCTCGATGGTCATGGCGTCATCGCCGAGAAATTCGGGTGGCGCCTTGTAGAAGGCGACATAGGCGGGCACCTCGAGCGCCAGGCAGGCCTTGTAATTGGTCGCCTTGGCCTTCGCCGTCTTCACCACGACCTTTCCGGCGGCCGGTGGCGTGACCAGACGGATGGTCGGCAGCGGCCCCGACGTGCAATCAGGTAACACGTTGAGATAGATGCCGATTTGAGTGTCTCGGTTGGCCAGAGCCTGAACCTGGCGCTCGACGGTGGTCTCCCGCGGGACTGGTTGTTGTGGGGCTTGCGCGGCCGCCGCGCCGAAAGAACCGTAAATCAAAATAGCGGCACACGCCTGAAGAATCACCCGCATCGACCGCTCCAAATCGCCGGCAAGGGCGAACAGGGCCGGGCAAATACTGCCTTTCGACCAAGTCAGGCGGGCTAAACCATTGTTCTCGCAGCCCCGGCCTGTTCGATCTTTACCACACTCCCAGGGAAAGCATTGATTAACCAAATACATTTCTTGACCAGGGGGGAGGGTTAACAATAGCCTAAAACTAAATTTTTCTACAATTTTTCCTCTAATCGCATTTTGCGGAGCTGATAATGCAGGGTTCGTTTCAGGTCGCTCAGGCTACCGGCACCGGCAATTCCACCAATTCGGCTCCCGTAAGAATTTACACGCTGACGAAGCCGCTGACCGATCAGGCGGTCGTCGTCAATCTTGGATACGACCAGAAAGCGAAGATCGACTTCTCGGCGATCGCCAAGGAGAAGATCACGCTGGTTCATATCGGCGAAAAGCTGATCATCCTGTTCGACAACCAGTCGACCGTCACGGTTGAGCCGTTCTTCGACTCCCGCGCGGATGGTCAGAGCAACGTCACGATCGAGATGGCGCCCGGTCGCGACGTCTCCGTCCAGGAATTCGCAAGCCTGTTCCCGATCAGCACGGACTCATCGGTGTTGCCGGCAGCCGACAATGGCGGCGCGACCGGCAACGCGCAGGCGAGCGGTGCGAACTTCAGTCCGTTCGTGGTTGATGCGCTTGGTCCTGTCGGCACCAACGTCTTGGCTGGGCCGGAAACGCTGCCCAATTTCACCGACACGCCGCCGACCGGTACCGCCCTCCCGCAGTCGTCTACTCCTGCTGCCCCCACTATTTCCTTGGGCGCCGCGCCGGATCTGGCGGTGGACGAGAGCTTCCTGACCATTGCGACCAACGGGATCGCCGGCTCCGGACTGGGACCCGCAGGATCGACCGTGGCGACGGGGCTGATCCCGTTCTCGATCACTGTGCCCGGAGGCGAGAAGTCGCTGACCTTCGCGCTGTCGATCAGCGCGCCAGGCGTCGATACCGGTTTGATCGATTCGCAGACCGGCAACCACGTGTTCCTATTCGTCGAGAACGGACAGGTCGTTGGCAGGGAAGGAGGTCAGAACGGCCTCGCTGACTTCACGATCTCCGTGGATGCGACTGGCCACATCACGCTCACCGATCTGCGCGCGATGCACCAAGGGACCGGCGAGGTCGGAGGTGACATCAGCGAAGGCGTGCATTTGCCTGCCGGGATGGTCACGCTGACGGCGACGGTGACGGACAACAGCAACCAGACCGGTACCGCGACCGCCGATGTCGGTCCGCATCTGACGTTCCTGGACGATGGTCCGGCGATCTCGCTGAGCGGAACGACGAGCTCGTTGAACACGTTCGAAGCCTATCTGTCGGCCGCGACCAACGCGGGCATCAACGGCTCGACGCCGGATGCGTCGCCGACGCAGGGTCATACGCTGGACAAGGAGAACTTCGCCAACGCGCTCACAGTCGTGACCGGCGCCGACGGCGGAACCACCGCCTATGCGCTGAGCATTGCCGGTAACGGCACGGCGACCAACCTGATCGACAGCAACTCCGGTCTCGGCGTCGTGCTGGACCAGAGCGGCAACACCATCTCCGGCTATGTGGCCGGCCACGAGGGCCAGGTCGCCTGGCTGGTGTTCACACTGACGATCAACCCGGCAACGGGCGACGTGACGTTGACGCAGGACCGTGCGGTGCACGAGAACACCGCGTCGAGCCCGGACACCCATGAGGGCATCAGCCTGACCAATGGCCTGGTGACGCTGACGGCGACCGTGACCGACAAGGACGGCGATACGGCGAGCCAGAAGCTCGACCTCAGCTCGCATGTGACGTTCCACGACGACGGTCCGTCGATCTCGCTGAACGAGACGGTGGCTTCGCTGAACACGTTCGAAGCCTATCTATCGGCTTCAACCAATGCCGGCGTCAACGGCTCGACGCCGGATCTGGTGCCGACCCAGGGCCATACGCTCGATAACGAGAGCTTCGCCGGTTCGTTCACGGTGAAGGCAGGCGCGGACGGCGGCACCACGGCCTATGCGCTGAGCATCGCGGGCAACGGCACCGCGAGCAACCTGATCGATAGTGCTTCCGGTCTTGGCGTCGTGCTCGACCAGAGCGGCAGCACCATCTCGGGCTATGTGACCGGCCATGAGGGCCAGGCAGCCTGGCTGGTGTTCACGCTGACGGTCGACCCGGCGACGGGCAATGTGACGCTGACGCAGGATCGCGCGGTGCACGAGAACACCGCGTCGAGCCCGGACACCCATGAGGGCATCAGCCTGACCAATGGCCTGGTGACGCTGACGGCGACGGTGACCGACAAGGACGGCGACAGCGCCAGCCAGCACATCGATCTCAGCTCGCATGTGACGTTCCACGACGACGGTCCGTCGATCTCGCTGAGCGGGACGGTGGCTTCGCTGAACACCTATGAGGCCTATCTGTCGGCCTCGACCAATGCCGGCATCAACGGCTCGACGCCGGACCTGGTGCCGACCCAGGGTCATGCGCTGGACCAGGAGAGCTTCGCCGGCGCGTTCAATGTGGTGACCGGCGCCGACGGCGGAACCACCGCCTATGCGCTGAGCATTGCAGCCAACGGCACCACGAGCAACCTGATCGATAGTGCTTCCGGTCTCGGCGTCGTGCTCGACCAGAGCGGCAACACGATCTCGGGCTATGTGACCGGCCACGAGGGCCAGGCAGCTTGGTTGGTGTTCACGCTGACGGTCGACCCGGCGACGGGCAATGTGACGCTGACGCAGGATCGCGCGGTGCACGAGCTCACCGCGTCGAGCCCGGACACTCATGAGGGCATCAGCCTGACCGGCGGCCTGGTGACGCTGACGGCGACGGCGACCGACAAGGACGGCGATACGGCGAGCCAGAAGCTCGACCTCAGCTCGCACGTCACGTTCCACGACGACGGTCCGTCGATCTCGCTGAGCGGGACGGTGGCTTCGCTGAACACCTATGAGGCCTATCTGTCGGCTTCGACCAACGCCGGCATCAACGGCTCGACGCCGGATCTGGTGCCGACCCAGGGTCATGCGCTGGACCAGGAGAGCTTCGCCGGTGCGTTCAATGTGGTGACCGGTGCCGACGGCGGAACGACCGCCTATGCGCTGAGCATTGCCGCCAACGGCACGACGTCCAATCTGATCGACAGCGCCTCCGGTCTTGCGGTGGTGCTGGACCAGACCGGCAACACGGTGTCCGGCTATGTGACCGGCCATGACAATGATGCGGCGTGGCTGGTGTTCACGCTGACGGTCGATCCGGCAACGGGCAATGTGACGCTGACGCAGGACCGCGCGGTGCACGAGAACACCGCGTCGAGCCCGGACACCCATGAGGGCATCAGCCTGACCGGCGGCCTGGTGACGCT
>NZ_VKHP01000541.1 GCF_010811875.1 Bradyrhizobium uaiense
GTCGGCCATCTCGACATGCAGCGCGTCGCGGTCGGCCTCGGAGTAGACGGCAACCGTCTCAATCCCCATACGGCGCGCAGTCTTGATGACCCGGCAGGCGATCTCGCCGCGGTTGGCGATCAGGATTTTCTTGAACATGGTCACAGCGGCAGATTGTCGTGCTTCTTCGCGGGGATTTCGACCTTCTTATCCCTGAGCATCGCCAGTGCGCGCGCAATCCGACGCCGTGTCGAATGCGGCATGATGACGTCGTCGATGTAGCCGCGCTCCGCGGCGATGAAGGGCGACAGGAAGCGGTCTTCGTATTCCTTGGTTCGCGCGGCGATCTTGTCGGGGTCGCCGATGTCGCTGCGGAAGATGATCTCCACCGCACCCTTGGCGCCCATCACGGCGATCTGCGCGGTCGGCCAGGCGTAGTTCATGTCGGCGCCGATTTCCTTCGACGCCATCACGTCGAACGCGCCGCCATAGGCCTTGCGGGTGATGATGGTGACGAGCGGCACCGTGCACTGCGAATAGGCGAACAAGAGCTTGGCGCCGTGCTTGATCAGCCCGCCATATTCCTGCGCGGTACCCGGCAGGAAGCCCGGCACGTCGACGAAGGTCACGATCGGGATGTTGAAAGCATCGCAGAACCGCACGAAGCGCGCGGCCTTGCGCGAGGCGTCGGAGTCGAGCACGCCCGCCAGCACCATCGGCTGGTTGGCGACGAAGCCCAC
>NZ_VKHP01000542.1 GCF_010811875.1 Bradyrhizobium uaiense
GCATGGTCTGATGCGGATACGACACAGCCATCAGCGCCTTGGCGGGCTCGGGGATTTCGCCGCGCGACGGGATCGCGTTGGTTATCGGTGTGCGCGGCAGCCTTGGTCTCCGTCGGCGGCGTTGCCAGCGCGAGCGAGAGCGGCAGGATCAACAGCATCAGCGCGCTGAACACGACGAGCGCGGTCTGCCAGCCGAAATTGTCGATCAGGGCGACGCCGAACGGCGCAAACAGGAACTGGCCGAACGAGCCGGCGGCGGTGCCGGCGCCAAGCGCGATGCCGCGCTTCTCGGGCGGCAGCAGCTTGCTGAAGGCCGCCAGCACGAGGTTGAACGACGAGCCCGACAGGCCGAAGCCGATCAGCACGCCGGCGCTGATGTCGAGCGACAATGAGGTGGTGGAGTAACGCATCAGCAGCAGGCCGGCGGCGTACAGCAACGCGCCGACGATCATCACGCGCAGCAAGCCGAAGCGGTCGGCAATGGCGCCTGCGATTGGCTGGCCGAGACCCCACAACAGGTTCTGCAGCGCGATGGCAAGACCAAACACGTCGCGGCCCCAGGCAAATTCGCGGCCCATCGGCTGCACGAAGAAGCCGAGGCTGGAACGCGGGCCGAAACTCAGCAGCGCGATCGCGCAGCCGCAGACGATGATCACGAGCGGCGTACGCCAGTTGCCCGACGTCGGTCGAAGATCCCCGGTGCTAACGGCAATGC
>NZ_VKHP01000543.1 GCF_010811875.1 Bradyrhizobium uaiense
AGGCCCGGCACCAGTTTGCCCGGCCGGTCGGCAACGTCCATCTCCCAGGCCACCAGCGGATCGTAGATCGTATAGGCCGTAAACTGATAGGCGCCGGCGCCGCGATCGGGCTGGCCGGTCGTCAGCGGAATGTCGGCCATTGAAATGCCGTAGCGCACAATGGACTCGGCGCGTGCGGATATGCCCGGCCAGCCCGCGGTCAGGGCAAGCGCCATTGCCGCCATCAGGATCGAATTGCGCGCACGCATATTAAGGGCTCCGTTGGTGGGAAGTCGAAGCCAAAACTTGCAAGCATGATGCCAGAATAGGCAGCATTGCCCCATCTTAGTCTAAGGTGGGAAGAATTGACGCGCCCAGCGGTAATTTGCTGAAGAACTATTCCCCTTGGCACAGGCATTGCATACGCTTGCCCAAGAAATAATCACCAAAACGTCACCAGACTTCGAAGGGGTTGCTCAGATGCGTAACAGGAAGACCAATGCGACGGCGATCATGCTGGCGCTCGCGATGGCCGCGTGTGTACCGGCGGCCGCCGGCGCCGAGACCGTGCTGCGCATTGGCATGACGGCTGCCGATATTCCGCGCACGCTCGGCCAGCCCGACCAGGGTTTTGAGGGCAACCGCTTCACCGGGCTTACGATGTACGACGCGCTGACGATGTGGGACCTGTCGTCGTCGGACAAGGCGAGCGCGCTGATCCCGGGCCT
>NZ_VKHP01000544.1 GCF_010811875.1 Bradyrhizobium uaiense
TGCCTGCGCTATTTTCTGTTGCCGAAATGGACAAGAGCCAGCGTTTCCAAAGCCTGGAGATCAGGACGCCAAGAAGACCTATCTGACGCGCTACCTGTCCCTCGGCAAAATTATCAAGAATTACAATCACGTGCTCACAAAGGACGAGGCGAAATACGAGGTGCGTCAGGAAGCGTTGCAGATAAGGGACGCCTTTGCGCACGGGCGACTGTTGACCTACCCCGGACTACCAGGGCGCCTGTGGAAATTCACCGGAGGAAAAAAGGGACGCGTCGGCATCGACTTTAGCGAGGAACTCACGGTCGACTGCCTGAAGAGCAAGGCCGCGATGATCAATCGGGAAAAAGACAAGGTCATCGAGTGTTTCAAGGCACGAGGCTATGTTGGACTACGGTGAGATCGCCGCAGCTTACCATTTGCAGCATCGCTTACGCCCGCGCGGCGAATTTCATGCCAAGTGTAACGGCGGCTGTGGCGCCTAGGTGGTGTGGACTCTAAGGATTCCCTTTTAGGAGCAAATCAGATTCAAGGCTGCTTTTGTGGAGGCCGCCTTGGGTGTGATGGACCGTTTGGTATTGAGCGACGCGGCGTGGGAGCGGATGGCGCCGTTGATCATAGGGCGGCCCGATCAGAAGGGCTCGACCGGGCGCGACAATCGAATGTTCGTTGAAGGAGTGCTGTGGATCGTGCGTAC
>NZ_VKHP01000545.1 GCF_010811875.1 Bradyrhizobium uaiense
GCGCGTTCGAGAATGACGTCGACGCGCTGCTGCAGATGCGCCGGCTGATCGACTTCCTGCCGTCGAACAACACCGACGGCGTGCCGGAATGGCCGAGCTTCGACGATATCGGCCGGGTCGACATGTCGCTCGACACGCTGATCCCCGACAATCCGAACAAGCCCTACGACATGAAGGAGCTGATCCTGAAGGTCGTCGACGAGGGCGACTTCTTCGAGATCTCCGAGACCTTCGCCAAGAACATCGTCACCGGCTTCGGCCGCATCGCCGGCCGCACGGTGGGCTTCGTCGCCAACCAGCCGATGGTGCTGGCGGGCGTGCTCGACTCCGACGCCTCGCGCAAGGCCGCGCGCTTCGTGCGGTTCTGCGATTCCTTCAACATCCCGATCGTCACCTTCGTCGACGTGCCGGGCTTCCTGCCGGGCACCGCGCAGGAATATGGCGGGCTGATCAAGCACGGCGCCAAGCTGCTGTTCGCCTATTCGCAGTGCACGGTGCCGCTCGTCACCATCATCACCCGCAAGGCCTATGGCGGCGCGTTCGACGTCATGGCGTCCAAGGAAATCGGCGCCGACATGAACTACGCCTGGCCGACCGCGCAGATCGCCGTGATGGGCGCCAAGGGCGCGGTGGAGATCATCTTCCGCAGCGACATCGGCGACCCCGACAAGATCGCGGCGCGAA
>NZ_VKHP01000546.1 GCF_010811875.1 Bradyrhizobium uaiense
ACGCCCCAATTGCCGTCGACCACCTGGGTGACGCCGAAATCGACGCCGAGCGAGATCAGCGAGATGGCTTCGTCCTCGGTCAGCTTCTTCGTCGTCATCAGAAATTTGCGCATCTTGCGGAAGGCGTCGCGCAGAGCGAGGTCGACCGACGACTTCTTGTAGATCTCGGTCTGCGCGCCGGAGCCGAGCTCGCTCAGATAGTTGGCGAAGCTGAAGCCGTGCACCAGCCATTCGCCCTGGGTCTCCAGCATCGGGTAGTCGAGCGCTTCCAGCGCGGTGCCGGCGAGGTCCGCCTTCTTGTGCAGGATGATCTGGAAGGTGCCGTTGAGCGAGCATTCGATCGCCGTGCCGCACAGTTCGGAATCGCCTTGCGAGGCGTGGGAATCGCCGACCGAGAGCAGCCCGCCTTCGACCGCCACCGGGTAATACATCGTGGCGCCCTTGCCGATGCGCCAATTGTCGATGTTGCCGCCGGTGTAGCTCGGCGGGATCGAATCGACGAACTCGGCCTCCTTGGGCGCGAGCCCGATCACGCCGAAATGCGGACGCACCGGGATGCGCACGTTCTTCAGGATGCCGTGGTTCTCCGTGACCGTCGAATGATCGACCGGGACGCCGGGATAATCGATCGTCTTGTGCACCACGCCGGACGGATCGGTCTGCGGCGTCCAG
>NZ_VKHP01000547.1 GCF_010811875.1 Bradyrhizobium uaiense
TCGAAGCGCTGCATCAGCCGCGGCACCAGCGGGATCAGCAGGAGCTGCGGCAGGCCGGTCCAGGCCAGCACCATGCCGATCTGCTCGGCATTGTAGCCCTGGATGCGCGACAGGTACTGCGGCAGGATGAACACCGAGCCGTACAGCGCGATGCCGAGCAGGAAGTTGGCCAGCATGCCGAAGCCGAAATTGCGGCGGGCGAGCAGCCGCAGATTGAGCAGCGGCTTCTCCACGGTGAATTCGACGATCAGGAAGGCGACCAGCGCCACCGCCGCGATCACCGACAGGCGGACGATGAAGGGCGAGCCGAGCCAGTCGTCCTTGTTGCCTTCTTCCAGCACGGTCTGCAGCGCGGCGAGGCCGATCGCCATGGTGATGATGCCGAGCCAGTCGCCCTGGCGGATCAGCGACAGCTTCATCGGGCTCGGATCGAGCGACACGTACAGCATCGCGATCATCACGGCGCCGGGCACCAGATTGACATAGAAGATGTACTGCCAGCCCCAGTTCTCGGTGAGATAGCCGCCGATGGTCGGGCCGATCGCCGGCGCAAACGTCGCCGACAGCGCGAATAGCGCCAGCCCGATCGGCTGTTTTGCCTTTGGCAGCAGGGTGATGATCAGCGTGAACGCCATCGGGATCAGCACGCCGCCGGTGAAGCCCTGCAC
>NZ_VKHP01000548.1 GCF_010811875.1 Bradyrhizobium uaiense
TCGACAAGGTGCTGAACGACAAGGCACCGCAATTCGACAAGCGTCAGAGCGCGCAGGTCAAGACCCGCCTGCCCTCGGTTGCCAGCTACGCCAAGATCGACGACTTCACCGTCGAGATCACCACCAAGACGGTCGATTCCTTCTTCCCCTACCAGCTGCTCTGGTTCCTGGTCTCGAGCCCCGCGCAATATGAAAAGCTCGGCAAGGACTGGGACAAGTTCGCCAGCCAGCCCTCCGGCACCGGCCCGTTCAAGCTGACCAAGCTGGTCCCGCGCGAACTCGCCGAGCTGACCAAGAACCCGGACTATTGGGACAAGAAGCGACTTGCAAAGGTCGACAAGATGATCCTGATCCCGATGCCGGAAGCGCTGACCCGCACCAACGCGCTGCTGGCCGGCCAGGTCGACCTGATCGAAACGCCGGCGCCCGATGCCGTGCCGCAGCTCAAGGCCGCCGGCATGAGGATCATCGACAACGTGACGCCGCATGTCTGGAATTATCACTTAAGCGTGCTGCCGGGCTCGCCCTGGACCGACATCCGCCTGCGCAAGGCGCTCAACCTCGCGATCGACCGCGACGCGGTCGTTGGACTGATGAATGGACTGGCGAAGCCGGCCAAGGGCCAGGTCGACCCGTCGAGCCCATGGTTCGGCAACCCGACCTTC
>NZ_VKHP01000549.1 GCF_010811875.1 Bradyrhizobium uaiense
GTGACCATTACCGTGGTCAAGGCGAGCCTGCGATGCAGGGCGCGATACTCATCGCCGAGGGTGTCGCGGGTCAGCGGATCGAGCGCGCCGAAGGGTTCGTCCATCAGCATGATACGAGGACGGGCGGCGAGCGCCCGCGCCACGCCGACACGCTGCTGCTGCCCGCCCGACAGTTCATGCGGAAAGCGATCGTGATGGAGGGCGCGATCGAGCCGCACCAGGTCGATGAGCTCATCGACCCGTGCGGCGATTTCGGCAGCGGGCCAACCGAGCAGTCTCGGCGTGACGGCGATGTTGTCGGCGACGCGCATATGCGGGAACAGCCCGCCGCTCTGGAACACGTAGCCCATGCGCCGGCGCAAGCGCACCGGATCGACGCCGCGCACGTCCGCGCCCTCCACGATGACGCGGCCGCTGTCGGGGGCGAGCAGGCGGTTGGCAAGCCGCAGCAGGGTGGATTTGCCGGAGCCGGAGGCGCCGACGATCGCCAGGAATTCCCCCGCGGCAATATCGAGCGAGACATCGTCGACGGCTGTGATGCGTTCGCCGTCGTGACCGCCGGCAAAGCGCTTCCCGACATGGGCGTAGGCGATCAGCGGTGCGAGTGCCATGGTTGGACTGGACCAGCGCGAGTGTCCCGAATCCGAGTTCGCTTCATT
>NZ_VKHP01000550.1 GCF_010811875.1 Bradyrhizobium uaiense
AACTTCGGCCTGCTCCTGCGATGGCTCGCAGAGCTCTTGCGTGCCATCATCCGAGCCTTCCTCGAGACCAACCCGGCGCCAAATATCGCCTGAGCCCGGCGGCGCGCCGGTTCTTCACGAACGACTCCGGTACATCTGGCTGGCGAGCTTGTTGTCCAATCTCGGCATCCTGATCCGGGGAGTCGGTGCGGGTGGGCCATGACGGAGATGACGTCGTCGGCTGACAAGGTCGCGCTTGTGCAGACGGCCTTGACGTTGCCGGTGATGCTAATCTCTTTGCCGGCCGGCGCCATTGCCGATATGTATGATCGCCGCGTCGTAGCGCTGGTCTCGCTTTCGCTTACGCTTTGCGGCGTGGTCGGGCTCACCGCGCTTCAATGGCTGGGTCTGACCACGCCGGAACTGTTGTTGCTCTTTTGTTTTGGAGTTGGCAGCGGCATGGCATTGATGAACCCGGCTTGGGCACTCCTCTGTCTCTGAGCAGGTGCCAACCGAGGCACTGCCTGCAGCGGTTACGCTCACTGGTATTATACCAATCCGCGGAGGTGCTGACTCACGGCGGGCATTCCCAAATCAGAGGATCGATGATTCAACATGGCAACTGGAGGGAGTTGCCATGGGCCAACCGATTGCGGTTCGAACGGATTTTGCAGC
>NZ_VKHP01000054.1 GCF_010811875.1 Bradyrhizobium uaiense
CGTTTGTTGGTCGGCCTCCGGGTTTTCTGGAGGGTGGAGCGTGGGAGGTATCCGATGTGTATACGAGACAGGTGGTGGTGGTGGCGGCGGCGGCGGCGGATGTGGCCGCAAATGCCTCGGCGGTGGCGGCCGTATCGGACGCGTCGACCTTGTCGCGCTCAACACGCGGCTGAATGCGCTTGTGATCCAGGCCCGGGGAGGGAAGTAACGAGCGGCTATGCCGCCGTCATTGATATCGCCGGCTTGATATCCTCCTTTGGCTTCCTATCGTTTGAAACAGTTCTGGTTCTGCAAGGAGCAGTACCGATGAAAGCATTCATCTTGGCGATCGCCGCTGCCGGATTGTCGGCGCTGCCAGCGCAGGCTCAGACGCAGACGCCGCAGCACACGCCGCTGCCGGAAATTGTCGTCGGCGCACCTCCGCCGACGGTCAACCTCAACCGCGACACCAGTGGCGGCACCGGCCGGGCTGCGGCAAGAGGTGGCGGCGGCAGTGCTCCCGCCGAGCGCTGCGGCGATGCAGCCTCGCTTGGCTGCATCAACGAGCGGTTGAAGAAGCAGGTCGATCAGGTCAATCCGCCCGTGACCAACACGCCGCCGATCGACGCGAAGTCGCAAGATCTCAAGGTGGGCGTGGTCAACGTCCCGGCGGTGCAGCAGCAATATGGCCGCAACTTCGGGGTCTCCGCCTTTCCCTATCGCCCGCCAGCGCCCGTTTTCAGTCATCGATAACGATCACGCGACCCGACGCCTGCTTCTCGCAGATCGTGACGCCGTCACATTTCTGACGATGGGCATGTGGACAATAGAACGTGCAACGGCTTGCTGATTCCATGCGAAAATCTGACGTGACGTGCCCCCATTGCCAGGCCGGCTATCGCCGGATCGAGTTGACGTCGAAGGGCGGCATCGCAGGCGAGTTTCGATGCCTGGTGTGCGATCACATGATCGAGCTGATGGATGGCTCGACCGATGTTGCGTTTCGGCTGACCGTGCAGCCGGGCAAGACGTCCTACGCCTATTAGTGTCTGCCCCGGTGAGGCGGTGAGGGATCGCAGCTTGCGATCATTCGCCGCGGATATCGCTCGGTGCCTTGTTCGTCCACCGGTGGAACGCGCGCCTGAAGTTTGCCGCGTCGCTGAAGCCGAGTGCCAAGGCGATATCGTCGTTGGCCAGCGTCGTGTTGCGGAGATATTTCAGGGCAATCTGGGTCCGCAGCTCGTCGTGCAGCCCCCGAAACGAAAAGCCTTGCAGACGAAGCTGGCGACGCAACGATCGGTCGTTCACGCCGAGCAGCTTCGCGATGGCTTCGAAAGTCGGGGGATTTGCGATGTCGCGAAGCAGAATGGCACGAATTTTTCCGGCAACGCCGGTCCGCAGTCTCAAATCCCCGAGCAAATCGTCGCAGAGCGCCACGATGGTTGGATAGGTCGTCTTGTTGCCGAGATCCGCGCTCCGATCCAGCCATTGCGCCTTGAAGACGATCTGGCTGGCCGGCTGATCGAAGCGCACCGGGCATCCCACATGATCGAGCGGAAGTTCGAAGTCCGGTCCTTGCGAATAGGCGAGCGTGATTTCGGTGGGGGCGAAGCCCGACCCCATGATGTCGCGCATCAACGAGATGTGGATGCCGATCTGCATCTCGGTGACGAACCGGTAAAGCGCGGAATCGGCCTGCGCGTGCAGATTGGGCTCGATGGTCCATCTCGCAGAGGCCTTGTCCTCGGTGAAGTCGATCGTCGCCAGCGGCGCCGCGAGCGCGTGGTAGCGCATCGCAAACTCCATTGCCTTGCGGAAGTCCGGGCAGCAGAGCAGCGCATAGCCGTACATTCCGTATGTCGAGATGTGGATCGATGCGCCGATGCGATAGGGCAGATGACGGTCGGTCGACAGGCGCAACGCGTTCTGGCAGACCTTCGTCAGTTGCGTCAGCGAGATCCGCGCTTGCGGAGAATGGACGTCGGCCAGCGGAATCTTGGTGTCGCGCAGGATGGCGTCGGCCGGGACGCCGGCGCCGGCCAGCATGTCGAAGACCGCGCCGAGCTTGGTTGTCTCATAGACCTTGTCGCTGGTGCCGACAGTCAGGATATCGTGCCGGGAGCCCAAAGGCTTCTTCAGTCGCATGGTTGGTTGCAAAGTGAAGCAGCCTTTCCCTGGGTCCCGAAGCGCCGCAAACTTGGCCTGAGCGGATGTCCGCTCGCCGACTCCTTGGAACATAGCCGGTTCGCGCCACAACCCAAGACCTATCAATGGGGCCGCCTTGTTGCGCAGCAGCAAAAAATCGGAGCGGCAAAATCACGATGGGGACGGCACGAGAGCAATTTCGGTAAAGACCGCTGCCGCTGATGAGAGCACCTTGTCCGGTTGAGACCCCTGCGATGACCGTTTCGGACCTTCACAAATCTCGGGCGTCACGCGAGGCTTCGTTCTAGTGTCACACGGTCAAACCGTCGCGACGCAAGACGGCAGACCACGCGATCCGCGCGCTCAAGAACTGCGGACGTCACGGTCGGAGGACATGCCAGGTCGAGGGAGGCTTCCATGGTTGGAAGGCTGATTCAGACTGCCAAATCCGCTTATGACTATCCGCTCATCTTCAAGCAGCTGTGGCACACGCCGCGCGTGCAGGCGCCGGATCAGGAGATCGTCTACCGCGATCTCAAGCGTCAAACCTATCGGCAGACCAGAGAACGCATCGGACGTCTCGCCTCGGCGCTCAGCAAGGCGGGCGTCGAGCCCGGCGACACCGTCGGCGTGCTCGAATGGGACAGCCATCGCTTCCTCGAAGCGTTCTTCGCGATTCCGATGATGGGCGCCGTGCTGCAGACGGTCAACGTCCGCCTGTCGCCCGAGCAGATCGCCTACACGATCGATCATGCCGGCGCGACGACGCTGCTCGTCAACGAGGAATTCGTCGGTCTGCTGGAAGGCATCAAGGCGCAGCTGCCGAAGGTCAAGCGGCTGATCGTGATGTCGGACCGGTCGGCGCCGCAGACCGGCAGCCTGTCCTTCATCGGCGAATATGAAAGCCTGCTGGCGGCGGCCTCGCCGGATTACGACTTTCCCGATTTCGACGAGAACACTCAGGCCACCACCTTCTACACGACCGGCACCACCGGTTTGCCGAAGGGCGTCTATTACAGCCACCGCCAGCTCGTGCTGCACACCATCGCGGGACTGGCGCTGTTCGGCATGGCAGGCTCGCAGGGTCGCTTCTCGCGCGACGACGTCTACATGCCGATCACGCCGATGTTCCACGTCCATGCCTGGGGCTTCCCGTGGTCGGCGACGCTTGCCGGCACCAAGCAGGTCTATCCAGGCCGCTACGAGCCGGCGATGCTGATCAAGCTGATCAAGAGCGAAGGCGTCACCTTCACGCATGGCGTGCCGACCATTTTGCAGATGCTGCTCAACGCCGCCGCCGCGGCCAAGGTCGATCTCAAGGGTCTCAAGATGGTGATCGGCGGCTCTGCGTTGCCGAAGGCGCTGGCCAAGCAGGCGATGGAGGCCGGCATCGATATCTTCGCGGGCTACGGCATGTCGGAGACCGGCCCGCTTGCCGCGGTCTCCCATGTCCAATCCAGGGATCTCAGCGGCGATCTGGAAGGCGAGGTCGAATTCCGCACCCGCGCCGGCATGGCCGGCCCGCTGGTTGATTTGCGTATCGTCGACCCCGACATGAAAGACGTGCCGCATGACGGCAAGTCGGCCGGAGAGATCGTGTTGCGCGCGCCGTGGCTCACGCAAGGCTATTTCAACAATCCCGAAGGCTCGGAGCAGCTCTGGGAGGGCGGCTATCTGCACACTAGCGATATCGCCGTGGTCACCCCGGGAGGCTATGTCCAGATCACGGACCGGATCAAGGACGTGATCAAGACCGGCGGCGAATGGGTCTCCTCGCTCCAGATCGAGGATCTGATCTCGCAATGCGCCGGCGTCGCCGAGGCCGCGGTGATCGGCGTCAAGGACGACAAATGGGGCGAGCGGCCGCTGGCGCTCGTGGTCAAGAAGCCGTCCGGCGCCGACGGCCTCAGCGACGATGCCATCAAGGACCATCTCAAGGTGTTCGCCGACAAGGGCGTGATCTCGAAATACGGAATACCCGGCAAGATCCTGTTCATCGACAGCATTCCCAAGACCAGCGTCGGCAAGATCAACAAGAAGGAGCTGCGCGAGCAGTACGGCGACATGTGACGGTGCGGGCGCGCCTGAGAAAAGATCGAGGAGGACAACGAGATGAGCAACCTCACAATGGCCGGGCTGGGTGAACATGTCGGAAAGGAGCTCGGACTTTCCGACTGGGTCGCGATCGATCAGCAGCGCATCGACAATTTTGCGTCCTGCACCGGCGATCACCAATGGATTCACGTCGACGTCGAACGGGCGAAACGGGAGAGCCCGTTCCGCGGTCCGATCGCGCATGGCTACCTGACGCTGGCGATGGTGGCGCCGCTGGCGATGCAGGTCGGGATCATTCCGCGCGATGCCGCCGCGGGGCTGAACTACGGGGTCGACAAGGTGCGCTTCCTGGCGCCGGTGCCGTCAGGCGCGAAGGTGAGGCTGCGCGTCGTGCTGTCCGGCATCGAGCCGCGGGACGGCGGCCAGGTGATCATGAAGACCCTGAATACGCTCGAGGTCGAAGGATCGGAGAAGCCGGCCTTGATCGCCGAAACGCTGGCGCTTCTGATTCCCGCAGCGGGAGCAAGACAATGAGTGCGGAAAATCGCAGCCCGGATTCGCCGGCCTCCGACATGTCCGAGGCCGCGTCGCGGACCACGCTGGCGCTCAATCCACTGGTCGGCATTCAGGGCCAGGATCTGGTCGAGAGCGCCGGCATCCTGTTCAAGGCGGTCATCAACGAACCGAAGGTGGCGACCGAACAATGGCTGTCCTTTGTCGGCGAGCTCGGCTCGATCGTCGCCGGCAAGTCCGAGCGCGCCCCGAAGTCGGGCGACAGACGGTTTGCGGACCAGACTTGGAAGGAGAGCTCGCTGCATAGCAGCCTGCTCAAGACCTATCTGGCGTGGGGCGAAGCGGTCAACGGCCTGGTCGACAAGACCAGTCTCAGCGACATCGACAAGCAGCGCGCGCATCTGATCACTGACATCCTGATCGACGCGGTCGCGCCGACCAACACGATGCTCACCAATCCGGCAGCAGTCCGCAAGTTCATCGACACCGGCGGGCAGAGCCTGTGGAGCGGGCTGAAGAACTATATCGGCGATCTGACGCAGAATCGCGGCATGCCGTCGATGGTGGACACGAGCGCCTTCAAGGTCGGCGAGAACCTCGCGACCACGCCGGGCGCGGTGATCTTCCGCAACGAGCTGCTGGAGTTGATCCAGTACACCCCGACCACGCCGACGGTCAGGAAGCGGCCGCTTCTGATCACGCCGCCTCAGATCAACAAGTACTACGCGCTCGACCTGTCGCCGGACAAGAGCATGGTCCGTTTCCTGCTCGAGAGCGGCATCCAGGTCTTTGCGGTGAGCTGGCGCAACCCGACGGCGGCGCATCGCGACTGGGGGCTCGACACCTATGTTGCGGCGCTCGACGAGGCGGTCGACGCTGCGCGCGAGATTTCCGGCAGCGAGGACATCTCGATGATGGGATCCTGCTCCGGCGGCATCACCTCGACAGCCTATTTCGCGACGCTCGGCTCCGCCGCCGAGAAGAAGATCAAGAACCTGGTGCTGGCGGTCTGCCTGCTCGATCCCAACTCGGCCGAGGAGAGCACGTTCGGCTGCCTGATGACGCCGGAGACCATGCGGGCGGCGAAGGCGTCGTCGCAGCTGCGCGGCATCGTCGACGGCCATGATCTGGCGCGGATGTTCGCCTGGATGCGGCCCAACGACCTGATCTGGAACTACTGGGTCAACAACTATCTGCTCGGCAACCAGCCGCCCGCCTTCGACATCCTGTACTGGAACGCCGACACGACGCGGCTGCCGGCGGCGCTGCACGGCGACTATCTTGATCTCTATTTCTCGAACCCGTTCGTCAACGCCGGCAAGCTGACGCTCAACGACAAGACCATCGACATGAGCAAGGTCAAGGCCGACAGCTACGTCGTCGCCGGGGTGACCGATCACATCACGCCGTGGAAGGGCGTCTACAAGACGGCGCAGATCATGGGTGAGGGCACCACCTTCGTGCTGTCGAACAGCGGGCATTTGCAGAGCCTGCTCAATCCGCCGAGCAACCCGAAGGCATCTTTCATGATCGGGCCGATCTCCAACGACAAGCCTGATGCGTTCATGGCCTCTGCCGAGAAGCGCAAGGGCAGCTGGTGGCTCGACTGGCGCGACTGGCTGCAGCCGCGCTCGGGCGACGAGATCAGCGCGCCGAGCTCTCTCGGCAGCGCGCGCTATCCGACGCTGGGTGCGGCTCCGGGGACCTATGTCTTTGACTGAGGATGTCACCAGCGCCGACAAGGCCGGGCCTGCGGCGGCTGCGCAGCGCGGCACGATCGAGACCCGGCAGGTCACGATCGATGGGCAAATGCTTCAGGTCGCGATCCGGCACGGCGACGGCAACGGGCCGCCGCTCCTGCTGTTCAACGGCATCGGCGCCAACTGGGAGCTCGCGAAGCCGTTCCTCGACGCGCTTACCGGCACGTCAGCAATCATCTTCGACGTGCCCGGTGTCGGCGGATCACCAAGGCCGGCGTGGCCCTATCGCCCGTCGACGCTGGCGCGGCTTGCGGCCGAGCTCGTCGCGGCCCTGGGCTACGCCGTGGTCGACGTCGCCGGCGTGTCGTGGGGCGGCGGGATCGCGCAGCAATTCGCGCATCAGTTTCCGAAACGCTGCCGTCGGCTCGTGCTCGCCGCGACCGCGCCCGGTTTCACCATGGTGCCGGCAAGCCCCTCGGTGCTGTGGAAGATGGCGACGCCGCGCCGCTACACCGACAAGGGCTACATGAAGAGCATTGCCGCCGACATCTATGGCGGCGCGTTCCGCGACGATCCGTCCCTGATCGGCCGGCATGCGGCGGCGATGCACGGCGCGCGCAGTGCGGGCTACTTCTATCAGTTGCTCGCGATGACCGGCTGGACCAGCCTGCCGTGGCTGTGGTCGCTGCCGCAGCCGACGCTGATCCTGATGGGAGGCGACGATCCGCTGGTGCCTCCGATCAACGGCCACATCATGGCGAGCCTGATCCCGAACGCCGAACTGCAGCTGATCGACGACGGGCACCTGTTCATGGTGACGCGGCCGGCGGAGACCGCCCGGCTGATCGAGGCCTTTCTCGCCGACGAGAGCCGTCAGGTCGCGCCGTCGACCCTGCTCTCGCGCACGACCAGCTACCTCAGGGATCTCGTTCCAACGTCCGGAGAGCGGCGGCAGAAATCGTAACCACAGGGAGGACATCATGACGGATAACAGCTCATACATCGATATGCTGCGGAAGTTCGGTAGTGATCTCGGCT
This sequence comes from Bradyrhizobium uaiense, assembly GCF_010811875.1. Taxonomy (GTDB): domain Bacteria; phylum Pseudomonadota; class Alphaproteobacteria; order Rhizobiales; family Xanthobacteraceae; genus Bradyrhizobium; species Bradyrhizobium uaiense. Next base: position 7,431 of record NZ_VKHP01000054.1, read on the forward strand.
TGCCGAAGCTGAACGTGGACGAACTGCTCCAGAGCCAGAAGAAGAATCTCGAGGCGCTCGGCCAGAGCGCGAAAGTGGCGGCGCAAGGTGCGCAATCGGTGGCGCAGAAGCAGCGCGAGGTGCTGGAGGCGGGCTTGCGCGAGGCCTCGACACTGGCGCGCGAATACAAGCCGCTCGGCAAGGTCCATGAGAACCTCGCCTTGCAGACCGAGTTCGCACGGAAAGTGTTCGATATTGCGGTCAAGGGCGCACAGGACAGCGCGTCGACGGCACGGCAGTCGACCACCGATGCGGTCAAGATCATCCAGGACCGGATGAAGGAGAACTTCGAAGAGTTCCGCGCCAGCGTCCGTCCGAACAAGTCGACCTGAGATCGTCTGCCGGCATCACGACAGATCAAGCAAGGCCTCGCCAGGCATCAGGGAGGACACCATGGTTAACGCGCAGGCAACACGGACGTCGAGGCCGGACTACGCGCCACCGCCGATCAACGGCGATTTTTATGGCATTGCCAACGTCCTGAACGAGACGGAGCGCGCGCTGCTGCGGCGCGTGCGCGAGTTCACCGAAGGCGTGGTGGCGCCGGTCATCGAGGAATTCTGGGGCCGCGACGAGTTTCCGTTCGCGATCATCCCGAAGATGGCCGAGATCGGCATCGGCGGCGTCGGCTACCAGGGCTATGGCGCCGCCGGCGGCAGCTGGCTGCTGAACGGCTTCGTCGCGATGGAATTGGCGCGCGTGGATTCCTCGGTCGCGACCTTCTGGGGCGTACATACCGGGCTTTCGGCGGGCTCGATCTATCTGTGCGGCGACGAAGCGCAGAAGCAACGCTGGCTGCCTGCGATGATGCGCTTCGAGAAGATCGGCTCGTTCGGTCTCACCGAGCCGCTGGTCGGCTCCGCGACGTCGGGCGGGATGCTGACCACCTGCCGACGCGAGGGCGACGTCTGGATTCTCAATGGACAAAAGAAGTGGATCGGTAATGCCACCTTCGCCGACATCAACGTGATCTGGGCGCGCGAGGAGACCTCGAACCAGGTCAAGGGCTTTGTCGTGACGAAGGACAATCCCGGCTTCTCGGTCGAGAAGATCAAGACCAAGATGGCGCTGCGCGTGGTGCAGAACGGCCTGATCACCCTGAAGGATTGCCGTGTTCCCGAGGCGGATCGTCTGCAGAACGCCAACACGTTCAAGGACACGGCCAAGGTGCTGCGCATGACCCGCACCGGCGTGGCGTGGTTCGCCGTGGGCTGCGCGATGGGCGCCTATGAGCATGCGCTGCGTTATGCGACCGAGCGGCGGCAGTTCGGCAAGCCGATCGGCGGCTTCCAGCTGGTGCAGGATCTCCTGGTCAGGATGCTCGGCAACGTCACTGCGACCCAGGCGATGATGCTACGGCTCGGCCAGATGCAGGACGAGGGCGTGATGCTGGACGAGCACGCTTCGCTGGCGAAGGCGTTCTGCACCGTCAAATGCCGCGAGAGCGTCGGCTATGCCCGCGAGCTGCTCGGCGGCAACGGCATCCTGCTCGAAAATCATATCGGCCGCTTCGTCGCGGACGCCGAGGCGATCTATTCCTATGAGGGCACCCGCGAGATGAACACCCTGATCGTCGGCAAGTCGATCACGGGATTGAGCGCCTTCGTCTGATCAACGCAAACGCCAAGAGTTGCAGCAGGCTAACGACGGAGAAGCGGCATGAACGGGGCGGAAAGTCTTTTGCGGACGCTGGTCGGATCGGGTGTCGAGGTCTGCTTCGGCAATCCCGGCACGTCGGAAATGCACTTCGTGGCGGCGCTCGACCGGGTGGATGGTATGCGCACCGTGCTTGGCCTGTTCGAAGGCGCGGTGACCGGCATGGCCGACGGTTATGGCCGCATGGCCGAGAAGCCGGCCGCAACGCTGCTGCATCTCGGGCCGGGGCTCGCAAACGGGCTCGCCAATCTCCACAACGCGCGCCGCGCCGCCACGCCGCTCGTCAACATCGTCGGCGATCACGCGACCTATCACGCACAATATGATGCGCCGCTCGCCTCCGACGTCCACGGTTTCGCGCGGCCGGTCTCCGCCTGGGTGCATTCGTCGGCAAGCGCGCGCACGGTCGCCGCGGATGGCGCGCTCGCCGTGCAGGCGGCGCTGCAATATCCTGGCCAGATCGCGACCTTGATCCTGCCCGCCGACACCGCGTGGCTGGAGGCGGACCGTCCCGCGCCGGCCCTGCCCAAGCCGATGCCGGCGCAGGTTTCGACCGAGGCCATCGACCAGGCCGCAATCGCGCTCCGATCGGGAAAGAAGTCCGTGTTGCTGATCCGCGGCGCCGCGCTGAAGGAGCGCGGTCTCAATGCGGCCGGCCGGATCGCCGCAGCAATCGGCGCGCGGATCGCCTGCGACACCTTTGCGCCACGCTGCCAGCGCGGCGCCGGCCGTGCGCGGATCGAGCGCATTCCCTATTTCGCCGAGCAGATTGTCGAGTTCATGAGAGGAACGGAGCAGCTCATCCTGGTCGGCGCCAAGCCTCCGGTCAGCTTCTTCGCCTATCCGAACAAGCCGTCCTGGTGCACGCCGGAGGATTGCCGGATTCTCTATCTGGCTCACGCGCATGAGGATGGTACGGCGGCCCTGGAGGCGCTCGCCGACACCTTGAAGGCCACCCATCAGCGGCTCGATACCGACACATTGAACAAGCCGGATATTCCGGCCGGGCCGCTCGATGCGCGCACGGCCGGGCAGGTCATCGCCCATTATCTTCCGGAGGGCGCGATCATCTCCGACGAAGGCGCAACGGCAGGTGGCGGCGTCCATCGGTTCGCGGCTGCGATCGAGCCGCACGATCATCTGACCCTGACTGGAGGTGCGATCGGGCAGGGCATCCCGCTCGCGACGGGAGCGGCGGTCGCGTGCCCGGACCGGAAGGTCGTCTGTCTGCACGGCGATGGCGGCGCGATGTATACGCTGCAGGCGTTGTGGACGCAGGCACGGGAGGCACTCGACGTCACCACGGTGGTGTTTGCCAATCGCTCCTACGCGATCCTCAATATCGAGCTCGGACGGGTCGGCGCCGGCGATCCCGGACCCAAGGCGTTTTCGATGCTCGACCTGCACAATCCCGAGCTCGATTGGGTCAAGCTGGGGTCCGGCATGGGCGTGGAGTCGACCCGCGCAACATCGGTGGAGGAATTCGCGAATCAGCTTGGCAGCGCGATGAAACATCGCGGTCCGCGTCTGATCGAGGTGGTCTTGTGATGATCGCTGTCGTCTGAGGCCCGGGCAACGTCACGCCGCCGAGCAAGGACGGTCCGTCATTCGGCCGGCGGCAGGCTGCCATGTCCGCTGCCATGTCCGGCTGCGGCGTTCGCCTGCGCGAGCATGCCGAGTGCGACGAGTGCCGCGGCAAAGCCCGCGGCAGCGCCGACGCCGAGTGCCCAGCGCGGGCCGAGATGATCGGCGACCCAGCCGACGATCGGTGCGCCGATCGGCGTACCACCCAGCGCAACGCCGAGCCGCAGTGCCATCACGCGTCCGCGCATCGCAGGCTCGGTCGAGAGCTGCATCAGCGCATTCGAGGTGTTCAGGATCGTCAGCGAGGCGATGCCGATCACGACGAGGGCGGCGGCAAACAGCCAGTAGTTCGGCGCCAGCGCAGCCAGCGTGCAGCCGACGCCGAAAATCGCGGAGCCCAGCATCAGCGCGACAAAGCGCGGCTGGTCGCGGGTCGCGGCCAGCAATGCTCCCGACATCGTTCCGATCGCCATCATCGATGACAACAAGCCAAAACCGCGCGCGTCGGTATGGAAGACGCCGACCGCCATGGTCGAGATGAAGATCGGAAAATTCAGCCCGAAGGTGCCGATCAGAAACAGCATGACCAGGGTCGCCCTGAGATCGGGGCGCGACCAGACATACTGAAATCCTTCCGTGATGCCGCCCCTGGTGCGGGGTGCGCGCGCATTCGGTCGGAGCTCGGATTTGCGCAGCAGGCTCAGCGACGTCAGCACCGCCATGAAGGACGCCCCGTTGAACAGGAACGCCCAGCCGGTGCCGACCGAGGCGATGAGCAGGCCGGCCATCGCGGGGCCGACCATGCGCGCGGCATTGAACGAGGTCGAGTTCAGCGCGATGGCGTTCGACAGGTCTCGATCGCCGACCAGCTCGGCCACGAAGGTCTGGCGGACCGGAGCGTCAAGCGCAGCGCTGCAGCCGAAAAGAAATGCAAACACATAGACGTGCCAGAGCTGCACCAGCCCGGTAACGGTGAGAATGCCGAGGATGAGCGACAGCGTGCCCATCGTCGCCTGCGTCGCCATCAGGAGCCGCCGTTGGTTGAAGCGATCGGCGGCGAGGCCGGACCAGGGCATCAGCAGCAGCTGTGGGCCGAACTGCAGCGCCATCACGATGCCGACGGCGGAGGCGCTGTGGTTGGTGAGCTGGGTGAGAACCAGCCAGTCCTGCGCCGCGCGCTGCATCCAGGTGCCGATGTTGGACACCAGCGCGCCGGCTGCCCAGACCCGGTAGTTGAAGCTCGCCAGCGATCGAAAGATGCGTCTCATGTTCGCTGAGGATCATTGCCGCCGTGAAACCGTCCGAACCGCCGCGCCAGGAACAGGCCGATCAGGAGACCGCCGAGGCCGAGTGCGGCGACGTCGCTGGTGGTTCGGAGGCCGAAGTCGCCGACGCGGCAGACCAGCAGATATCCGACGGCGAGGTTGAAGAAGCCCCACACGATGTTGACGGTCGATGACGACAGGCCTTCGCCCGGCGGCTTTGCGAACGGGCTCTGGAACGCTTTGCCCATCATGCCGGCGACGACGTGGGGGATCGCGTTGGTGAGGAACGCGCCGCCGAAAAAGTAGGCGACGAGGTCATGCCAGTTCATGGGCGTTGGTCCTTTCAAGGAGATTGATGATCGCTTGCGTCGAGCCGGTTTCGCCGAGCCGCGGGAATACGTGTTCGATGCTGTAGTCATGGGCGTTCGGCCGCGCATCGGTCATGGCGTCGATCGCGAGCGTGACGTTGAAACCGGCCTCATAGGCCTGCCTTGCGGTTGATTCGACGCCGGTGCCGGTGGCAACGCCGGCGATCACGACATGGGTGACACCGCGGGCGCGCAGCCGGGTCTCGAGATCGGTGCTGGCGAACGCGCCCCATGTCCGCTTGGTGACGACGATGTCGCTCGCTTGCCGGTCGAGCTCCGGGATCAGCTCGGTCCAGCCATCGGGAAATGCGCCGCCGGGGCGCGGGCGCTCGGTTCGTCCGGGCGCTGTGCCGTCGACATTGACCAGCGCGATCGGCAGTCGGCGTTGCCGAAACGCTGTGATGAGGTCGCAGGCGCGCGCCACGACGTCGGCGAACGGATGGATGAAGGGCGCGCCGACGAGGCCTGATTGCAGATCGACGACAATGAGGGCGGTGATCGGATCGAGCGTCGTCAGGGCCATGATCGTTTCCTTTCAGCCGATGTTTCTCGCGATCGGCGCGGCGGGCATCAATCCTCGACCAGCCGCTTCAGGAGGCCGACGGCGGCGGCGAGTTCGTCCTGCTCCCGCGCCGACAGCCGCGTGGCGATGGTGCGCGACAGCCAGTCCTGCCGCGCGGCGCGGCCGGTGCGCAGCCGCTCGCGGCAGGTCTCGGTGAGCGACATGATGGTCTGCCGGCCGTCGTCCGGATCGGGCGCGCCGCGGACCAGGCCCGCGGCCTCGAGCGCCGATATCGCCGAGCTCATCGACTGCGGACGCATCCCCTCCGACCGCGCCAGGCTGGACACGGTCGCGGGGCCGCCCTTCTCGAGACGCAGCAGCACCGCGACCTGGGACGGCGGCAGGTCCTCACGCTGGCCTTGCTCGCGCAGCCGACGCTTCAGCTTTCCAATCAGCAGGCGGAGGTCTTCGGCGAGCGCGGAGGTGCGCGCCGAGCCGGTACGGGCCGGTGAATTGTTCATGCCGGTGAGAATGGCATATATGAAGGTAAACTGTAAAGATTATCTTCGCAGCCTTCCTTCAGATCCACGTGATCGCCGGCGTGGCGGCGCATCGCCAACCACCAGAAAGCCGCGACAAAGCTGGGCCGGATCGCTGGATGGGTATGGTGAGGATCAGGGGTGCGCAGGCGTTGAGCCGATCCGACGGCTCGGTGCGGATATGAAGCGCTGAGCAGGGAGCCGGGGAACCGTTGCGTTACCAGATGACGCGTGCGCAAATCAGTGCGAGCGGCACGACAGCAAGACCAATCGGAACCCATTTGCGCATGTCAGCGGGATCGCGGGAATACCGGAATATCTGGATGCAAATGAAGAAGCAGACGGCGGCGCCGATCAGGATGCGGAACAGGTCAGCGGGGGTGTCGTACAAAGTCGCAAAGCTCTCATTCTGGGGCATAGCCACCCGGGCCGTTGTCACCACCACGACCAGTAGAAAGAGCGTCCTTAGAACGAGACCGAGAAACCGCATATGCGTGCCAGCCATCACTCTGTCCGAGTCGATATATAGCACGAATCTGAAGATAAAATAAGCATCTGCACAACTTTGTGCGGTGCGGCGGCCTTATGACAACCCGCTCATTCAAAGGGCAAGCTGCAATGAAATTCGGCACGCTCTCCGTGGTCATCCTGGGATTGACCGTTCTCTCGGGCGCCGCAGCCTCCGCGGCATCCCCAGCGCGTTGCCGCGCCGAGGTGCTGCGATCCGAGGAGCTTCCCTATGCTCCGATCGGCTCCTGGCTGCACAAGTCCACCGTTCGGATCACCTATCCGGACGGCCAAACCGTCGATTCGACGTTTGCCAGGAGTGCGCCGTGGCAGGCTACGCTCCGCCGTGGCGATCGTTTCCGGTTCGACTGCGAGCGGCTGCGCGATGCGTGGCCCATCGCTCCGCAATAGGGGGATACGGTCATGATTGATCTGATCATCGGCGTTGCCCAGATTGCGCTCGCGCTGGGCAGTCCCGCCGGCCCTGCCGCCGATCGCGCTTGGCGGCCGTCGGTTGTCCGGATCAGGATGGTCTGCGATCAGGACTGCAACTGTCACCGAACGCGATATCACGAGCGCCGGCCGATGCCTGCGGGGCGCGACGATCTCGCCTGTCGCACTCCAAGCGGCCGCTACATCGGCCAATACAATGGCCATTACCGCAAGGGGCCGGCGACAGGCGTCGGCTTTGACGACAAGGCCCCCGTCCGTGAATTCCCATTTCCGTTCTGACCGGTCTGCCTGCTTCGACGAGCCTCGGCCGCGCTCCAAAATTCTGAACGGCGCCTGAACTCGATTCCGGATCGCATCACATTAGATTTGGTTGTCTTGGTGCGCGCGTTTGTCGATGACTGTGTTTGCGCTCACGACGTGGCGTCTCGTCCCCGCGGTGGCTCGCAGAGTTCTTTCCATGAAGCTTGATATCCGACTTGCGACGATCTGCGGATCGATCGCCTTCGCTTGCCTCGCGCAGCCCGCATCGGCCCGGACGTGCGAGGCGCCACCGGCGCTGACGTCGGTCGATCCGCCCGGCTTCTATCAGAATGCCAGCGGCTACGCGGAGGCCATCAAGCCGCTCCATGCGTTCATTGCGCAGGTCAACAAGGCGGCCGATGAGCGCGATCCGGACTGCGTCATGGACTTGCTCGCCGGCTGGGCCAGGGGAAATGCGCTGCTGACGATCGGCGCCAACTATCAGGGCGATTTCGAACGCTCCTGGGCCGGGACCGATTTCGCGCTGGCGTTGCTGCGCTTCCCCGCAGCGTCCACCAAAGCGGATCACCGCTTCCAGCAAATCAAGCCATGGCTGATCCGGATCGCTGAGGAGACGCGCGATGCCGATCGCATCAACCACCTCGGCAACAACCTGGTCTACTGGGCCGGGCTCGATCTGATGTCGATCGGCACCCTGACCGATCGCGATGATCTGGTCGAAGCCGGCCTCTCCTGGGCGCGTCAGGGCATCAGGGACATCGGGGCGCACGGCGAACTGGAACGCGAATTGAAGCGTGGCGAGCGCGCGCTGCACTACCACAATTTTGCGCTCACCCCGCTGGTGTTCTGCGCCGAACTCGCAAGCCGCCGGAAGATCGATCTCTATGCGGAGAATAACGGAGCGATCCATCGGCTCGCCGCCGTGATCGTTCGCGCCGTCAAGGATGAGCGGAGCTTCAGCGCTCTCTCGCAAGTGCCGCAGCAGCTCTTCCCCTGGACCTTCCAGGGCGACCTTGCCTGGATGGAGCCATACTACGCCCGGTTTCATGATCCGGATTTGTTGCCGCTTCTTCGCGCGAGACGGCCTTTGAACAATCCGCGGCTTGGCGGCAACGTGACGGCGGCCTGGGGCGCGCCGCTGCCGGACTGACCATCGGGCCGGGGTGCCCGACGACATGCGCTCACTCGCTTTCGCTCTCGCTGGTCGCCGGAGCCGCGTAGGTGTCGCGTGCGCGCTTGGTCACGGCCGCATAGCGCGCCGTCGCGCTGAGGCTCATCAGGCCGGCGCGCACCAGTCCGAGGATGGCGCGCCGTGAGTGGAATGGTCCGGTCTTGCTCGCGGCATATCCGCGCGGGTAAAGCTGCAGGCGGCCGACCAGCGCTTCCTGCAATGCCACCTTCTGGGTCGCGCTCAGGCGCCGGCGCCGCGCCGGCTTTTCCGCCTCCGCCAACATGCGCAGCTCGATGCGCGCCGATTTCCGTGGCGCAGCCCTCATTGTCAGCTCACACTCCGGTCGACTGGCGCGGCCTTCCGAAAAGCCCGGCGCCGGGCTGGCATCGCCATGGACGCCGGCATATGGCACATCACGACTTGCGCTGTTGCTCATCCTCGAACAGAACCGCATTTCGAGCGGCGGCGGCATCTGACGAAAGTCAGGATCAGTTGTGACGAAAGTCATATTCGTTTGCGGCCGCCACCGGCTTACGCCAGAGTGGGCTGCTCGCTGAGTTGATGGGCAACGCATGATCGATCTGAGCAAGGATTTGCTTGCGGCCGCGGAAGCCAATGTCATCGGTCTCGCCGTCATCGGTGCCGACCGGAGCATGCAGCGGAAAATCGGGGGGCTGGTCGAATGGCTTCCCGCCATTGGTATCGATTGCTGCGAGTGCATGCTGCTGGTCGGCATGGAAGCCGAGTTGGCGGCGCTTGCGAGCGGCCAGCGGGACATGATCGCGCTGGCCGGTGTGCGTGGCGCATCGCCTGACATCACGCAGCCGATGACGGCGGTCGTGCTGTGGAATGGCGCGCAGTCGCATTATTTCGTCATCGCCATGCCGGACTTCGCCGGCCGCCAGGTCGAAACTCTGCTCGGCAGCGAGCGCCGGGCCCGGCGCCTGATGGAGCAGCAGCTCGAGGCGGCGAGCGCGGAGGTGCGTTTTGCCTCGCTGGCGCGGACGCGGCTGCGGCTGGCGCGCGATCTGCACGATACGCTGGTGCATTCGATCGTGGCGCTGCTGACCCAGATCCGGTTGATCAGGCATTATCTGTCGGCCGATCCCTCCCGCGTTGCGGACAGCCTTGCGACCGCGGAAGACGCCGCGGCAAGCGGCCTCGGCCGAGCCCGCGAGGCGATCGCCCGGCTGCGCATGCCCGACGATTGGAAGCTCGATCCCGATGTCGAGGGGCAGCTCAGCGACTTCGCCACCCGCAGCGGCGTCAGGGTGTCGATCCAGATCGACGAGGAGGCACGGGCCGGCTTGCGCGACTGCGGCCTGACCGTTCAGCGTATTCTCAGCGAAGCGCTGCGCAATGTTCAGACCCATGCGCAGGCACGCCGCGTCTCGTTTCACGCCTTCGATGAGCCGGCCGCAGTCGGCCGGAAGCTCGTTGTCGAGATCCGCGATGACGGCCGCGGCTTCGATCCCGCGGTGCCTACTCCAGGACATTTCGGATTGATTGGAATGGCCGAATTTGCTGAACTTGTCGGCGGAAGCTGCGCGGTGGAGAGCGCGCCCGGACAGGGAACGCTGGTCCGGATATCGCTCCCCGTGGCGGTGCCGCCGGTAGCATCTGCCGGCGTGCTGGCCGATTGATGTGGTCGCCATGTTGAGGTGGTCGCCGTGCACACCTTTGAGAGGATGATGGAAGCCCGTGAGCAGGATTGAGAAGGTACGGGTGCTGATCGCCGAGGATCAGACGCTGATCAGGGAAGGGATCGCCACACTGCTCGCCCAGCAGAACGACGATTTCGAGATCCTTCCCGGCGCGTCCGACGGCGAGCAGGCCATCGAGTTCGCGCGGCGCTACCGGCCGGACGTCATCCTGATGGACCTGCAGATGCCGCGTGTCGACGGCATTGCGGCGACCCAGCGGATTCTCCGCGAGCTGCCGCAGACCCATATCGTGGTGCTGACGACATTCGAGACCAACGATCTGATCTTCGAGGCAGTGAGCGCGGGTGCCAAGGCGTATCTCTTGAAGGACGCCAGGATGGAGGAGATCGCATCGACGATCCGCGCCGTGATCAACGGCCAGTCCGGGCTTTCGCCTGGGGTCGCCGCGCGCATCCTCGACGAGTTCAAGCGACTCCGCGGTCCGCGCATCTCGGCGAAGCTGCCGGTGCGCGACGGGCTGACGGCACGGGAGAATGAAATTCTCACGCTGATCGTCGAGGGCAAGAGCAATACCGAGATCGGCGAGCGGCTGCACTTGGCCGAGGGAACCGTGAAGAACTATGTCAGCACGATCCTGGAGAAATGCCAGGTCAAGAACCGTACAGAACTCGCAATAAAGGCAATAACTTACTAGAAATAATTGCCCTTGTCCCGACAACCAGGCGGCTGATCTGGCTGAGATTGCTCGCCTTTTTCTGGGCCGCGCCCGCAAAATTGGCTATAGGATCGTTCAGGATTTGCTTTTGGAATGGCAAGTCCGGATTGCGCAGCTTTGACTAAGCAGGGAATGACCATGAAGGGTATCGAGCGCCAGACCAAGGATACGGATGGACTGGCAAACGCGGCGGCCGGCAACGGCGCGGATGCCGCGGCGCATGGCATGGCGGCGATCGATCAGGTCCGCGACCTCCTGTTCGGCGGCGCGCAACGTTCGCTCGAGACCAACCTCACGGGTCTGCGCGACGAGATGCAGGCATCGCTGAAGCAGATGCAGGCGGACTTCACCAACGAGCTCACCGCGCTTTCTGCGCGGCTCTCCGACCTGGAGCGGGACACCGAGCAGAAGCGCCTCGACTCGCTGAAGGATGTCGGTGCGGCCATCACCCAGCTCGGCGCGGCCATCAGCGGATTGGGATCGGGCCGCACGGGCAAATAGCATGGCAGCTGCTGCCGGCCAAAACCGCGAGATCGAGCAGCTCAAGACATTGCTGTTTCAGCCCGAGGCGACGCGTCTGACGTCGCTGGAGGCCGATCTCGATTCGCTGCAGCGCTACGTCGGCAATTCCGATCGCCTGGAGACGGCCACCGCCGGCATTCTGGTCGAGGCGCTGGAGCGCGCCGAGGTCAACCGGCCGCGCGAGCTCGCCACCGCGATTGCGCCGGTCGTGGTCTCCGCGATCCGCAGCGAGATCAAGAACTCGCGCGAGCAGATGATCGAGGCGCTCTATCCGATCGTCGGCCGGCTGGTCAGCGCCGCGGTCGCGAATGCGTTCAGGGAACTGGTGGCCTCGCTCGAGCAGCGCATCAACGCGCTGACCTCGGCGCAACTGTGGGTCGGGCGGGTCAAGTCGCTGGTGACGGGACGTCCGATCAGCGAGTTCGTGCTTGCGGATGCCCCGCCGCAGATCAATCGCCTGCTGATCATCGAGCGCGGCAATGGCCGCCTGATCGCCGACTGGAAGCGCGAGGCGAACCCCGACGAGCGCGCCGATCTGCTGAGCGCGATGGTCGCGGCGATCCTCGAATTCTCCGTGCAGGCGCTGGCCGGCGAAGGCAATCTGCAAACGCTCGATTTCGGTGGACGGCAGCTCGCGCTGCGCGCCTCGCCGCGCTACATCCTGGCGGCGGAGTGCCTGGGACCGTTGCGTCCTGCCGACAATGCCAGGATCAACTCGCTGTTCTTCGATGCGATCGAGCGCATCGACCGCGGCGCCGATTGCGATACGCCGATGCTTGCCTCGCTCGCCGCCGCGATCGAGACCGACGACGCGCCGCCTAGGATCGCGAGCCGGCGCGGCAAGGTGATCCTGTTCGCCGTGCTGGCCGCTGTGGCCGCGCTGTTGCTCTGGCTTGCTGCGACATCGGTGACGCGGGGTCTGTTGGAGCGGCGGACCCATGCGGCGCTGGAGCAGCTCGTTGTGAAGCAGCCGTTGCTCGCCACATTCCCGCTGCGGCTCGACTTCGATCACGGCGGCCGAAGCGTGGCCGTCTCGGGCATCGAGCCGAGCGAGCTCGAGACCGCGCCGTTGATCGACGCGCTCGCTGCGGCCGCTGCGCCCTACAAGGTCGTCAACCGCATCGGGCTGGTGTCCGCGCCGGAGCAGATGGCGGCATCGCAGGCCGGTATCGCAGGCCTGCAGCAGAGCCTGACGCGCCTGCAGGCGAGCCTCGACCAGATGCGCGAGGCAATGAGCGCGCAGACGAAGTCGGGCGACCAGAAATTTGCCGGGCTGACCGAGCAATACGACAAGCTCGGCGAGCAGTCCGTGAAGCTGGGCGATGAAGTTGCAAAACTGCGATCCGTGGTCGAAGGCCCGGCGGCGCGGCTAGACCGCTTCATCGCCTCGACCGCGATCTTCTTCGTCAACAATTCAGATGATTTCCTCGATAACGATCAGGCCGAGCCGCAGTTGCGCGAGCTTGCCGGACTGCTCGCGAACAACGATCTCAAGGTGCGCATCGTCGGCTATGCCGATCAGAGCGGCACCGAAGGCACCAACCGGACGCTGGCGCGCAAGCGGGCGGAGCAGGTGCAGCGCAGGCTGAGCGCGCTCGGGGTCGACCCGTCGCGGCTGATTCTGGTTTCGCGCGCCGCGACGATGCCGATCACCGACCGGCTCGATGCCACCGTCGGCGGCAATCGCCGCGTGGCATTCGAGACGGTCTATCGAGGCGAAGTGGCGCGCTGATGCTCACCGCAAAAGTCATGCTGCTCGGCGACATGGGGGTCGGCAAGACGTCGATCCTCTATCGGCTGATCTACAACCGGTTCGAGGGCCAGTACAAATCGACGCTCGGCGTCGAGATCCTGAGCCATGACGTGACGCCGGCCGACGGCAGCGACCCGATGCGCCTCGTGCTGTGGGACACCGACGGCGATTTCGGCACGCAGATCTTCGACACCGTCTATGTCACCGGCGCCTCCGCGGCGATCATCGTGTCCGATGTCACCCGACCGCAGACGGTGACCCGGATGGTCGAACTGGTCCGCGGTTTCGAGGAGCGATTTCCGGGACGGCCCTACCGGGCGCTGCTCAACAAGATCGACCTGCCGGAAGCCGCGGGAAGCGCCGGCCTGATCGCCGAGCTCGCGAAGTCGAGCGTCAAATCGGTCAGCGCCAAGACCGGCGTCGGCATTGCCGAAAGCTTTGTCGAGCTTGCTCAGGCCATTCGGCGCCGTCAGCTCTAGTTCAAGAAGCGCAAAGGACGTTGGTGTCAGCCGTCCCGACTTCTCGGGGCTGGCGAATCGGGCCGGGACGGCTGACTTCATCGCACGTGGGGCGTACGATGAAACGCGCGCGACGTGCGGCGCACGGCCGCACGAATCTCGCGCCGACTGCACCACGTCGTCCCACACTCCGATAGTGACGATGGTCATCTTCCGCTCGGCCAATGGCCTGCCTATCGTCCGCTCCGTCACCGGAACCAGCCACGAGACAAACGGTGTCTCGGGCGCACGGAGTGAGAGACATGAGCATTTTTGGAAGCATCATGGGTGCAATCTTCGGCCACGGCGCCCAGGCCAAGACACCTGAGAGCAAGACGCCCGAGACCACGACGTCGGCTGCGCCCGGCGCATCGCCTGCATCAACGTCCACCGCCGTACCCACGGCGCCCGGCACGCCCGTCGCGCAAACCGTCGACGTCGCGGCGATCGTCGACAAGGCAGCCGCCGTCACCGGCGAGAAGCTCGACTGGCGCACTTCGATCGTCGACCTGATGAAGGCGCTCGGCCTCGACAGCAGCCTTGCGGCGCGCAAGGAGCTCGCGAAGGAGCTGCACTACACCGGCGATACCAACAACACCGCCACCATGAACGTCTGGCTGCACCAGCAGGTGATGGCGAAGCTCGCCGCCAATGGCGGCAAGCTGCCCGCCGACATCAAGACCTGACGATCCGTATCGAGCCGTGCGCGGTGTTCGCGCCCGCACGGCTCCGAACCATGTGTATTGCGTGAGGAGCAGTTGCGATGACCTCATCTCATCCTGCCATCCTGAACGGGCGGCGCACGAGCGTCGCCGCTGCGCCGATCGGCGCGGGGCTTGGGCTGGCAGCATTGGCGCTGGGCATCACAATCGCCGTCGCCCGCGCGGATAATTCCGGCGACGAGCAGCATTCGACGAATGCGAATGTGCAGCGCGCCGCGCAGCTCCCGCCGCCGGCGCGGGTCATCTTGCCTGCACCCTGGGAGCAGGCGACGCCCGCACAGCCGGCCGCAGCGCCGGCGAAGTCGGAAGTTCACAAATAGGCTTCGCACTTTTGCAGCGGCCGGCGATCCGTCGCCGGGCCGCGCCACACCCTTTCTTGAAACAGGAGATGACATGCTGAAGGAATTCAGGGAATTCGCCATGAAGGGCAACGTCGTCGATCTCGCCGTCGGCGTGATCATCGGCGCAGCCTTCGGCGCGATCGTCTCGTCGATGGTGGCCGATATCATCATGCCGATCATCGGCGCGGCCAGCGGCGGGCTCGACTTCTCCAACTATTTCACCGCGCTGTCGAAGTCGGTGACGGCGACCAACCTCGCCGATGCCAAGAAGCAGGGCGCGGTGCTGGCCTGGGGCAACTTCCTGACGCTGACGCTCAACTTCCTGATCGTCGCCTTCGTGCTGTTCATCGTGGTCCGCCTCATGAACCAGCTCAAGCGCGAAGCGCCGGCGGCGCCGGCCGAGCCACCCAAGCCGACCAAGGAGCAGGAATTGCTCACCGAGATTCGCGATCTTCTCAAGTCGCGTGCGTAGCGATCGCTGCTTGTATCGTGCGTACTGCCCAGCTCTGGAGTCTAGTTATGCCAGAACAGGTCAAGCTGCCCCGTAAATTGTCGCAGGAGCCCGGTGGCCCGTCCAAGCTACGGCCGAGCCACCGGCGGGTCATCGAGGAACTCGACCGTTGGGCCAACAGCTCCGGCCTGCAGCCGCCGAGTGACGCAGACAAGCCGGACGACGACAGGCGCTAGCGCGCGCCAGATGCGACGATTGCTGCTCGCGACGCTAGCGCCGCAGAGCCGTCGCGATCAGCGCGGTCGAGGGAATCGCAAAACTGTTGCCGACCCGTCTGCTGTCGATCTCGGCACGGAAGGCGCCGGCCACCGCGGCGCTCTTGTCTGCGTCGAGCCCGCTCCAATGCGGCATGAACTCGAACAGTTTGTCGACGTCGCCGGGATTGGCGACATCGAGTTTGAAGTCGTGGGTGATCTCGGCGATGACAGGATCGGCGAAGCCGGCGGCGATGACCGCGGCAGCTAAGCGGCCGGGATCGGCGAGCTCGGCGAGGCCTCTGCAGGGCATTGGCGTGACGTTATCGGGATAGAGCCGCCGGATGATCTGCGACAGCAGCAGATGCACTGCTGCGCCGTCGGCGCTTTTCCAGACCGCAATCGCGACCGTTCCGCCAGGCCGCGTCACCCGCGCCATTTCGCGCAATCCGGCGCGCCAGTCCGGAAACAGCATCACGCCGAACACCGACACCGCCGCATCGAAGGCAGCATTGGCCAAATCGAGCGCCTGGCCGTCCATCTGACGTGCTTCGATATTTTGCAGGCCATGCGCGCGGACCCGCGCCACCATGCCGGCGGAGAAGTCGATCGCGGTGACGGCCGCGCCGGTGCGGGCGGCAGCAAGCGCCGCTGCACCCGTGCCGGTCGCGACATCGAGCACTTTCGATGACGGGCCGATCGGGAGTGTTGCGACCGCGGCGTCGGCGAACAGCGTCGTGAACGGCTGCGACTGCGCCTCATAGGCGGTGACCATTTTGTCCCAATGCGCGGGATCGTTGTACGGCAGAGGCTTCGCCTGCTCACTTGACTGCATGAATCTGGTCCTCGAGGCTTTGTTTGTGCTTGGCGAGCCGGCGCTTGAAATCCTTCGCCAGCGCTTCGAGCGTCACGCCGCCGAGCCGCTTCAGGAAGAGCGCCTCGACCTCGCGAAACGTATCGCCGAGTGCGTCGTTGACGGCCTGTTCGACCAGGCAGCCTGGATTTTCCGAGCGGTGGCCCATCGCCACGATCGTGGGTGCGCCGACCGCGCGATAGATGTCTGCGAGGCTGATGTCTGTGGGGTCGCGCGCCAGCGTCCAGCCGCCGCCATGGCCCTTTTCCGAGCGGACCAGGCCTTGCTCGCGCAGGCCCGCCATCACGCGGCGGACGACCACCGGGTTGGTGGCCATCGCCTGTGCAAGTTGCTCCGACGTCACCGGCTCGCCCGCTCCGATCATGTGGAGCAGGCCGTGCAGGACGCTGGATAAACGGCTATCGCGTATCATGTAACTTCATATGTTACATGATGGGGCTGGCGTCAAGAGAGGCGATGGGCATCATCGTTTCTGGCCATCCCCTTACCTCCCCTTGAAAAGGGGGGCGCTTTGCTCGCAAGAGCAGAGCGGGTGGCGATTTGCTCTCTCCGCATACAGCATCGCCTGTGGCTGACCCCCATCCCGACCTTCCCCCTTTCAGGGGGAAGGGGAAGAGATCACGGCGCGCATCCGGATTCTTCAATCGGGATTTGCGTGCCGGATTTGGCGGCGCCGCCCGTTTAATCCCCATCGGGGTTTGAGAGGCGGGGGCGCGATCGTGGGCAGTGCGGCGGTTGATCGGATGTTGCTGGATGCGGTGGCGCATTATGGCGCGGGCCGCGCGACGGAGGCCGGCACGCTGTGCGGCGATATTCTGACTGCCCATCCAGACCATGTCCCGGCGCTGCATCTGTCCGCCGTCATCGCCTTCGTGACCGATCGCGCCGCGGAGGGCGCGGTGCTGCTGAACCGGGTGTTCAGCCTCGATCCGCATCATGGACCGGCCTTCGCCACGCTCGGCGATGCGCTCGCCGTCAAGGGTGAGCACGAGGGCGCGGTGGCAGCGTTCGAGCGCGGCGTGACGCTGCGGCCGGACGATTCTCCGGTGCTGCGGAGCCTTGGTGCTGATATCGTCGACCTCGCGCCGACGCGCTTGGCCACCCGGTCTGGATGCTGTGTCCCTATGCACTCGACCGGCGCTGGCTGCGCGACCGCGCCGACACGCCCTGGTATCCGACCATGCGGCTGTTCCGTCAGGACAGGCCGCAGGCCTGGGAGCGCGTGCCGGCGCGGATGTCGGACGAGCTTGCGCGGCTCGCCGGCGGCGAGCGCGAGTTGCTGCTGCCGGCTCCCTTGGCGCGTTGACCTGCCGTCACCCCGCGCTCATTCCCTGAGCGCCGCCGAGCAGCTTGACGTTGAGCCGGCCGCCGTCGAACAGCATCTCGTTGAGCGCGCCGTCGATGTCCTCAGCGGTGACGTCCTGGCCGCCGCCGCGGGCGATGCTGGCCTGGGCGATGCGGCGCATCAGCTCCTTGATGAAGGCGGCGCTGACGCCTGCGGTGCGTTGCACCGCTGCATCAATGACGGGCGGTTCGAGCGGCAGGCCACGGCCGTAGAGCCGGATCAGCTTGCCGCGTCCGGCCTCGTCGGGCAGCGGCACCTCGATCGCCTGGTCGATGCGGCCGGGCCGGCCGGCGAGCGCACCCTCGAGCTCTTCGGGGCGGTTGGTGGTCAGCACGAACAGGATGTCACAATCCTCTTTCAGGCCGTCCATCTCGTTGAGCAGCTTGTTGAGCAGGGATTCCTCGCACGGTCCGCCCACGTCCTCGCGGTCGCGCGCGATCAGATCGACGTCCTCGATCACGACCACGGTCGGCTGCAGCAGCCGCGCCAGGCTCATATAGGCGCCGAGCAGCCCGACCTGCTCGGCGGTGATGATCAGTGTGGTGTGGTTTGGGAGGTTGGTGGCGAGATAGCGAATGGTGTGGGTCTTGCCGGTGCCGGGCGGGCCGTAGAGCAGGATGCCCTTGCGGGTCGACTGGCCGAGCTTTCGCAGCAGATCGCGGCTTTCGACGAAGTCGAGCACGTTGCGGTCAAGCAGGCGCAGCGTCCGTTCCGGCAGGATCACGACATCGCGCGCGACCGTCGGCAGGCGATGCACGGTCAAGCCACGCGAACGTCCGTGATAATTGGCGCCGTCCTCCAGCGACAGGATCTTGCCGCGATAGGATCGTGCAGCATGCACGGCCGCTTCCAGCTCCGCAAAGGTCCGCTGCATCAAGGCGTTTCCGGCGGCGCCTGCGGGCACCGCGAGCTCGATCCGCAAGCCCGGCTCGGTCTGATAATCACGATGGTAGCTGAGCAGCACCGCGTAGCGCAGCTCTTCGGTTTGGCATAGCCACAAACCATTGGTCAGGCATTTCACCGACTCGGGCTCGCCGACGTCGACGTCGTGATACTGCGGCGGCGCGATCGGCGGCGCGTTGCGGCTGTTCTCCATCAGCGAGGCAATCGCGAGGGTCTCATAGCGGTGTTGCTCATGAATGCCGAAGAAATGGATCGGCGCATCGAACAGTCGGTCGATCGCGATCTGAACGTCCGCTCGCATGTGACCGGGAAATTGCCGCGACCGGGTCATGATCTGATTGCGCGGCGTCCCGGCAAAATGCCAATCGAGCGCCATGAAGGCATATCTGAACTCCTCGCTCGGCAGATTTTCCGAGCTTGCGCGCGCGGAGATCAGGCAGTTGCCGCACAGGCAGACTGTCCGGCGGATGAGAAACACGTCGGTCACGGGCTCCAACGCGCCACAGAGATCGCACGGCCGGGCCGCGTCGGCGGCGGACGCGGTGATCAGCAATGGATGCCCGTTGCTGCGGATCAGCTGTTGGGCGGACTCGAGCAGAGCCTTGGCCACCGTCGCGGGATAGGGGCCGCATGCGAATCCGTTCTGGGCCTCGATTCGCGCTGTGACGGCAATCGCTTCCTTCCGGGATTTGCCGAATACCGTGCGCAACAGGTTACGCATGAATTCCAGCGGTGTTTCGTCGTCATCATGAAAGAAGAGCCGGACCGGACCGTCGTCGCTGAACACGTCGTGCATGATCACCTCGAAACGCAATCGGAACCAAAAGAACAAAGTAAGAACATCATGATGGCCGGCCAGCGTCAAGCGAAAGATTCTGCCGCCTCATCCCTGACGTGTGGTGCGCGGCTCGGCCGGCTCAGCCGGGAACGCGCTGCATGCGTAAACGCCGCTCAACACTTGTGACGTATGTGTTGCGGCAAATGCCAAGACATGGCCGCCACAGCGGCAAACTTCCGACACATCATCGGGGCGAAAAGAGGCGATCCGACATGGCGCGAGCGCGAGAACTGATTCCTTCCGGGGATCTGCCGTCGCGCAATGACTTTCAATAAGAGGCCCTCGTGTCGCACACATTTCGCTTTGCGATCCTTCTCGTCCTCACTTTGCTCATCTCTCCCGCGCTTGCGCAGCCGGGCGCCAAGCCGGCGCCGCCGCAACCCAGTACCAGCGAGGCGTTGACGCCGGAGCAGGCGAAGCGCGCGCTCGAGACGCTGCAGGATGACAAGAAGCGCGGCGAGATCATCAACACGCTGCGCGCCATCGCCAATGCCTCGCCGCGGCCGGCCGCCGCGGAGCCGGCGCCCGAGCAGAATTCGCCGATCCCGCTCAATGCAGACAGCCTCGGCGCGCAGCTTCTGCTGATGGTATCGGAGCAGGTCGGCGAGATGTCGCACGAGGTCGCCGACGTCGCGCGCACGCTGACGAATTTTTCGGCGTTCTATTACTGGTTCGTGCGCACCGCCAACGATCCGGCCGCCTATGGCCTCTTGATCGACATCGCCTGGAAGCTGGCGCTGGTGTTCGGTTGCGCGCTGGCCGCCGAATGGGTGGTGTTCCGCTTCATCAAGCGGCCGGTCGTGTTCCTGGAGCGGCGGCTGCCGCAAGCCGCGCACGTTCCCGTGCCGGTGCTGGCCAGCGCCGATCCGCCGTCGTCGGTTACCGACGTTACGCCGGAACCCGAGTTGCAGCGGCGCCGGCTCAGTATCGCGCGGGCATGGCAGTCGCTGGTCCGGGTGCCCTTCGTGCTCGGCCGCCTGCTGCTCGAATTGCTGCCGGTGGTGGTGTTCGGCGGTACCGCCACCGCGCTGCTCGGCACCGAGATCGGTGATCAGTCGACCACGCGGCTCGTGATCCTCGCGGTCGTCAACGCCTATGCATTCTCGCGCGCGCTGATCTGCGCGGTGCGCGCGCTGGCCGGCCCGTTCGGCCTGTTCAGGGTTCGGGCCGAGACCGCGGCCTATATCGAGATCTGGGCACGGCGCATCGTCGCCGTCGGCGTCTCCGGCATCGCCTTTGCCAATGTCGCGCTGCTGCTCGGGCTGCATCGCGCCGGCTATGCCGCGCTGATCCGGCTGGTGATGCTGGTCGTGCATCTCTTCGTCGTCGTCATCATCCTGCAATGCCGCCGCCAGGTCGCCGACGTCATCCGCGCGCCAGCCGATCGCACCGGGCTGGCGGCGCGGACGCGCAACCGTCTCGCGGGGCTCTGGCACGTGCTGGCGATCGGGCTCGATCTC
Organism: Bradyrhizobium uaiense; assembly: GCF_010811875.1. Classification (GTDB taxonomy): domain Bacteria; phylum Pseudomonadota; class Alphaproteobacteria; order Rhizobiales; family Xanthobacteraceae; genus Bradyrhizobium; species Bradyrhizobium uaiense. The sequence goes on from NZ_VKHP01000054.1 coordinate 28,115, forward strand.
GCGCTGTGGGCGGTGTGGGCGCTCAACATCCGCAACGGCTATTCGCTGCTGCTGCAATATTTCGTCGGCACCGTCGCGGTGCTGTTGGTCACCCGGCTCGTCACCATGGTGGTGCTGAGCCTGATCGATCGCGGCTTCCGCATCAGCCCGGACCTGATGCAGCGCTTCCCGGGGCTGGAGACCCGCGCCAACCGCTATCTGCCGCTGCTGCGCAAGGTGGTCACGACGGTGATCGCGCTGATCGGCTTCGTCGCGCTGCTCGAGGTCTGGGGCGTCGATGCCATTGTCTGGTTCTATGGCGGCCAGATCGGCTCCCGGCTGATCTCGGCGCTGGTGACGATCGGCATTGCCGCGCTCGCCGCAGCCGTGATCTGGGAAGTCGCCAATGCGCTGATGGACCGGCAGATCGACACGCTGTCGCGCGACGGCCACTACGCCCGCGCCGCGCGGCTGCGCACCTTCCAGCCGATGCTGCGCACCGCGCTGTTCTGCATGATCGTCGCGGTGGTCGGGCTCACCGCGCTCAGCGAGATCGGCGTCAACGTCGCGCCGCTGCTTGCCGGCGCCGGCATCGTCGGCATCGCGATCGGCTTCGGCTCGCAGAAGCTGGTGCAGGACCTGATCACCGGGCTGTTCCTCTTGATCGAGAACACCGTGCAGGTCGGCGACACCGTCACGGTGTCGGGCCTCTCGGGCGTGGTCGAGAACGTCTCGATCCGCACCATGCGTCTGCGCGCCGGTGACGGCTCGGTGCATGTCGTGCCGTTCAGCGCGGTGACGACGATCACCAATGCCAGCCGCGGCGCCGGCAATGCCGCGGTCAGCGTCAACGTGTCCTACAAGGAGGACACTGACCGCGCCGGCGAGGTGCTGAAGGACATCGTCGCGCAGATGCGTCAGGAGACGGCGTATCGCGCGCTGATCCGCGGCGATCTCGAATTGTGGGGCGTCGACAAGGTCGACGGCTCCGTCGTCACCATCGTCGGCCAGATCCGCTGCACCGATGGCGGCCGCTGGTCGGTGCAGCGCGAGTTCAACCGCCGCATGAAGCGGCGCTTCCAGGAGGAGGGCATCGAGATCGCCTCGATGGGCCAGACCATCCTGATGCAGCTTCCCCCGCCCTCCGAGCCCGATACCAACGCGTTGCCGCGCCGCGCGGCGGGCTGATCCTCGCATTTGCTTTCACCTCTCCGCTTGCGGGGGAGGTCGCATCGCAGATGCGATCCGGGTGGGCGCGCTTTCCACAATGTGACTCGCTGAGATACCCCCACCCCAGCCCTCACCCGCAAGCGGGAGAGGGAGCGCGATCCCATTGTGGTCGCTATCCGATATAATCTCCTTCCACCGCTGCAGCGCATATTGCGGCGTCTCATGGTTGCGACACGTCTCGCGACGGTGAGACGCTGTCAGCTCTCTTGAGCCTGGCGATCGGCCGTCGTCGGCCGAAATCCCTCCGATCCCGCCCATTCCCTGCGATTTCCTCCGCTGGAACAGCGCTTGCTGAATGTCGCGCGAATGCGCGGCAAGACGCATTGCACGACTGAACCCAACGCGAAGGAAGGAAACGCACATGGAGCTTGGCTATTTCACCATGCCCTCGCACCCGCCGGAGTGCGGATTGAAGGAGGGCCACGACTGGGACCTGCAGACGCTGCGCTGGCTCGACGAGCTCGGCTATCAGGAGGCCTGGATCGGCGAGCATCACACCGCGCCGTGGGAGCCGCATCCGTCGCCCGACCTGCTGGTGGCGCAGGCGCTGCTGCAGACCAAGAATCTGCGCATCGGGCCCGGCGGCTTCCTGCTGCCGTATCATCACCCGGCGGAGCTCGCCAACCGTGTCGCGATGCTCGATCATCTTTCGAACGGGCGGCTCAACTTCGGCGTAGCCGCCTCCGGCCTGCCGAGCGACTGGGCGATGTTCAACGTCGACGGCATGTCGGGCCAGAACCGCGACATGACCCGCGAGGCGCTCGAGATCATCCTGAAGATGTTGTCCGAGCCCGGACCGTGGACGCACAAGGGCAAGTACTGGACGGTGAGCAAGCCGGATACGATGTTCGACTTCCTCAAGCCGCACATCAAGCCGCTGCAGGGACCGCATCCGCCGATCGGCGTCGCCGGCCTGTCGAAGAATTCCGACACGCTGAAGCTCGCCGGCGAGCGCGGCTTCATCCCGATGAGCCTCAACCTCAACCCGGCCTATGTCGGCAGTCACTGGGACTCGGTGGAAGCGGGCGCCGCCAAGACCGGCCGCAAGCCGAGCCGCAAGGACTGGCGGCTGGTGCGCGAAGTGTTCGTGGCTGATACCGATGAGGAGGCGTGGAAGCTGTCGACCGGCGACATGATGGGCCGGATGATGGGCGAGTACTTCCTGCCGCTGCTCGGCCATTTCGGCTTCAAGGACTATCTGAAGCACGCACCCGACGTGCCCGACAGCGATGTCACCGTCGAATATTGCGCACGTCGGAATTGGATCGTCGGCTCGCCTGCGACGGTCACCGAGAAGATCGAGAAGATCTACCGGGAGGTCGGCGGCTTCGGCGTCCTCTGCGTGTTCGGCTTCGACTACAAGCACAAGCCGGAAGCCTGGCGGCACTCACTGGACCTGCTCAAGAACGAGGTGATGCCGCGGCTGAAGCATCTCGGCGCCGAGTTCGAGAAGGCTGCATGACAGCTGCGCGGGGTGCGGGGCTTGCCTCGCACCCCCCGTCGCATATTTTAAACCGGGTGTTTCCATGAGGTTTTGCGGCATGACGGTCGACGCACAGGGTTTCAAGCAGGCGATGCGGCACTGCGCCGGCGCGGTGGCGCTGGTGACGGTCGGCCGCGAGCCGGGACAGCGCACCGGCCTGACCGTGACCTCGGCCTGCTCGCTGTCGGACAACCCGCCCTCGGTCCTGGTCTGCGTTAACCGTAATGCCAGCGCGCATGAGCGCATCCGCGCGGAGCGCCATTTCGTCATCAACTTTCTGAACGAGGACCACGCGCTGCTGGCGCTGACCTTCTCCGGCCAGAAGGGCGTCAACGGCGACGACCGGTTTGCGTTCGGGCGATGGACCACCGGCGCCACCGGCGCCCCGGTGCTGGAGGATGCGGTCGCAGCGTTCGACTGCGTGCTGGCGCAGGAGCTCGAGACCAAGACCCACTCGATCTTCATCGGCGAGGTCCAGCATGTCCGTGCCGTGACCACGGTCGATCCGCTGATCTATCTGCGCTCCGGCTTCCAGAGCGTGCGCAACATCCACGATCCAATCACGCTCGGCGACGTCGATGCGCGGCGCGTGAGCTGGAACGAGTTTTCCTGAAGCGGCTGGCGCGCGGCAAGCCTCCGATAGTCAATCAGCACCGCTGACCAATCCTGATCACTTTGACGCGCGCGCCATGCGCGTGAGCGGCATGCTATAAGCGCCGCTGCGCTTTCCGTCGACAGTTTGGGGCGCCAAGCGCATCTCGATCTCCAGTCATCGACAGAGGAGACTCAATCATGAAGATCGTTGTGATCGGCGGTACCGGACTGATCGGCTCCAGGACCGTTGCCATCCTGCGCCAGCGCGGCCATGAAGTCCTCGCCGCCTCTCCGAAAAACGGCATCAACACCATCACAGGCGAGGGGTTGAAGGAGGCGCTGGCCGGCGCGGCTGTGGTGATCGATCTCGCCAATTCGCCATCGTTCGAGAACAAGGCGGTGATGGAATTCTTCGAGACCTCCGGCCGCAATCTGCTGGCGGCGGAGAAGCCGGCCGGCGTCAAGCACCATGTCGCACTCTCGATCGTCGGCACCGACCGCACGCCCGAGAATGGCTACTTCCGCGCCAAGGTCGCCCAGGAGAAGCTGATCGAGGCCTCCGGGATTGCCTACACCATCATCCGCGCGACCCAGTTCATGGAATTCGTCGGCGCCATCGCCGATGCGAGTACAGATGGAAAGACGGTCAGGCTATCGCCCGGCCTGTTCCAGCCGATCGCGGCGGAGGACGTGTCGGCGCTCGTTGCTGATATCGCGCTCCAGCCGCCGCGCAACGGCATCGTCGAGATTGCCGGCCCGGATCGTGCGCCGTTCAACGACATCGTGGCGCGCTACCTGAAGGCAAAAGGCGATCCGCGTCAGGTGGTGAAAGACCCCGATGCGCTGTACTGGGGCGGCCGGGTCGAGGAGCACTCGCTGGTGCCGCTGGGCGAGGCGCGCCTCGGCCGCATCGATCTGAACGAATGGCTGCGCCGCTCGCGGTCCGCAGCCTGACTGGAAAGCCTGACGGCAACGTCTATTTGAGCCACACCAGTAGCGGCACGGGCGCGCGGCCCTCGCAGGACAGCGTGCCCTCGTAATTATGCGTCTTGCGGGCGCTGTAGGTGCAGAGCGCGCCGTCGAGCACCAGCTCGGCTGTCACCTGCGAATCCTCACCCGTGATTTGCAGGCGGATCTCGCCGGCGCGTTGCTCCGGTCCGTCCTGCGTGCAGATTCCGACATGCTTCATCTTCAGCGGCCCGGAGAACTGCCTGCGCGCGTCCGGTCCGCTTTCGGTGAGGTGCCCGGTCAACTCCCATTCGCCGAGCACGCCGGCCTGGCCGAGGATCTCCATCGCGCCGAGCGGCGGCACCTGGCAGAGCCACAGCGCAGCGGCGCCGAGCAAGGCGGCCGCGCCGTTGCGCCATATTGTCCGCGCTATCACAGCTTGCTTCCGGTTGTCTGTCGCAACTCGATCAGCTCCGGCCTCGATACGTCGGAATCCGCGGTGAGCCGGGCAATCTGATCAGCGCATTCCTGGGTCTTGGCCTGATCACCGGCTGCCTTGGCGCTCTTGATCATCCCGAGATAAGTCGCCAGCCGGTTCGGCTCCTTCTTCAGCACCGCCTCGTAGGCTGCAAGCGCGTCGGCGGCCTTGCCGCGATCGAGCAGCATCGTCGCGTAGAGCTCGCGCGCCGGGGCGAGCGGTCCCGGGGTGACGGGATGCTTCTCGGTCTTGTCCTCGGCCTCCGCGGCGGCATTCATCGCGCCTAGCGCCTCGTCATATTTGCCTTCGGCGTACAACACCCAGGCGCTCGCGATCTGCTGCTGGATGTCGACGATGTTGGACCAGTAGGCATCCTTGGCGTCCTTCAGCCTGTCGCGCAGCTCGACGAGCTTGGCGATATCGGGCTTGGCGGCCGCCGGATCACCGGAGCGCGCCGCGCCGACCGCGCGGGCGAAATAAGTGATGGCATCAGCATAGGCGTATTTGGTCGGATGCACGTCAAGCGCGGCAGCTCCCTTCCAGTCGCCGCGTTCGAACACATAGCGGGCCTTGCTTGCCGCCACCGCGAAGGGACCGGCGAACCGGTCCTGCTTGAACTGGAGCTGGCCGAGCTCGTCGACCACCGCGCGCGCCTCCTTGTCCTGGCCGAGCTGCAGATAGGCATAGACCAAATAGTCCATCGCGTGCGCCTGGTCCTGCTGTTCGCCGTCCGCTTTGGCAATCCGCGCGGATTCCTTGTTCGAGGCGATCGATTCCTTCCAGTAGCCGACCCGCGTGAAGATGTGCGACGGCATGTGCTGGGCATGCGGCGCCTGTTCGGCGATCTTGGCATAGCGCATCGCCGCGGGGAGGCCCTTCTCGGCGAGCGCCGGGTAGTCGTACAGATGGATCAGATAGTGGGCGATGCCGGGGTGCTCGGGCTGGCGCTTGAAGATCGGCTCGAGCAGCGCCGCGCCTTTCAGCTGGTTGGCATAGGTCTTGTCGGATGGCGACGCCGCGACGTTGAGCGTGATCGCATAGGCGATCTGCGCCTCGTCATCGTCGGGATAGTGCGTCGCGACCTGCTCTTCGGCGGCGAGGAAGCGCTGCACCCGGGTGCGGTGATCGACCTTGTCATAGTCGACATACATCGCGGCGATCGCATCGATGTATTCGCGCTCGCGCGGAGTGTTGGCACCCAGCGCCTGGCCCTTCTTCACGGCTTCGAGACCGAGCGGAAGGTTCTCCGGCGGCGGCGGCGCGTGCGGATTGTAGAGATAGCTGAGCGCGATGCCCCAATAGGCGATGGCGCATTGCGGGTCGGCATCCAGCACCTCCTCGAAGGTGCGTCGCGATGCGCTGTACCAGAACGAATGCTGATACAGCATGGCGCGATCGAACAGCTCCTGCGCTTCAGGCTTGCAGGACGTTGCAAAATGGACTTTGCCCAATCGTTGTTCGGTAGAATCCGAGGCAGCAGGTTGCGAAATGGTCGCGGCAAGGAGGCCAACGACCACAGCGAGGGGAAACCGTGTCATGGGACCCGCTCCGTGGCGTTGAAGGCGAAAGCCGGATCATATCACTGTTCCCGCACGGCCGGAACACGACAGCCGTTCTTACGGAGTACGCATGTCGGGGGTACGGAACGGCTCTCGAACGAAATATTTCGTCTAGCCGTCCAGCTCGATCTTCAGCGCCTTGATCTTCCGATACAGCGTCGCGCGGCTGAGCCTGAGTGCTTTCGCCGTCTCCGTCACGCGGCCGCCATTGGCGCGCAGCGCGGCGACGATCGCGGCGCGCTCGGCCGCCGCATGATCGGTCTCCACGTCGCGCGGGCCGAACGGCGGCAGATCGAGATCGGCCCCGGTGATGACGCTGCCTTCGGCGGTCGCGCCGGCGAGCCGCAGCACGTGGCGGAGCTGGCGCATGTTGCCGGGAAACGGATAGGCCATCAGCTGCGCCCAGGCCTCAGTTGAGATGCGGCAGTGCGGCGCCTCCTCGTCGGCGATCTGCGCGATGACGTCCTTGCGGTCGGCGCGTTCGCGCAAGGCGGGCAGCCGGATTTCCATGCCGCGCAGCCGGTAATAAAGATCGGAGCGGAAGCTGCCGTCTTCGGCCATCCGCGCCAGGTCGCGATGGGTGGCGCTGATCAGGCGGATGTCGACCGGCACGGGCTTCAATGCGCCGAGCGGCCAGACCTCGCGGTTTTCCAGCACGCGCAGCAGCCGGGTCTGCAGCGAAAGCGGCATGTCGCCGATCTCGTCGAGGAACAGCGTGCCGCTGCTGGCCTGCACGATCAATCCTTTCGATCCCTCGCGCCGCGCGCCGGTGAAGGCGCCGGCTTCGTAGCCGAACAGCTCGGCGTCGATCAGGCTTTCCGGCATCGCCGCGCAGTTCAGCGCGACATAGTTGTGGCCGGCGCGATTGCTCGCCGCGTGGATGGCGCGCGCGAACACGTCCTTGCCGGCGCCGGTCTCGCCATGCAGCAGGATCGGCAGGTCGAGATTGCCGACCGTCATCAACCGTTTCACGCCCTTGATCAGCACGGGATCGCGGCCCGCCAGCCGGTGCAGGCCGCTGAACTGTCCCGCCGGCTTTTCACGCGCCGGCGTCGGCAATGGACGCGGTGATCGTGCGCGCACCGGCGGCGCGAGGTGGCCGCGGCCCCATGGCGTGCCGTCGGCCCGGCGCAGCGTGACCGGCTCGTCCGACATGCGCGTGGCGCGATCGTCGAGCTGAATCAGATGCGACAGGTCGATGCCGCGTCGATCATCGCGTCCGTCAAGCCGAACGCGGCGCGCGCGCTGCGGCAGGCGCCGACCACGCGGCGGTCGTTATCATAGGCGAGCATGCCGTGCCCGTCGCCGGGCAGTGTTGCGATCCAGGAAGCACGATAGCGGCGGCGGAAGAACGAATGCTCGATCCGCCGCGTCGCCTCCGTGGTAACGGCGAGCGCCAGCTCATGCGCGCTGCGGCCGAGATCGTTGCGGCACGAGGAGATGTTGACGGCGCCGGCGAGCCTTCCGGCATGGTCGAACAGCGGCGAGACCGCGCAGGTGAACATGTGCCACTGCTCGCGGAAATGCTCGTCGCCATGCACGAGGATCGGCCGCTGCTCGGCGAGCGCGGTGCCGAGCCCGTTGGTGCCCTCGAAGGTCTCGGCGAAGTTCGAGCCGGTGTAGATCTTCCACTCCAGGAACATCCGTTCGTAATCGCCCCCGGGCAGCCGGCTCACCAGCATGGTGGCGTTGGGATCGGCGAGGTTGACGCAATAGCCGCTATCGTGGAGCACGCGGGCGAGGTCTTCCAGTTCCGGGATCGCGACCTGGATCAAATCCTCCATCGGCTCGGCGATGTGCCGGACCTCGGATTCGGTCAGGGTCTGGGGCGGCCCGCGCCGGGCCGGATCGAGGTTGTGATTGACCAGGCAGCGCCGCCAGGACGCGGCGATCCGCGTCTCCGTGTCGACGCCGGCCATCTGATTGGCCGCCGACAAAACACGGGCGACGTGATTTGAGGCCGAAAGATTGGCCATCCAGAGGGCTCCACCCCGAATTTTCCGCGAAGTCTGGCAGGGCGACGGCGAATGTCAATTGGCCGACGGGGTCGCGGGGAGGAGGCCTTGGGAGGGATCGAGTGGTCGGCGGCCGTGGTTTAGCTGCCATTCCCCGATGCGCAATTGCGCATCGGGGAATGACGAGGAGAGAATTTGACACGGTCAGAAACCATCCTCGGCTGAGCAGGAGTGTCCCTAGTTATTCGTCAGGAGAGCAAACCGGCGTCTGTCGATCCGCTCGCGCGCCGGCTGTCCCGCGGCTAGGCAAAGATCGGGCGCATAGAGTTGGCAGGCTCCCCGCTTTTCGATGGCCTTGTCGATCAGATCCAGAAGCCGTGCAGGCGCGAGGTCGGGCGGTGCGGCAATGCGACCGGTGACGACGTGCTTCTCCATCGTCTCGTGGTCGGCATGATCGATATCGGGGTTGCGCCAGCAATTGGCGCACATGATCTTGAAGCTCTCCGAGTGCGAATAGATGACGGCATCCCCGTCCAGCTCCTCGCTCAGGTCGGCCAGTTGCCGTGCCGTCTCCTGCGTGCCCGCGAAATCGAAGAACTGGTAGTTCCGACGCAGCAGCGTCGCCAGATGAGGGAAGACCGGGATCTGCTCGTCACCGTATGTGTGATGCGTGATCGGGGCGCCGTCCATGAGGATGACATCGCCATAGTCGACGCCGAGATCGCCGTACAACACGCTGCGGATGATGCCATGGCATGGACTGAGCCGTTCGATCCATACCGTTTCCTCTTTGCCTGGATCGTCAGAGTCTGCCGTCCGCTCGGCAAGCGGCCGCTCGGCAAGCCTCACCTTGCAGGCCGGATATCCGCCTTCCGGCAAGCCGAATCGTCCAGGCTCGATTTTCTGTCCGATCCGCTTCCACACCGCCAAGGCGATCTCGGCATTCCCGGCGCCCGTGGCGCAGATTCCAAGATTCCATTCGATGCTGTCGACAACCTCCTGCGGCAGGCTTGCGGCAGCCCGGTTTGCCGCCACGCCTTCTGCGAACTTGCCCCGCGTCTTGTAGAAAAGCCCCAGATTGTAGTGGTACGCGCTCCTCTGCGGATCGATCTCGGTCAGCTTCCGAACATTGTGCCCGGCGAGCGCATCGTTCTGGCGTGCCATCATTCGCGCCGCCGTGGCGAGCCCGCGCAGGATCTGCTCCTGCTCAGGCTTTCCGTCATGAAGCCTGGCCAGGTGGCCGAGCTTCTCGACCGTCGTCTGAAATACCGGGTGTTCCGGCGGCGGCGCGTTCAAATCATCGATGTCGCGGACGGCTTCGAGGCGTAGGCCAAGCGCCGAGAGGGTACCGATGTCGTCGTGGGCGTCCGCGACCTCCGAAAGAAGGTCTGCCGCCTCTTCCCTCGCAAGGCTTCGTTCGTCGACAATCCATAGCAACGCCATCGCGGCCTCAGGCTGGTGGCGATGTGCCTTGCGCAAGGGTTGGATCTTCTGCCATGCGGCCTGCTTGTCGTCCGCCTGTCCCGCTGCAACGGCGTCACGTGCAATTGCGGCGATCTCGTCGGAAGAAAGAACCGCACTCGGACCGTTCGACATCATCGTCTCCGTGCAGGCGCCTCGGTGTAGGCAGGGATCGGCGGTGGCGTGACGCGTCTCAGTGCAATGAGACTATATCAGACGCATGCCCTTGAAGCTCGTTTGCCCGTTCTTGCCGACTATGATGTGATCGTGCACGGCGATCCCGAGCGGCTTGGCGATGTCGACGATCGCTTTCGTCATCTGGATGTCGGATCGCCGCGGCGATTCCCGTTACAGCGGGGTGCTCTCTCGTTGGTCATTGGCCTGGAACGCGTAAACCAGTCTCTTCCGATCCATCGGGTTCTTCTCCCGGATGAGCCCGGTCTTCTCCGCGAAGTCGAGATCGAGATAGATCTCCGGATTGTCTTCGGTGAACTCGAAAAATACCTTGCAGCGAAGGCTGGCGACCTGAGCGAACGGGACATTTGGAGGTGCCGCCCTCAGGATGATCAGGCTGGTCTTGACCAACTCGTCAAAGTGGCTGTCGCCGCGTGGAACACCAGCGAGATAGGCAAGAATGTCGATCAGTCCTTCACTCGCGTCGCCGTCGCGATACCATTCGCAAACCGCGACCGGTCCATAGGACATCGTGAGAGCCAAGCCGAAGCTGAACGCATGTCCAAGATGCTCGCCGTTCGCGTGGAAGCGCATGCCTCGGTCCGTCATCTCAATGGAGTCGAGCTTAAAGGCGATCGGCGTCCAGGGGCGCTCCGCGGCGATCTGCCTGGCATGGTTGATTTCGGCATGGACCTCAGGCGGAAGCTGCGTGAGGAACTCGTCGCGACGAATGCGACGATTTTGAATTTGAAGCCGCAGTCGGGCATAGGTCGCGCCCGAAACTGCCAGAATGATCGCAACGAAGATAAGGTAGATACCGAAAGGCGAAACGGACGTCGATGGCGGAGTGTAGCCCTTAACGGCAGGACCGACACCGAGTGCAATTTGGGCACGTGTGTCGCCTTTTTCGGCGAGCGGTCCCAGCAGCCGTGTGGCAGTCGGGTAGTCGCCGCGTCCCAGCGCCTCGACGCCGTCTTCGAACTGGCCGGCGATCGCGCCGCCTGTCAGGCCGACGATGAGAGCAACGGTTGCGATGTTGGTGTTGAAACGATCGAGCATTGTTCACACCGGACTTCAGATCAACTTCATGCCCTTGAAGCTCGTGTGCCCGTTCTTGCCGACGATGATGTGATCGTGCACCGCGATCCCGAGCGGCTTGGCGATGTCGACGATCGCCTTCGTCATCTGGATGTCGGCCTGCGACGGCGTCGGGTCGCCGGACGGATGATTATGCACCAGGATCAGCGCGGTCGCGGACAATTCCAGCGCGCGCTTGATCACTTCGCGGGGATAGACCGGAGTGTGATCGACGGTGCCGGTCTGCTGCACCTCGTCGGCGATCAGCTGGTTGCGCTTGTCGAGGAACAGCAGTCGGAACTGCTCCTTGTCGGCGAACGCCATGCCGGTGCGGCAGTAGTCGATGACGTCGTTCCAGGACGACAGTGCGATGTTGCGCTTGATCTCGCCTTTGGCGATCCGCCCCGCAGCCGCGGCGAGCAGCTTGATCTGGTTGATCGAGGCATCCTTGACGCCGTCGACCTCGCGCAGCCGCGCCACCGGCGCGTGCACGACCTCGGCAAAGGAGCCGAATTTCTTCAAGAGAGCCTTGGCCAAGGGCTTGGTGTCGCGGCGCGGGATGGCGGCAAACAGCGCCATCTCCAGGAGCTCATAGTCGGTCAGCGCGTCCGGCCCCGCAGTGTAGAAGCGCTCACGCAGCCGTTCTCGATGGCCGTGATAGTGCGGCGTCTCGTCGGCATCGTCGCTGTGGGCATCGGGTTTGGCGGGCATCGGCCACAACCATGCCGTGCCCGCCGGGTTTTGCAAGAGGCGACGCAACTTCCCGGTTTGCCACGATGCGACGGCCGAATTACCGTTGGTCGCAACAGTTCGGGATCAGGAAGGGGAGGGCGGCGTGACATCGTTCAAGGTGATCCGCGCGCGTGCCGAGAAGCGCAAGGGCGGGCCGAAGGCGCTGGAGAAACTGCTGCGGCCCCCGGCGGGGGCAAAGGCCCTGGCAAAGCTCGGCGACGACCGCGTGCTGGCCGAGATGACCAGACGCGTGTTCTGCGCAGGCTTTGCCTGGAGCGTGATCGACGCCAAATGGCCGGGCTTCGAGGACGCCTTCCTCGGCTTTGCGCCCGCCAAGCTCGCCTTCAAGCCCGATGAGTTCTGGGAGAAGCTCACGAGCGACGCCAGGATCGTGCGCAACGGCGCCAAGATCATGTCGGTGCGCGACAATGGCCGCTTCGTGCAGGAGATCGCGCGCGAGCACGGCAGTTTCGGCAAGTTTCTCGCGGCATGGCCGTCGTCGGATGAGGTCGGATTACTGGACCTGCTGTCCAAGCGCGGCAGCCGGCTCGGCGGCAACACCGGGCAGATGCTGTTGCGCTTCCTCGGCTGGGACGGCTTCGTCACCTCGCGCGATGTCGTCGCCTGCCTGCGCGATGCCGGGCTCGATATTGCCGAGGACGTCAAGTCGAAGCGCGACCTTGCCAAGGTGCAGGCGCAGTTCAACGCCTGGGCGGAGGAGACCGGGCTGTCCTACCTGCATCTGTCGCGGATCTGTGCGATGTCGATCGGCGAGAACCACACGCCCGAGGAGATCGTCGAGCGCACGCGGAGCGACTACTGAATCTTGTCGAGCATTACACCTGCACCCACGGCTTCTCGCCATGGCGCTCCGACAGCGTGAAGATCTCGACGCCGTCGGCGGTGACGCCGACCGAGTGCTCGAACTGCGCCGACAGCGAACGGTCGCGGGTCACCGCGGTCCAGCCGTCGGACAGGATCTTCACGTGCGGCTTGCCGAGGTTGATCATCGGCTCGATGGTGAAGAACATGCCGGGCTTCAGCGGCGCGCCTTCGCCGGGGCGGCCGATATGGATGATGTTCGGCTCGTCGTGGAACAGGCGGCCGAGGCCGTGGCCGCAGAAGTCGCGCACCACGCTCAGGCCCTGCGGCTCGACGAAGCTCTGGATGGCGTGGCCGATATCGCCCGTCGTGGCGCCGGGCTTGACCGCCGCGATGCCGCGCATCATCGCCTCATACGTCACTTCGATCAGCCGCTCGGCCTTCCGCGCGATGGCGCCGATCGCATACATGCGGCTGGAGTCGCCGTACCAGCCGTCGACGATGAAGGTGACGTCGACGTTGACGATGTCGCCTTCCTTCAGCGGACGGTCGCCCGGCATGCCGTGGCAGACCACGTGATTGATCGACGTGCAGGTCGAGTAGCGATAGCCGCGATACATCAGCGTCGCCGGATAGGCGCCGTGGTCGAAGGCGAACTTGCGGACGAACTCGTCGATGACGGAGGTCGGGACACCCGGCTTGACGATGTCGGTGAGCGCATCGAGGCATTTCGACACCAGGGCGCCTGCCTTGCGCATGCCCGCAAAGCCGCTCGGACCGTGCAGCTTGATCTGGCCGGTCTTGCGAAGCGAGGTGTCGGTGGCGTCGATATAGCTCATGGGCGGGATGTTTCTGCGGGCAAAGGGCTGATTTCAGGCTCTAATTTAATGATTGGCGCGCCCGGTGCAAGCCAAGCTTGGGCATGGGGACAATGTCCAAACGGCCTGATTCGCGGACAATCCGGAATACCGGCCGTCTAGGGCCGAAAAAGATCGCACCCAAACGGCTAGTTGGAGACCTCGACCACGCTCTCGACCGGCAGCGCGCCGCCGCGGATTCGGAGTTCCCGCACCGGATAGGGCACCTTGATGCCCTGGTGCTTGAAGGCGTCCCACAGCGACAGCATGACGTCGCTCTTCACACCGTCCATGCCGTCAGGATCGGCGATCCAGAAGGTCAGCGAGAACTTCATGCCGAGCTCGGCGAATTCGGTCAGGATGCAGTTCGGCGGCTTGCCCTTGAGCGCGCGGGCGTGGGCCGTAGCGGTATCGATCGCGAGCTTGCAGACCAGCCTCGGATCGGCGTCGTAATTGGCGGCGAAAGCGATCTTCACCAGTGTGTTCTTGTCGGTGTAGGTC
>NZ_VKHP01000551.1 GCF_010811875.1 Bradyrhizobium uaiense
CAACGCGGGCGTCGATGTCGGCCTTCTTGCCGGCGCCGTTGACGATCGTGGTGTTTTCCTTGTCGATCATCACCTTCTTGGCGCGACCGAGCATCTGCAGCGTGACGTTCTCGAGCTTGATGCCGAGGTCTTCCGAGATGGCCTGGCCGCCGGTCAGGATCGCGATGTCCTGCAGCATGGCCTTGCGGCGATCGCCGAAGCCCGGAGCCTTGACGGCCGCGACCTTCAGGCCGCCGCGCAGGCGGTTGACGACGAGGGTGGCAAGCGCTTCGCCTTCGACGTCTTCAGCGACGATCACCAGCGGCTTGCCGGTCTGCACCACGGCCTCGAGCAGCGGCAGCAGCTCGTTCAGCGAGGAGAGCTTCTTCTCGTTGATGAGGATGTAGGCGTCGTCCATCTCAACGCGCATCTTGTCGGCGTTGGTGACGAAGTAGGGCGAGATGTAGCCGCGGTCGAACTGCATGCCCTCGACGACGTCGAGTTCGGTCTCGAGCGACTTGGCTTCCTCGACCGTGATCACGCCCTCGTTGCCGACCTTCTTCATGGCGTCGGCGAGGAACTTGCCGATCTCGGCATCGCCGTTGGCCGAAATGGTGCCGACCTGGGCGATCTCCTCGTTCGAGGTGACCTTCTTCGAGTTCTTCTGGAGGTC
>NZ_VKHP01000552.1 GCF_010811875.1 Bradyrhizobium uaiense
ACCCCAACGGCATCGCCAAGGCACTCGGCGCCTCCGGCTCCTCGGCCCATGACATGGCCGACGACAATGCGAGCGCGCATGCCGCGAGCGGCGAGCAGCTCACTTCGCTGCTGGTGTTCCGCGCCGGATCGAGCCAGCCCAAGGCGGTGCCGCTCGGCCTCGTCACCCGGCTGGAGGAGATCGCAACCGACAAGATCGAGCTCTCGAACGGCCGCTACATGGTGCAGTACCGCGAGCAGCTGATGCCGCTGGTGCAGATGGCCGGTGTCGAGGTGCGGTCGCAAGGGTCGCAGCCGATCCTGGTGTTCGCCGACGACGGCCGCTCGATGGGGCTCGTGGTCGACGAGATCATCGACATCGTCGAGGAGCGGCTCAACATCGAGGTCGCAGGCTCGCAGGACGGCATCCTGGGCTCCGCCGTGATCAAGGGCCAGGCCACCGAGGTGATCGACGTCGGCCACTTCCTGCCGATGGCGTTTGCCGACTGGTTCTCGCGCAAGGAGATGCGCCCGTCGGCCTCGGCGCAGTCGGTGCTGCTGGTCGATGACTCAGCGTTCTTCCGCAACATGCTGGCGCCGGTGCTCAAGGCCGCCGGCTACAAGGTGCGGACCGCGCCGAATGCGCAGGAAGGGCTCGCCGCGCTGCGCTC
>NZ_VKHP01000553.1 GCF_010811875.1 Bradyrhizobium uaiense
GAATCCCACGCCCGTCGACGACGCCGCTTTACTACCGTGTCGCAGCCCAGACACTGACGCAGGCGGATCGCCTGACGGTGCTAGGTCCGGACAGTTCCGGGGAGGTCGAGCCCGTGGTGGTCGCAATGGCCGATGGACTCTGGATCGGAATCGGATCTGACCATACCGATCGCAAGGCGGAAGCTACGGGAATCGCACTTTCGAAGCAGCTTTGCGGCAAACCGATCGGCGGGCAGCTCTGGTGCTACGCTGATGTCGAACCGCACTGGGATGAATTGATCCTTCGCTCCTGGGCGACGATGGACGGCAAGCGGGTGCTGTATCAGGAAAGTCCCGTCTCGTCGCTCAGAACGCCGCGCGATCTCATTCGTCGCTACGCGAACGCCGATCTGCTTCCTGCCGGGACCTTGATGTTCTGCGGGACGCCCGGTGCGATCGGTGGAATTCGTCCGGGGACGCGCTTTGAAATGGAGCTGAGCGATCCGGTTCTCAAACGCTCCCTGACCCACGGCTACGATATTGACATCCTCCCGGTTATCTCTTGACCGCCGCCTCCGGTGAGGAGCTTCGACGAATGACGTCAGCATCCGATCAATCCCATTCCACCGCCACGGCGCGATTGGAGGCCGCCCT
>NZ_VKHP01000554.1 GCF_010811875.1 Bradyrhizobium uaiense
CTCAACTTTGCGAGCAGCAAGGAAATTCTGGTCGAGGCGCCGCTGGAGCTTGCGCCTGGCGCGCAGGTGATCTTCGCGGCGCCGCACGTCGAACTCGGCGCAAACGTCACGGCGCATGGTGGCAGCGTGACGCTGACCAACCTCATGCACGCCGTGTTCGGCCAGAACCAGAACGAGCAATGGTGGGCGCTGAACGACGCGAACAGCAAGGCGCAGGCTACGGTCGGCCAGAACGTTGCCGTTGATCTCAGCGGGCTGTGGAGCAACGAGCAGACCGGAACGGATGGATCGGGCCGGGCGCATCTGGATGGTGGCAACTTCACCGTTTCGACGACCGGCGGCATCACGCTTGCGAGCGGATCGCTCATCGATGTGTCGTCGGGTGGCGCCATCCTGACGACCGGCAAGACGCAGGGCGGCAAGGGCGGCAATGTCAGCCTCGTGGCCAATGACTATTCGCATCTGGCCTGGACGCAGTTCTTCACCAACCCGCTCATCCTTGATGGCGCAATTCGCGCGTATGGATTCAGCGGCGGCGGCACGCTGACGTTGAACGCAGGCCAGGAGATTGCGATCGGCGAAGCGGCGGCCGATGCGCTGGTGCTCGACCCCGCGATATTCCGGTCCGGCTTC
>NZ_VKHP01000555.1 GCF_010811875.1 Bradyrhizobium uaiense
ACCCAACATATAGAGGCGTATTTATATTTACGTCAGATTGAGGCCGAGCATGGCCAGGGCGAAGAAGCGGGATCCGAAGAGCGAGGCGCTGGCGCAAGACGGCGTCCTCAATCCAAATCCGGAAGCGGTCCGCGACCCCTCGTTCGTCAGCAACTCATTCTTCGATGCGAAGGACCTGGTGCAGGTGCGCTACGAGATGGTGCGACGTCACCAGGTCGACGGCGTTGCGATCAGCGAGGCCGCCGAGACATTCGGCGTTACGCGGCCGACCTTCTACAAGGCGCAGAGCGCCCTGCAGACCGCCGGGCTTGCCGGCCTGTTGCCGAACCGGCGAGGCCCCAAAGGCGGCCACAAGGTCTCCGCCGAGGTCGTTGCATTCGTCGCCGCTCTCAAAGCTGCAAGACCCGAACTGACGACGTCGCACTGCCTCGATGCGATCGAGGCGCGGTTCGGCGTCAAGGTGCACCGACGCAGCCTGGAGCGGGCGCTGGCGCGCAAAAAAAAACGACTCAACCCAGCTTGATCGTCGCGCCTGCGGACGCAGCGGACAGCTACGAGAAGCTACGCGCCGCCGCATTGCGTGCCGAGTTCACGGCCTGCCCTGGTCTCACCATTCTTCG
>NZ_VKHP01000556.1 GCF_010811875.1 Bradyrhizobium uaiense
ATCTGCTGGAGACCGCCAACAAGGGCCTGTTCTGCCAGCTCATCACGGTGCCGCTGTTCAAGGATCATAAGATCCTGACCCAGGTCGCCGGCCACGGCCTCCACACCATCAAGCTGCTGCCGCCGCTCATGATCACCGAAGAGGACTGCGGCTGGATCGAAAAGTCGTTCGACGACGTGATCGCCGGCAGCCACAAGGTCCCCGGCGCGATCTGGTCGCTCGGCAAGACGCTGGTCGACAACGCAGTGCGCAAGTCGGCGTAAACACGACCCCGTAACCGAACGGTAGCCCGGATGGAGCGAAGCGCAATCCGGGGTTCTTGACACTCGCGAGACCGTTCCCGGATTGCGCTGCGCTCCATCCGGGCTACGCGACTTCACCCCTCCTTGTTCGCGCGCATCGCGCTCTCGAACCTGTCGCCGAACTCGGAGAGCTCGTCGGCGCCGAGATCGCTGACCGCCCAGTAGTTCAGGCCGCGGTCGCTCCAGCGGCGGCAGCAGCTTGATGGTGTGGAGGCCGTGGCCGGCGACCTGGGTCAGGATCTTATGATCCTTGAACAGCGGCACCGTGATGAGCTGGCAGAACAGGCCCTTGTTGGCGGTCTCCAGCAGAT
>NZ_VKHP01000557.1 GCF_010811875.1 Bradyrhizobium uaiense
GCGACGTGCCGCTCGACCTCGCCGGGGTCTTCATCAGCCGGTTCGACCTGTTCGCCGCGGCGGTCGCGGGCAGCCTGGTGGCGCTGTTCGCGCTGTTCTTCCGCTACACCCGCACCGGGCTGTCGTTCCGCGCGGTCGCCGACGATCCGTTCGCGGCGCTGGCGGTCGGTCTGCGGCTGCCGCGGGTCTGGGCCAGCGTATGGACCGCCTCCGGCATCGTCGCGCTGGTGGCGGGGCTGCTGTGGGGCGCCCGGCTCGGCGTGCAGTTCTCGCTGTCGCTGGTGGTGTTGAAGGCGCTGCCGGTGCTGGTGCTCGGCGGCTTCGATTCGATCGCCGGCGCGATCATCGGCGGACTGCTGATCGGCGCCATCGAGAAGCTCGCCGAAGTCTATGTCGGGCCGCTGTTCGGCGGCGGCATCGAGGCCTGGGCGGCCTATGTCGTGGCGCTGGTGCTGCTGCTGGTGCGGCCGTCGGGGCTGTTCGGGCAGAAGCTGGTCGAGAGAGTCTAGGCGATGAGCACAGCACCTTCGACAGGACAGCTTTCGCCCGGCGCCCGGGCCGTTGCAATCGCCATCGCGGCGGTGATCGCCTTCGGCGCCGTTCCGCTGCTCG
>NZ_VKHP01000558.1 GCF_010811875.1 Bradyrhizobium uaiense
GGAGCGGGCCAAGGAATTGTGTCATCGGGCACCGTATGACTCCGGGTACAAAGAGGCGATGTCTTGCGCTCGGACTCGCACGCGTTATTTCTGAAAGCTGAGTTCGTCCAGATCATCCCGGGACTGGGCAGTGAGTTTCATTTCCTTTTCGGGTTCGGGCGAAGCGTGCGCGAAAACTGCGCGTTGTTGTCTCAGCTAAGGTACTGAGATTAAAGCTAATTATACTATTTTAGCGATAATAGTATAGCAGACTTGCATTGAAGTTCCGTTAGTTATACTTTTTTCGCAAAAATAGTATAACGAGGTTCCGATATGCCGGCGAACCAAGGCCTCGATATCACCTACCTGACGCTCTATTCCGAACTGGTCCAGCGCAGCCTCGATGAGAGCTTCACCTCGGAGTTCTCCTCGAACGGACGGTTCGTGGCTGTCGAGGTCAAGGGCAAGAGATATTGGTATTTCGACACGCCCAAACCTGAAGGCAGCGGCCAAGATCGCCGCTACGTCGGTCCCGTGGACGATCCCGAGATCACCAAGAGGGTCGAGGCGTTCAAGGATCTGAAGGCCGACCTGAAAGGACGTCGCCGTCTCGTCTCCACGTTAGTCCG
>NZ_VKHP01000559.1 GCF_010811875.1 Bradyrhizobium uaiense
AAGCGCGACAATTGCATATCCGTGGCATCCGCTTTTTCGGCGGACGCTTCAGGTCGCACCTTTCCGACGCGGCAAGGATTTGAAGTGCATCTATACCGAGGAGCGGCGTGGGTTTAGCCGCGAGGTTTCCAATTGGATGTTCGACGAAAGCTACTGTGCCGGCATGGCGCTTGGGCCGCCGCAGGTCAGTATTGAGGGGCTCAACGAATTTGCAGCAGTGCTGAAGCTTCTCGGCACGACTCAGGCGTCGGGCGCACGATCCCGTCCTTCAATGAAGAGGGAGAAAGGACGTGCGGAGAAAACACCAATATCGTGAGCCGATGCAACTGGGTCTGGATCTGGGGCATCGGATTCCCCAGAACCCGCTGGGCGCCGATCCCAAAGGCCTGATCCAGGCGCTCGCCGATCTCCTGCTGGAGGCGGCAGGCGTCGAGACGGTTCAGATGACGGGAGGTGATCATGAGCATCAAGATCACGCCTGATCACCTCAGTCGCGTCGCCGTCGTCTATGTTCGCCAATCGACGATGTCCCAAGTCCTGGGGAATCTCGAAAGCCAGCGGCGGCAATATGACTTGGCGCAAGCCGCGGAAGCCGCCGGATTTA
>NZ_VKHP01000055.1 GCF_010811875.1 Bradyrhizobium uaiense
CCCGGCGCCACAAAGCCCCGCCCCACTCCCCGGCGAGTGGCCCAACGGGCTGGGGGCGCCCCGCCCCCCCCGCCCGGGGGCGGGCGAGCCCGCCCCCCCGCGGGTTGCCCCCGGGGCCCCGCCGGTCCGCGCGCCGCGCAGCGAGCCGCCCGCCCCGCCCGCCGGCGGACAAAAGAGCGGCTTCGAGAATCTCGAGGACGAGATGGCCTCGCTGCTCGGCCGGCCGAAGAATCCTTCGTGAGGTTTCGGGCAGTCCCGCGTAGAGTTTTTTTCATCGCTGTCCTGATCGCCACCGGATCCCTCGCCGATCCGGCGATGGCGCAGGACATCAGCATCAATCTCGGCGGCGGCAATGGCGGCGTGACCGAGCGCGCGATCCAGCTGATCGCGCTGCTGACGGTGCTGTCGATTGCGCCGTCGATCCTGGTCATGATGACGTCGTTCACGCGCATCGTGGTCGTGCTGTCGCTGCTGCGCACCGCGCTCGGCACCGCGACCGCGCCGCCGAACTCGGTGATGATCGCGCTTGCGATGTTCCTCACCGCCTTCGTGATGGGACCGGTGCTGCAGAAATCCTATGACGACGGCATCAAGCCGCTGGTCGCCAACCAGATCGGTGTCGAGGAGGCATTGCAGCGTGCCTCGGTGCCGTTGCGCGGCTTCATGCAGAAGAACGTCCGCGAGAAGGATTTGAAGCTGTTCATGGACCTCTCGGGCGAGCCGCCGCCGGCGACGCCGGAGGAGATGTCGCTGCGCATCCTGGTGCCGGCCTTCATGATCTCCGAGTTGAAGCGCGCCTTCGAGATCGGATTCCTGCTGTTCCTGCCGTTCCTGATCATCGACCTCGTGGTTGCCTCGGTGCTGATGTCGATGGGCATGATGATGCTGCCGCCGGTGGTGGTCTCGCTGCCGTTCAAGCTGATCTTCTTCGTGCTGGTGGACGGCTGGGCGCTGGTCGCGGGCAGCCTGGTGCAGAGTTACGGGGGGTAGCCCCGCGAAACATTCATAGCCCGCTCGCTGGATCAGCCGCGCGGTTGCACTATCATGCGCAGCACCGCATCCAGGGAGCTGCGCCGTGCAGCAGCCATTCGACCGCGCCGCAGAAGACCTCGGCAACGCCATCCATCTCGAGCACGTCAATGTGCAGGTGCCTGACCAGCGCCTCGCCACGCTGTTCTATATCGCCGGCATCGGGCTGACCCGCGATCCCTATCTGATGGTCTCCGACAGCAACATGTGGGTGAATGCCGGCCGCAGCCAGTTTCATCTGCCGAGCGGCCGGCCGCAGGTGCTGCGCGGTCACACGGGTATCGTGATCGCCGGGCGGCAGGCCCTGCTCCAGCGCCTTGCCGCGGTCGCGCCCAAGCTCGAAT
This sequence comes from Bradyrhizobium uaiense, assembly GCF_010811875.1. Classification (GTDB taxonomy): domain Bacteria; phylum Pseudomonadota; class Alphaproteobacteria; order Rhizobiales; family Xanthobacteraceae; genus Bradyrhizobium; species Bradyrhizobium uaiense. The sequence goes on from NZ_VKHP01000055.1 coordinate 1,374, forward strand.
GCACCGCGTTCAGCTATCGCGAGCACAACGATCACGTCGAGGCCATTTGCCCCTGGGGCAACCGCCTGCGTTGCTACGAGCCCGACGCCGAGCGGTTCGGGCGCATCGCGCTCGGTATGCCCTATGTCGAATTCGAAGTGCCGCCCGGCACCGCCGAAGCGATCAGCCGGTTCTATCCCGAAATCATGGGCATCCCCGCGAGCATTACGAATGACGACGGCACGGTGGCGCGCGCAAAAGTCGGCAAGGACCAGTATCTGCAATTCCGCGAGACCGATCAGCCGCAGGGCCAATTCGACGGCCATCACGTCCAGATCTACATCACGGATTTCTCGGGCCCCTACAGGCGGCTGCGCGAGCGCAATCTGGTCTCCCGCGAGGACAATCAGTACCAATACCGCTTCTGTGACATTGTCGATCCCGCCAACGGGCGGCATCTGTTCACCGTGGAACATGAGGTGCGCAGCGCCACCCATCCGATGTATCTGCGGCCGCTGGTCAACCGCAATCCGGCACAGACCAACCGCACCTTCGCCAATGGCTACGATCAGGCGCCATGGGCGATGGGCCCCGACCAGTATGACGGATGAGCCGCGCGCTCATCCTCACCGCGACGTCATCTGCAATCCCAGCCACGAGACGACATGCTTCCCTCCCAGCGCCATCTGTTCGAGATCCCACGCGAGGTCTGCTACCTGAATTCGGCGTCCTACAGCCCGCTGCCGCTCAAGACGCTCGACGCCGGCCGCGCGGCGGTCGGACGCAAGGGCCGGCCCTGGACGATCGACGCCGGCTTTGCCGGCCGCCAGCATGAGCGTGCCCGCAGCGCGGCAGCCCGTCTGATCAATGCCGATGCCAATGACGTCGCGCTGATCCCGGCGATCAGCTACGGCGTCGCCACGGTGGCAAAGACGCTGACCATTCCGCGTGGCACGCGCGTCGTCGTGCTGGAGAACGATCACTCCTCGCCGGTGCTGGAATGGCACGCCCGCGCCGAGGCGCAGGGTTTCGTCGTCGACACCGTACGCCAGCCCGCCGATGGCGACTGGACATCTGCCGTGCTTGCAACGATCGAGCGGCCGGGTGCGCCGCCGGTCGGCCTCGCCTCGATCTCTTCGGTACACTGGTCGGACGGCGGCTTGATCGACGTTGACAAAATACAGGCCGCGCTACGGCGGCAAGGCGCTGTCTTCGTCATCGACGCGACGCAAAGCGCCGGCGTCGTGCCGATGGATGTGACAAAGCTCGATCCGGACGCCGTGATCTTCCCGACCTACAAATGGTTGATCGGCCCCTACGGCCGGGCGTTTCTCTACGTTGCGAAACGCCACCAGAACGGCGTGCCGCTGGAGCAGACCTCCGCCGGCCGCCGCAACGTCAATTCCGAGAACCCGGTCTATTTCGGCGACCTCGCCTATGTCGACAGCGCGCAGCGTTACGACATGGGCGAGCGCGATCATTTCATCACCCTCGAAATGGCCTCGATCGGCATGGAGATGATAGCCGAATGGGGCGCCGCGGCCGTCAGTGCGCGGCTTGCGATGCTCAACCAGCGGATCGCCGACGGCGTCCATGACCTCAAGCTCAACATGCTTGCGCCGAACGTGCGCGCGCCGCATATCCTGAGCCTCGGCATGGCCGGCGGCATCCCGAAGGAGCTGATCGCGCAGCTCGCCGCCGAGAACATCCACGTCGCGCTGCGGCTCGGCCGGATGCGGATCTCTCCGCACGTCTTCAACGACGAGGCGGATGTCGACCGCCTCGTCGCTGTGCTGACCAAAGCGCTGCGCGGTTAGCTCGGCTTGCGTCCCAGAGCGACAACGCTGAACAGTTCAATCGTCAGTGCGATGGCCACGCCGGCCGCACCGATCACGAACAGCAGCGCATAATTGCCGCCGCTCTGCGCGAACAGATAGGACAGGCCATAGGCGCCCGCAGCCTGGAACAGCGCGAAGGTCGTGGTGGCCTGCGCCCAGGTGGAGCGCTGGCTCGCTGCCGAATGCGGGATCAGCTCGTGGATGCGGCCGATCACCAGTGGCACGATGCCGGGCGTGAAGCCGCCGACGATGAGGCTCGACACGATCAGCGCGGCGGGCGAGTTCGTCACGGCGGGCAGCGCGACAGCAACGGCCTCGATCGGGAACGCCGCACGCAGCGCCGCAGCGAAACCTGCGCGATCGGCAAGATGACCTGCGAGCAGCGGACCGACCACCGCGCCGATGCCGTACAGCACCCAGTAATGCGATCCCGCCGCAATCCCCTGCCCGAGTCCGCGGGCGACATAGTCGACAAGGAACACCATGTGCGGCACCAGCGCCAGCGCGTTGAGCCCGTACTCCAAGCACAACGCGATCACCAGCGGCGAGCGCACGCCATGCGACGCAACGTGGGGCTCGGCGGCACCATGTGTGGCAGGCACGTCCACCGGCCACGCCTTCCAGCTGATCAGGGTCAGCACTACCGACAGCACGCCGAGGCCGTACCAGGCCTGCTTGACGCCCTGCTGCAGCAACAGCGGCACCAGCGTGCCTGATGCGGCGACGCCCAATCCGACACCGGCAAAGATCACGCCGCCGATCAGGCCGCGCTTGCTTGGCGCGGTGTGCGGCAGGATCGCGGTCGCGGCCAGCACCATGATCACGCCACCGCTGATGCCGGCGAGAAAGCGGAAGCCGAAGAACCAGATGAAGGAGATCGGCACCGCGCAGGCAAAGCAGGTCACTGCGGCCAGCAGCATCATGCCGCGCAGCGCCCACACCGAGCCGATGCGCGCGCCGAGATCGCGGGCGATCAGCGCGCCGGCCAGATAGCCGGCAAGGTTGGCGGCTCCGAGATAGACAGCTTCCGCCGGCGTGAACCACTTCGCCGCGATCAGCGCCGGGATCAGCGGCGTGTAGGCAAAGCGCGCCAGCCCGAGCCCGACCAGCGAGGCACACAGCCCTGCGGTTGCGGATAGCCACAGCGGCCCAGCTGCGTCGCGATGCGGCTTGGCGTGATGGCGCCTGTCATGATCGACATTGGCTGACATGGACATCGCAGTAGGCCCTCCGGCCGTTCGTGAAAAATGATTAGTTGCGATCGCAGCAATCGCTCGCAGCGATCACCGTTCGCCCCTCCCGATCGGGAGAGGCGCGAGTTTAATTTGGCAGAAGCGGTCAGCGGGACGAGGTCGCAGCGGCAGCAAGCTTCTTCCGATATTCGAGCGCGGGCAGCCCGCCCCAGCCCCAATTGTCGGTGTCGACTTCCTCGATGATAACGAAGGTCGATTCCAGGGGCTTGCCGAGCACGTCGCGCAGCAATTCGCTGGCGCCCTTGATCAGCGCGGCCTTCTGCTCCCGTGTGGTGGACGACGCACCCGGCGCCGTCCCTTCGCGCGTGACCTGGATCGTGACGATAGGCATGATGCTCTCCGGATCACGCTCGTTAGTGACCGGCGCTCTGGCCGCCGTCGACGTGCAGGATCTCGCCCGTGACGAAGCCCGCACCTTCCAGGAACAGTACGGCGTCGACGATGTCCTTCATCTCGCCCATCCGCCCGACCGGATGCAGCTTGGCGAGGAAGTCATGGGTCTCCGGAGCGTGCATCGGCGTCTTGATCACGCCGGGCGCCACCGCGTTCACGCGGATGCCCCTGGCGGCATATTCAATCGCCAGCGACTTGGTCGCTGCGTTCAGGCCGCCCTTGGTGAGCGAGGCCAGCACCGAGGGGACGTTGCTGTTGGCATGGTCGATCAGGCTGGTCGTGATCTGCACGATGTGGCCTGAACCCTGCTTCACCATCTCCTTGGCGACGCGGCGGGTGATGTAGAAGAAGCCGTTGAGGTTGGTCGCCAGGATCGAGGCGTAGTCCTGATCGGTATGATCGGTGAACGGCTTGGCGATGAAGATGCCGGCGTTGTTGACCAGCGTGTCGATACGGCCGAAGCGCCCAAGCGCCTGCTTGACGATACGCTCCGCAACCTCGGGATCGCCGATGTCGCCCGCCACCGCCAGAACATCCGGGTCCGACGACGGCTTGATGCTGCGGGAGTTGGCGACGACGCGATAGTTGCGGTCGCGATAACCCTTGACGATGGCCTCGCCGAGGCCCTGCGATGCACCGGTGACGATTGCGACCTTCTGCTCTGCACCCATGATGTCTCTCCATCTGTTGCTGAAGCGACCCAGCGCCGCTTCGATGCAAAACAAATTAGATACATCCGCTTTTCGTGCGAATGCCCGCAATTCGGCAGACACTCTTCCGCGGCGCGAACGATTGAGCATGATCCGGAAGAGTGTGAAGCGGTTTTCCGGCGCGACAAACGCGAAGCGTTTGCGCAGAGTTCATGCGCTAGCAAAAACAGAAGCGCGATGAACTCATCGTCGCGCTTTTGCCCCGGCCTTGCTGGCCTCCCGGGAGAGCCGCTCGAAGTAACGTTTCAGCCGCGGCGTCGCGAAATCGACGAAGGCGCGCACCTTCGGCACGTCGAAGCGGCCCTGCGGCGCCAGGAGATGCACCGGCAATGGCGGGGGCTCGTCGCCCGCGAGCAGGATCTGCAGCCGCCCGTCGCGGATCTCCTCGGCGATGTGATACGAGAACAGCCGCGTGACGCCGTGCCCTTCGCTGGCGGAGGCGACCGCCGCCCGCACCGTGTTGACGACCAGCCGCGGCGCAAACTGCACCGCGCGCGCGACCTTCGACTTGGCGGCCGGCGGAAAGCTCCAGGAGTCGAGCCCGAAATGCGTCATCGCGATGATCTGGTGCTTTGCGAGATCGGCCGGCTCGCCGATCACGGGATGCTGCGCGAGATAGCCCGGCGATGCCGCGAGCACGCGGCGCACCTCGCCGAGCTTGATTGCGATGAAATTGGAATCGGCGAGATGGGCGATGCGCAGCGCGACGTCGATGCCCTCGTCGATCAGGTTGACGGTGCGGTCGAGCATCGCGAGCCGCACCGACACCGCCGGATGTTCCGTCATGAAGGCATCGAGCACCGGCCGCAGCACGTCCTCGCCGACCACGACAGGCGCCGTGATGGTCAGCGTACCGCGCGGCGCCGACCGCTCGCCGCCGGCCGAGATGTCTGCCTCCTCGAGCTCGCTGAGGATGCGCCGGCACGCCGACGCATAACGCTGGCCGGCATCGCTCAGCTTCAGTGACCGCGTGGTGCGATGAAGCAGCTCGGCGCCGACATGATGTTCAAGGAACGCGATCGCCCGGCTGACCGCCGCCGGCGAGCGTCGCAGTTTCCGCCCGGCACCGGCAAGGCTGCCCTCGTCGACCGCCGCGACGAAGACCTTCATGGCGTCGATGCGGTCCATCGCTCCCCCCGCTTCGCGGCAGCCGCTAACCCTGCGCGCTATGCTCCTTGCACGTCATACTGCTTGCTGAGGTGATCGCCGATCTGCACCAGCATCGCGACGCATTCGGGATAGCCGGGCCTTGCCACCGTGGCCTCGTTGGCGCTGGCGCGGAATTCCCAGCTGTCGCCGTCGCGCAGCACGGAGATGTCGATGCCGTCGGGGCAATCGGCATGCACCTTCAACTCGGCACGCGCCATTGCGATGAGTTCGGCTTCGGTCTTGATCGGCTTGCTCATGTGACGACGTCCTCCCGGCTGGCGGCTTCAGCCATGGTTGCCGATTTGGCAGCGGAATGTCGAGAGGACGAACGCGATCACGACCTCTTGCAATTGACAAATCGCACCTCTCCGGCGAACATTTGGCCGGGTCGATACCACCCGCCGCTTGCACCCCGCCCCGGGGACGGTGAATGTATCAAGCCAGTTTCAGGCTTCCTTTGCCCGTACGAACGGGTCAGCAACGCAAGCCCCTGACGGTTTTCCGTTCGTCGATGCAAAGGTTGACCCCATGCGCGACTTCCGTGATGCCAAGGCCATGGCGCAGACGCTGCGCGAAGTGCTCGGCGCCAAATCGATCCCCCTCACCCACAGCGACAGCCTGGAGCTGATCGCAAAATTGTTCGGCCAGCGTGACTGGAACACGCTGTCCGCCCGGATTCAGTTTGCCGGACCGCCGAGCGCGCCGGCCCAGGCTACGGACTTCACCGCAGAATCACCGCCGATCGCCGCGCGGCAGGAGATTGCCGTGGATTCGGCCGCGCTCGATCGTTGTGCCGGATTCTACCAGCTCAACGACCGCGCCGTGTTCACGGTGACGCCCGACGGACATCATCTGGTGATGCAACTCACCGGACAGCGATCGGTGCGATTCTATGCCGAGAGCGTGACCGAATTCTTCGCCAAGATCGTCGACGCGCAGGTCAGCTTCGTCGCCGGACCTGACGGACGAGCCACCTCGCTGATTCTGCATCAGAACGGCAGCGATATTCCAATGGCGCGTATCGACGCCGCGACGGCAAGCAAGATCGCCGATCAGACGGCGGAGCGCGTCAAGAACCAGTCGGCCAATCCGGGAACCGAGGCTGCACTTCACCGCCTGATCGATGGGATCGCCTCGGGGAATCCCAACTACAATGAGATGAGCCCGGCACTCGCGGCGGCGACACGCAAGCAGATGACGTGGCTTCAGGCCCTCGCGGACCTCGGCACGATCCAGTCGGTCCGCTTTCTCGGTGTCGGCGAGCAGGGCGAAGACGTCTACAGCGTCAGACAGGCGAACGGCGCGTCGCATTGGCGCATCGCACTTGACGACAAGGGGATCATTTCGACCGCATGGGTGTCGCCCGGGCCGTAAGTCCCTGCGTCTCTACTGAGCTGCGCTGGCGCGGCGCTCGCCCTTGATGACGGGCAGCGTGCTCACCGGCGCGGCCTTCGGTTTGTCAGGCAGCGATCCGGTCGCGACCGGGTCGGGCAGCGGCGCCCGCGCGGTGGCGTCGGGGAAGCGGGTCTTCATCTCGCGGATGAAGCCGTCGAGCGTGTCGACGCTGGCGGCCATCCGCGCGATCTGGGCGAATTCGGCGCTCGAGGTTGCAACCGGCTTGCTGGCCGAGTCGAACGCGAGCTTGTCGGCGTCGCCGGACATCAGCGGGGCATATTTTTCGCGGAACCGGGACAGCCCGATGGCGTCCTCGGCGAGTGCGTAACCGACCACGGCGCGGATGATGTCGGCCTTCTCGCCCGGATTGAGCGGCGTGAAGTCGCGCCAGCGGTCGCCGTAATAGAGCTCGATCTGCTCGGAGGCCTCGCGCCAATGCCGCGACGCCCAATAGATGTCCGAGCGCAGCCGGATCGCCTCGCGGCCCGTGATGTTGGAGATGATGTCGAGCGCGAGGTCGTGCCGGCCGACGTCGCTCTGCGCGCGCGCCTCGAGCAGCAAGCGCTGCTGGCGCAGTTCGCCGGAGAGGTCCGCGATCCGGGTCGAGCGCAGCGCGCCGATGGCGCGGTCGGGCTTGCGGTTCATCAGATAGACCATCGCAAGCCGCGCGGCGACCTGGGCGCGTGCCGCGCCTTCGAGCCGCTTGTCGACCTGATATTGCAGGAGGTCGGCGGCCTGATCGAGCAGATCGACACCGACCAAGCGGTCCGCGAGACGGCGGATCATCTCATCGCCGCGGCGGCCGATCGGCGTCAGCTCGCGATACTCGTAGAAGGTGCCGAGCGCGTCGATCGGCGCCATCTCGTCGCCCTTCGGGCCGAGATAGAGCTGCACGAACAGCGCCGAGGCGGCATCCTGGGCCTGGCGCGATTCCGGCGCGTTCGGCTGCAGCCGGGTCGCGGCACGCGTCACCGCGAAGGCATCGGCATAGCGTGCGGTCTCGGCGTAGATCTTCGACAACACGTAGAGCGTCTTCAGCTCGATATTGTCGCCGCGCCACATCATCGACAGCAGCTCGAGCTCCTTCAGCACGTCGTCGCGGCCGATCTCGCCGCGCTTCTGCTTGAGCAGCGTCTCGAGCAGCTTGCCTTCGGCGGCGGCCTGGCGGTCGGCCGAACTGATGGCGAAGCGGTAGGCGTCGAGCGCGTCCTTCTCCTGGCCGAGCGCTTCGGCGAGCCGGCCGCGCAGCACCGCAACCGCGGGCTTCAGCTCGTCGGGAACGCCGACCACGTCAAGATCGCTCTTGCGCCGTGCGGCGCCGGCATAGTCCTTGACCTCGAGCGAGGCCTTCATCGAATCGATGGTGACGATGCGCTGCAGGTCGGGCGGCAGCGTCGCGACCGCGAATTCGGCATTCTTGAACTTCTCGCGCGCCTCGGCCCATTTGCCCTCGCGGGCAAAGGCGAGGCCCTTCCACAATTGGGAATCGTAGCCGTTGCCGATCGCCGAATTGGCGAGATCCTTGAAGCCCTGCGCCGGATGCCCGATCAGGATGCTGGCGACCGCATGCACCATCACGACGGGCGCCGTCTCACTGCCGCGCTTGCTCTCGGAGAGGGTCAGGTTGGCGACGCCATGAGCTTCCTGGTACATAGCACGCGCCATGTAGAATTCGGCGAGATCGAGCCGCGCCTGCGGCAACTGCTCGGCATCGGCGGTCGAAGCCGCCGCCATCAGGCCGTCGAGCCGCTTGAGGAAATTCTCCGACTGGTTCTGGCGCCACTCGTCCGGGTCGAACAGCGGCTTCACCGCCGCGGTCGCGCGCTCGGCGGCGACGTCGGCCGACGACAGCGTCAGGCCGCCGGGCCGGCCCAGCATCACCTTGTCGGCACCGACCTCGGCCTTGACGTCATCCGCATTCGGATGAACCACGACGCCGTGGATCGATTCCAGCAATGAGAGCTCGACGAAATCCTGCCGCTTGATGATGCCGCGGGTCGGCGGCGGCGCGGTCACCACCCAGAGCGTATCGCCGGCGTCGGGATCGACCAGCTTGTGAAGCTGGCCGGGATTGGCGAGCGGCACGCTGACATTGGCGAGCGACGGCTCCGAGATGTTGCGCACCACGGTGAGCGGCAGCGGCGGCTTCTGCACCCGGTCGGCAAAGGTCAGCGTCCAGCTCACGCCGCGCGAGCGGTCGTCGCTCTCGAGCGACGGCATCTGCGGCCGGTTGAGGCGGAAGCGCACCGCCTGCCCCTTCTCCAGCGGGATCCGGCTGACATCGGAAATCAGCGCACCGCCCTTGGCACGGATCGGATCGACGTCGATCGGATCGGCGGTGTCGAACACCATCCACACCGTATCGGCGCGGCGGAACAGCGCCGCCGGCGTCGCGCCGGGGAATGAGAACGTCACACGCAGCCCGTCGCTGTCGCGCTGGGCTTCGACCGCGGGTTTGCCGCGGGCCTCGGCGGACGGCGATGGCGCAGCGTTGGGCTTCGGCGTCTCCATCGCAGCCGCGGCTGCGGCAGCGGGCATTGGCTTCGGCGCTTCGCTCGCGGGCGTCTTACCCGGTTCCGGCTCAGAGCCGGCGCTGCCGTCGTGCGGCACAGCGGCGCGCTCGACGTCGGCCGCCGGTGCAGCTGCGATCTTCGGCAGCTCCGAATTGGGCAGCTCTGACCTTGGCTGCTCGGTTTTCGCTGACGCGATCGCCGGCTGTTCACTGCCGCCCTGCTCGGATTTGACCGCTTCGGATTGCGGCTGCGGCAGGTCGGACTTGAGCGGCTCGGGCTTGGCCGATTCCGCTTTGGCCTGCTCGGGCTTGATCTCGATCCTGGCCTGCTGCGCGATGCTTTCCGAGGTCACCGGCGCAATCGCCGCCGCGCCCTTCGGTTTGCCGCGTGGCGTCGGCAACAGCGAGCTGAGCGAGGGCTTCGCCGCCTGCTGCTGCTCGTTCTGCTGGAATGCGACATCGACGATATAGTTCTTCTCGTCGCGGAACGAATGCACATCGACGTCGCCGATCAGCGTCACGTCGACCGCCGAGGTGTCCGTATCGGAGCGCGAGCTGATCGATGCGACGTTCGGCGGCGCGGCGACCTTGGCGTCGGCTAGATCGAAGATCAGGACCGAGTTGAAGGACAGCGACAGCTTCTGCTCATTCAGCACCGAGGACACGCTGACCCCGTCGGGAACCTCGAACACGAAACGGACGAAAGTGGGCTGCACCAGCGCGCGGACGCGGATCGGCGGCTTCTTCTTGGCGGCGTCGGCCGCGCGCTGGATGCGCAGCAGACGCTCGGCGGCGCGGGCGCGCTCCGCAAGCTCGCGGATTACCTCCTGCGGCAGCGACGGCGGCGGGCCGGTCCAGCCGTCGGGCAGGAAGTCGACGAAGATGCGCTCGCCGGCGGTCATGGTGTTGACGGTGACGCGGCGTGCCAGCGACAGGCGGATCGCCGACCCGTCCGGATCGCGGCGGGCGGCGCCGACATAATCGGGCACCGCATCCTGCAGTTTCTCGACGGGGATGTCGACCGGACGCTTGAAGCGGATCACGATAATCGAGCCGGCGGTCGTCACCTCCGACTCGACATCCTCCTTCAGCCTGAGCACCAGCCGGGCATAGCCGTTGGCGGCCGAGAATGCCGCCTCACCCGGCACCGGGTCTTCGGCCCGCGCCGCGGTCGAATAGGTCAAGTTTGTCAAAGCAAGGCCGGTGGCGAGCAGGCACAGACGCGCAGTCCGCGCCCAGGCGCGGCCTAGCGACCATGTTCCAGCGGCAGCTGTTTGCGCCATCTCGAAGCGTCTTCTCGGGACCCCAGCCATACCAGCGCGAAGCGCCCTCGCCCACGCGTCCCGATCTTGGATCGGGCGGCGTTAAGGAGCTGTTAACGCAAACCCAAAGCCCTTGATTTCATTCGAGCGATGTCGTGTGCGGCGGTCCACATGCGCCCTGAGTTCGGGGTCTGATCGCCGCGCATTGGGCCTGATTTATCGCGGCGGATACCCGCACCGGATCAGGGCCCAGAACTGGACGCCCCCCCCCCGCGGCATTAGGGAGGTTCAAGTGAGCGTGCTCCGAGCCCGGACCGCCGAGCCGCCCGGCTCGCCATGCGCCGCTCGCCGCGTCTGTGTGTTCTCCCGGACCAGCAACCAGCAGAACAGGATGATGACCGGAGCACCAAAGGGCAGCGGCTGCACGGCGGACAGTTGGTAGAGAACCGGCAAATAGAAGACCATCGGCGCGAGAAACGTCACGCCAAGCACCATTTTCGACCAGGCCGGAAAGCCGACCTTCAACCACTCGCGCAGCATCCAGGCCAGCGGCAACGCCAGAATGAGCATGTCGTAGAACAGCGAGAACGGCGTGACCAGGAGGCAGGCGAGCACGATGATCGAGCGTTCGGCGGCGGCGCTGATCTTCTGACGCAACATCCAGATCAGCACACACACCATGCCAAGCGCCGCGAGGCCGTGAATGACATAGGCCGTGCCGGCGCCGGCGCCGAGCATGCGCGCCGCCGCGAACACGCTCTGCAGCAACGAAAACCCGACCTCGCCGTTCTCCAGCGCCTGGCCGGCCGAGTGCGAGACGTCGAGGAACTTGAGCCAAGTATCGAGGCCGAACAGCAGCCCGGACAACACCACGAGCGAAGTCGACGAAATGCCTGCCCAGATCAGCGTGCGCCAGCGACCTGTGACGATCAGGGCGATCGGCACGGCCAGCGCCAAATGCGGCTTGATCACCATCAGCCCGAGGATCACGCCCGCGAGCCTTGGCCTCCGGTTCATGATGCCGAGACCGCAGCCAAGGATCGAAACCGTCAGAAAGGCGTTCTGCCCGGCCACAGCATTCAGATAGACCGGCGCATAGGCCAGGATCGCAACCAGGGCCCATGGCGTTCGCAGGATACGCCAGATCACCACCGCGAACGACGACGCCGTCACACCGATGAATACGAAGAACGAGACGAAATACGGCGCGAGCGCGAGCGGCAGGCACAGGATCAGCATCGGCGGCGGATAGAAGAACGCCTCGTAGCCATCTCGCAGGTAGGGACGCTCCGCGAGCAGATGCAATTCGGGCACATAGACCTCGGCGGCATGCCCGGCGAGAATCTGAAGCGAGGCGGCCCAGAACGTCAGGAAGTCCGAGCCGAGCAGAAAATCTTTCGCGCCATAGCCGCCGGCGCGATAGAAAAGCAAAAGCGACCTCGCTTGGGTCAGGACCAGCACAAGTGCGATGCCACTTGCGTACAACCGGGCGCGCTGCGCGGTCAGCCAGGGCATGTCCTTCAGCATCGGCAATTTCCTAAAGCAACAGCTTGAGACATGGCGTCTCGAATTCCACGACAAATCGGTCGCAGCTTGACGCTATCATAACTCCGGTGTTCCGTGGCGGTCGTGTCCCTCGGACAGAGCGCAAGGACCTCCGCACCTTTCGTTGGGGATACGGTGCCGGAAGCCGGCGGCATCGGCGGACCACTCGCCTGCAGCACCGCGAGTGTGCTATAGACCGGCCTATATTGCGAAATTTTCTATAGCTTCTGGCTGTTTCATGAATGGAATTGGAATGACGCACGAGCGCAGCGGATATGACCGTGCGCTGGCCATTGCCTGCCTCATCGTGTTGAGCTTCCCGCTGCTCCTGGTCTTGCCGAAAGTCGTTGACGGCAGCTTCATGCTCGGGCTCGACTTCTCATGTTTTTGGAGCGCGGGGACGATGGCCCTCGATGACCACGCCGCCGCCGCCTACGATTGGCAGCAGCTGCGGCAACTGATCCTTCGGATTCAACCGGGTCTGAACCAGGCGCCGTTCCCGGTTTACGAAGTACCGATACCGTTCTTCTATCCGCCGGTGTTCTTCTTTCTTGCGGCGCCGCTCGCGCTGCTGCCGTTTCCGACCGCGTTCTGGATCTGGAGCGCGGCAAAGCTGCTGTGCTGGGCGCTCGTTGTTTGGGCCATCCGGCCGCGCTCCATCGCGCTGCTGCTGGCATTTGCGATGCCGCCCGTCTTGTATGACTTCTTTGTCGGCCAGTGCTCGCTGCTCGCGGCATCGCTGCTCGGCGGCATCCTGCTGACGCTGGACAGGCGCCCGATCGTCAGCGGCTTGCTGATCGCGTTGCTGATCTTCAAGCCGCAGTTTGGCTTCCTTCTTCCGTTCGTCCTGATCGCCACTGGACGCTGGCGCGTCGTCATCACGGCCAGTTTGGCGATACTGGTCCTCATGCTCCTCACCGGACTGACCTTCGGCTGGGACACCCTTGAGGGATTCCGTGCGGCGGCAATCTTCGCGACGACCCAGTTCCACTTCACCGGCACGCTGGCCTGGTACAAACTGCAAAGCATCTACGGCGTGCTTCGGTTTGCCGGCCTTGGTTACGGATCGGCGATGGCAGTGCACATCGCCGTCGCTGCCGCGGTCGCGATCTGGGCGATGATGATATGGCGCCGCAATGTCAGTTTCGCCGTCAAGGCCGCGAGCCTGCTCGCCGGAACGCTGCTCGTCTCTCCCTACTTCGCGATCCACGACATGGCGACACTGGCGCTTGCGCTCGTCTTTCTCATGAGCGCGCCCCCGTCCGAACAGGGCTCTCTTCTCTCAAATCGCTCCGCAATCCGGATCGGATACAGCGTGCTTGTCGTGTTGGGGTTTGCCTACATCGCACTCATACCCGTCGGTCCGTTGATGTGCGCGACCGTGATCGCGATGATCTGGATGAGATGCCGGCAACCCGACGTCAAATCGGATCTGGCTTACGGTTGAGCAGAGCATCGTCAGCCAATTGACGGGTTGCCCGATCAGAGCCGGTCAATTCGTCTTCGGGGCGAGCATCTTGCCTTCGATCTTGGGGAGATCGTCGGTCGACGCCGACTTGTCGCCACCGGCGCGGCGGGCAAGCTCGACCGTCAGCCGTTCGGCGGCCTCGGGCTGCATCAGGCCGAGGATGTCGGACATCTTGCGCGGCTGGATCTGCGATGCGATCTGGTAGAGCACGCCCATTTCTAGGCGATCGAACACCTTGGCGGCGTCCTTCGGCTTCATGTTCTCGTACATGGTGACGATGCCCTTGAAGCGCGCGGCCTCGGCTTCCGTCTTTGCCGCCGCGTCGGCATTCGCCTTGGCATCATTGGCCTTGGCTTCCTCGACCTTGGCCTCGATGCGCTTCTCGGCCGCCTTCAACAGGCCTTCGCGGATATCGACCTCGCGCGCGCGCGTCTCGAGCTCCTGGCGGCGCGCCTGCAGCCGTTCCAGGATCGCGCGCTCGGATGCCGACACTTGCGGCGGCGCATCGAGATTGATCGGCACACCGTCGGGCTTGGGCGGCTCCGCGGCCGGTGCAGCCGGCTTCGGCGGCTCGTCCTTCTTTGCGTCCTTGCCCTCGACCGATCCCGTGATGTCGCCGGGATCGGCCTTGATCCTGCTGGTGACGACCGCCGTCCTGCCGGCGCCGGGGAAGTTGAAATTCTGCTGCGCCCAAGACGGGCCGGCCGGCGGCGCATCGTCGGCAAACACGTATCCGCCATCGAGCACCAGGCCCGCGATCTTCAGCACCATCAGGCCGAAGATCGCGACCAGCACCACGGGCATCACTCTGATGTCACGAAGCAACTTCATGCAGCGAGGCCGCCGGCCCTCCTGCGCTCGGTGAAGGCTTCAGCCGCCGCGGCAACCGCGCGCGCGGCCGAAACCCTGGGCGCCGGCGCCACCGGTGCGGCGGGCGCAGCTGCTTGTACCGGTGCATGCGTGGGCTCCGGCGGCCGCGCCGCCAGCGCGATCTTGGACAGCCGGCGCACCACGCCATCGCCTTCCGCCAGCTGGTTCTTCAACTGCGCCGACATCTGCGTCGCCGCATCGAGCTGGTTGCCGAGGTTCTCGTTGACGTCGCGCACCGCATGCTTCAACCCGCCGATCGCGCGCTCGGCGATCTCGGTCGCGGTGATCAATTCGGCGATCGTCGCCTTCAGCGAATGCTCGTCGGCCTTGAGCCGCTGCAGGCGCTTGTTGAGCAGCCAGCAATAGCCGATCGTCAGCATCAGCAGCACGGCCACCAGACTCTCGATTATCAGTCCAAGCACATGACTCATGGTGCCTCCATCATCTTGGTCCGCTCATCCGCCTTCTCGAACATCGCGAAGGTGGTTTGGGGTTTACGCAAATTCTTGGTGACGCGGATCGCGACACGGTCGCCGACGCGGCCCATGCGGCCTTCCGTCAGGGTGACGTTGCCGCAGCGAACCGAGACCAGCGCATCGGAACGGATATCCAGCGGCAGCGTGTCGCCGACCTTGAGCTTCATCAGCTCCTTCAGCGGGATATCGGCTTCGTACAGCACCGCGTCGACCGAAATCTCGGCCTGCGCCACTTCGGTGGCGAAATGGCCTTCCCAGATCGGGTCGCGGCCGAACTTTTCGCCCATGAACATCTGCAACAGCACGTTGCGGATCGGTTCGATGGTGGCGTAGGGCAGCAGCAATTCGACGTTGCCGCCGCGGTCTTCCATGTCGATGCGCAGGCGCACCAGGATCGCGGCGTTGGCCGGACGGCTGATCGCGGCGAAGCGCGGATTGGTCTCGAGCCGGTCGATCGAGAACGTCACCGGCGACAGCGGCCGGAACGCCTGCTCGGCATCCGACAGCACCACCTCGACCAGGCGCTTCACGAGGTTGGTCTCGATCGTGGTGTAGGGCCGGCCTTCGATGCGCAGCTGGGTCTGGCCGCGGCGGCCGCCGAGCAGCACGTCGATCATCGAATAGATCAAGCTGGAGTCGACGGTGGCGAGACCGAAATTCTCCCATTCCTCCGCCTTGAACACCGAGAGCACCGCCGGCAGCGGGATCGAGTTCATGTAGTCGCCGAAACGCACCGAGGTGATGCGGTCGAGCGAGACTTCGACGTTATCGGAGGTGAAATTGCGCAGACTGGTCGTCATCAACCGCACCAGGCGGTCGAACACGATTTCGAGCATCGGCAGACGCTCGTAGGACACCATCGCGGAATCGATGATGGCGCGGATGCCGGAATGGTCGTCGAGGCTGACGTCGCCGACCGTGAAGCCGAGGAGATTGTCGATCTCCTCCTGCGACAGCACGCGCTCGCCATTGGTGGTCTTGCTGCCGAAGTCGCGGCTGCCGTCCTCGACCATGGCGGCCCATTGCAGCGCCATGTTCTCGGTGAGCTCGTTCTTGGCTGCTTCCGCCGCGGCCGCCGCGGGATCCTCGGAATCGAGCGAGGCTTCCCATTGGGCCGCAATGGCGTCCTGGTCCATCTGGTCGTTGCCGGCCATGGCTTTACATCCACCCCGTCACTGGATCACGACTTCCTTGAACAGCACCGCGTTGACCTGGTTCGGCGCCAGCGCGAGGTTGACGCGCTTGGTCAGCTCCTCCTTGAGGCGGAACAGGCCGGCCGAGCCGTTGAGATCGCTCGGGCGCAGCTCGCGCATATAGGTCTGGAACAGGTCGGTGACGCGCGGCAGCGCCGGCTTGATCGCCTCGACCTGCTTCTCTTCCTTGACCTCGAGCACGAGCTTGAGCTTGAGATATTGGACGCGCTCGCCGGGCGCGCCGACCAGATTGACCAGCATGTCGGGCACGTCGACGAAGCTCGGCGGCTTCGGTGGCGGCGCTTCGGCGTGCTGCTCCTCGCCATGGCCCCGCATGAAGAAGAACCAGCCGCCCGCGCCTGCGCCGAGCACGACGAGGAAGCCGACGACGGCAATGATCAGCTTGAGCTTGCCCTTCTTCGGAGCGGCCGCGCCTTCGCCGCCTTCCGTCTTTTCCTCGTCCGCCATCGTCCGCCCGCTTCAACCCTGAAGGATGCGAACGCGATTGCCCCAGCTTTGGCTTGAAGACGCGATACAAAGGCCGCCGGCGCACACGCGCCCCAATGCCGTCAACGCTAGGGTAATAATGGTTAACGGAACCTTAGGATTTACCTTCAACTAGGAAAAAACTGCCGGGCAAACATGGTCAACAAGACCTTTCTGCCGCCCTGCCCGGCACCCGGTCAAACACCTAAGCCATTCGAATATCTTACCATTTCAAGTTGGCACGGCTTTCGCTGAGAGGACGGCGTAACAGGCGGGTTTGGGAGAACCCAATGGTTACCGACGGTCCGGCGTGAAGGTTTGGGAGAACCTGCATTCGGATCACCTCACAGGGGAGAGCCACCGATGCAGAATACGCTTCTGGTCGGACTATCGAAGCAGATGGTGCTGGAACGGCAGATGGATGTCGTGTCCAACAACATCGCGAACATGAACACCAACGGCTACAAGGCCGACCGGTCGCTGTTCCAGGAATATCTGTCCTCGAACGCGCATGAGGACAATTTCGCCGGCGGCGACCGCCGCGTGTCCTTCGTGCAGGACCGCGCCACCTTCCACGACTTCTCGCAGGGCCCGACCGAAGAGACCAAGAACCCGCTCGACGTCGCGATCGACGGCAACGCCTTCCTGGTGGTGCAGACGCCGGGTGGCGAGCGCTACACCCGCGAAGGCAATCTGCAGATCAATAATCGCGGCCAGTTGGTCACCGCCTCCGGCTACCAGGTGCTCGGCACCTCCGGCCCGATCACGTTCCAGCAGACCGATCACGACGTCAACATCGCCCCCGACGGCAACGTTTCCGTGCTCGAGGGCACGTCCCGCCTCGATTCGATCCGCGGCAAGCTCCGCCTGGTCTCGTTCGCGCAGGCTCAGCGCCTGCTCAAGGAAGGCTCCAATCTCTACGCGCCGGGCGAAGGCACACAGCCGCTGCCGGACACCAAGGCCCAGATCCGCCAGGGCTTCATCGAGAAGTCGAACGTCAATTCCGTCGTCGAGATGAGCCGCATGATCGAGATCACGCGGACCTACACCCAAATCGCCTCGCTGCTCCAGCAGCAGAGTGACCTGCACAAATCGGCGATCGAGAAGCTCGCCGACGTGCCGAACTGATCCGGGGGACTGACCGATGCGCGCACTTTATACAGCTGCGACCGGAATGGCGGCACAGGAACTCTCCGTTCAGGTGATCTCCAACAACATCGCGAACCTGCGCACCACCGGCTACAAGAAGCAGCGCGCCGCGTTCCAGGACCTGATCTACGACCACGTGCGCCGGGTCGGCGCGCAGGCCTCCGACCAGAACACCATCATGCCGATGGGCATCGACCTCGGCGGCGGCGTCAAGACCGTCGGCACCCCGCGCATGATGACCCAGGGCACCCTGTCGCCGACCGGCAACGACCTCGACATCGCGATCCGCGGCGAAGGCTTCTTCAAGATCCTAATGCCCGACGGCACCTTCACCTACACCCGCGACGGCTCGTTCCAGATGGACAACCAGGGCCGCATCGTCAACGCGCAGGGCAATCTGGTGCAGCCGACGATCACGATCCCGCAGAACGCGTCCGGCCTCACCATCAATGCGCAGGGTCAGGTCTCGGTGACGCTGCCGGGCCAGACCGCATCGACCAACATCGGCACGATCGGCCTGACCCGCTTCATCAACAAGGCCGGGCTGATGCCGATCGGCGACAATTTGTTCCAGGAAACGCCGGCCTCCGGCCAGCCGCAGGACGGCACCGCCAACACCGACGGCTATGGCGACATGCAGCAGAGCAACCTCGAACAGGCCAACGTCGAGGTGGTCTCGGAAATCTCCGACCTGATCGCAGCGCAGCGCGCCTACGAGATGAACTCGAAGGTGGTCTCCGCGGCCGACCAGATGATGCAGTCGACCTCCAACCTGTTCCGCTGAGGATGATCTCGATGATCGCCCGCTCACTCCTGATCGCAGCCGCGCTCCTCGCGGTGACCGTGGCGCCGGCTGCCGCGCAAAGCCGCAGCGAAGCCATCGCGGTGCCGACGCTGCGCGCCAGCATCACGGTCGCGGACGACATCGTGCGGGTCGGCGACCTCATCGACAATGCCGGCAACGCCGGCAGCATCGCGATCTACCGCGCGCCCGACCTCGGCACCACTGGCACGCTGCCGGTCGCGCAGGTTCTGAACGTCCTGCGCGGTCACCAGGTGATCGGCGTCGACACCCGCGAGCTGAAGGAGATCACCGTCACGCGGCTCGCGCGCACCATCGACGGCAAGGAGATCGAGCAGCAGGTGTCGCGCGCGCTGGAGGGCCGCCACGGGCTCGGCCGGGCCGGCAACATCGCGCTGACCTTCGACCGCGATCCCGGCGATATCCGCCTCGAGGCCACCAACACCGGCACGATGCAGCCGATCGCGGTGCGCTACGACGCGCGCTCGACGCGCTTCGACGTGACCTTCGAGATCGGCAACGACGCCGGCACCGCTCCTTACAAGATGCGCCTCACCGGCACGGCGATCGAGACCATCGAGGCCGCCGTGCTGACGCGCAATGTCGAGCGCGGCGACGTGCTGAAGGCCTCCGACGTGATGATCGAGCGCCGCCCGAAGGCCGAAATCGGCAACGACGCGGCGGTGCGCGACAGCACCATCGGCATGCAGGTGCGCCGCCAGCTCCGCGCCGGCCAGGCGCTGCGCACAGCCGACATGGCGAAACCCGATCTCGTCACCCGCGACCAGAACGTCACGCTGATCTACCGCACCGCCGGCATCTATCTCACCATCCGCGGCAAAGCGATGGATGGCGGCGCCGAGGGTGACGTCGTCAGTGTGATGAATTTGCAGTCCAAGCGTGCCGTCTCCGGCGTCGTCACCGGCCGCGGCGAGGTCTCGATCACGGTCGCCACCCCGCAAGCAGGACCCGAAGCCGACGCCACCTCTTCAAATTCCGCTCCCGTCAAGCTGAGTTCAGTCGCACCAAACGCCGAGTAAAGTTCATGTCCCAGTACCGTATCAACCGCCTCATCCTGGCCGGTGCGCTGCTCGCACTCGGCACGATCGCCAGCGGTTGCTCGTCGATCGACCGTCTCTCCCAGATCGGTGAAAAGCCGAAGCTGACGGAGATCGAGAACCCGACCACGCAGCCCGGCTACAAGCCGGTGCAGATGCCGATGCCGAAGCCCGAGGTCGCCTCCTACAGCCCGAACTCGCTGTGGCGCAGCGGTTCCCGCGCCTTCTTCAAGGACCAGCGCGCCGCGCGCGTCGGCGACATCCTGACCATCACGGTGAACATCACCGACAAGGCCGCGATCGCCAACGAAACCCAGCGCAGCCGCGCCAATTCGGAAGACTCAGCGATCACCAACTTCCTGGGATCGCAGACCATCACCCAGGCGAACAAGATCCTGCCCGGCAAGATCCTGACCGCCGAATCGACCGCCTCCAGCGACGGCAAGGGCTCGGTGAACCGCCAGGAGGCGCTGCAGACCAACGTCGCTGCCGTCGTCACCCAGTTGCTGCCGAACGGCAATCTGGTGGTCGAGGGCAAGCAGGAGATCCGGGTCAACTACGAAATCCGCGAGCTGATCGTGGCCGGCATCGTGCGTCCGGAGGACATCCAGAGCGACAACACCATCGACTCCTCGAAGATCGCCCAGGCCCGCATCGCTTACGGCGGCCGCGGCCAGATCACCGACGTGCAACAGCCGCGCTACGGTCAACAGGTCCTCGACGTGCTCTTGCCCTTCTGACGGCGTGATCCCGAAAAATGCGAACCGGCTTTCGGAAGCGGATCATGCCTGAGTAAGACTTTTACGAGCTCCCACATCTCGTCGCGAACCTAGGCGCGGCGCGGTGTACCAACACGGCCCTCGTCAGCTCCCCTGGCGAGGGCCGTGGCATTTGGAGCATGATCCGGAAAAGTGTGAAGCGGTTTTCCCTCGCGACAAACGCGGAACGCGTTTGCGCGGAGATCATGCTCGAACAAGGAGCCAAGGCGCGACGACGATTCGCCCAATCTCATCGCGCTTGTGACCGGTGCCGTGCACGCGAACGATCGCCGCGCACCAGTCCGATACCGCTTCGCGCAAGTCGCACGATCACCTTCTCGGTTCGTTAACCCTTGCGACAACTCGCAGTAGAAGTCCCGTCGCTTGCAACGTAGCTAGACGACAACGCAGGGTTTCTGTTTGTATGACGGTCATGCAGAGAGACGGACAATATGCGGCGTGGTTCCGGACGCCGCGGGGCGAAGGCACCGGAATAGTCCAGCTCGCGAATGGCAGGATCAGCGGCGGCGACGCCATGTTCATCTATGGCGGCTCCTATCAGCTCGATGAGGACCGCTTCACCGCGGTGCTGACGACGCATAGATATGCCGATGGCCCGTTCACCACCGTGTTCGGATGTGACGAGGTCGAGGCGCAGCTGACCGGCACCTTCAGCGGCAATCGCGCGACGTGCATGGGAACGGCCAAGCAGGCCCCCGGCGTGGTGTTCGAGGCGACGCTGTTTCTGCAGCAACCGGAGCCGGAGCCCGCGCCGCGGCCAAGAACGGCGACGACGCGCGCGGATGTGGCGCGGTTGCCGAAACTCCCCGACCGCCGCACGACCGTCGTGAGCAGGCGTTTCAGCTAGAGCCTGACGAGTCTTCCTCACGCGAGCCGGTATCCATCCCGCATCAAGTGCGGGACGGGCTTCGCTCGAAAACGCTCTCATCCGTCCGCAATCCCGATGGCATCTTCGCCTGGTCAGGCGTACCATCGCCTATGCGCGAAGCGCGCCCGATCGATGTAGCCGGAAGGAGCAACGCATGTATGCCGCCATCCGTCACGCCAAGGCGAAGTCCGGTAGCGCCGAGGAACTTGCGCGCCGGATCAAGGAAGGCGCAATTCCGATCATCAGTGACGTCGAAGGCTTCATGGCCTATTACGTGGTCTATGCCGGCGACGACACGGTTACCGCGATCAGCGTCTTCAACAATTATGCCGGCGCCGAGGAAGCCAACCGCCGCGCGCTGGCCTGGATCGACGACAACCTCGGCCCATTGCTGATCGGCCAGGCCACCGCGGTGGCTGGTCCGGTCATCGTGCACACGAAGGCGTGAAGCCCGCAGCCGGGGCTGCACGCTCGCGCGACCAGTCGGCTCATCCGGGCTACCCTCGGCTACGCCCCGTTGCTCAGGACAATGAAAACCTTGTCCGCAAATTCGTATCGCGCGACCTCGCGCATGCCGAGCCGCAGATGCGCGTTGAGCGAGCGCAGATTGTCTTCCCGAATGAAGAGGATCGCTTCGCGACCGGGAAATGTCACCTGAAGTTTGGCGTATAACGCGTCCAGAACTCCCAAACCGCGCGCGTCCTGGGAGACGCATACGGGACCATACACATAAGCATCGGAACCGCCCGGCCAGGCCTTCAACATGGCCCGCACCGGCGGGGCATCGTCGAACCCCTTCTCCGAGGTCAGGAGCGCGCCGAGCAACTGGCCCTTCTCGCCGGTCGCGATCACGATCGACTGCCCGCTCGAGTTGCGTGTGGCAATCACCTCTCGCGGCCATTGTCCGAGCAACATCCCGCCCCGGTCGCCGCTGTTGGCCTCGAGCAGCCCGGAGATAGCTTCCGCATCCGACGACGTGGCGAGTCTGGTCGTGATCATCTCGGATGGACCGCGATCAGCATGCCGGCGCAGCTCACGCCTTCTTCTTCGCGGTCGCGCGGGTGCCCGCGGCGGCCTTCTTCGCCGGCTTCCTTGACTTGCTCTGGTTGAGTTCGATCGCTGCACGAATGAGCGCTTTCAGCGCGCGGTCATTGACCTTGTCCCCCTCGAACAGATCGATCGCGCGCCGCACATTGCCCTCGAAGCCGGTGTTGAACAGCTTGTCCGGGTCGGGGAGTTGCGCACCGTACATGAAGGTCAGCTTCACCTTGCCCTTGTGGGCGTTGCCGACCGCAATGATGCCGTCGCGCGACCACACCGGACTGCCCATCCACTTCCACTCCTCGATGATATCAGGGTCGGCGGCGAGGATGCTCTTGCGCAGGCTGGCAAGCGTCTTGCCGCGCCAGTCGGTGAGATCGTCGATCATCTGGTCGATACGTTCCGATGCCGTCATGTCTGCCTCGCGTTCCCCGCCTGCCCTATGCAATCACACATGGGATGCCCGGGCATCACGCTTGTGAGCCCGAGGTCGATCCCCGCCGCGGCGCCAGATAGGGCAACGCGAACAGATAGAGGCCGCTGAGCAGCATCAAGATCAGCGGGAACAGCGCCAGCAGACCGATCCAGACGGCCTGCTGCTGCATGACCATGGCAACGATGTTGATGATGACGGCGACCGTGAAGGCGATCGAGAGCCAGCGGTGCGATTGCCTGATGCAGTTGTTCCAGTTCAATGTGACCTCCTGTTGGATGGTGTGAGTACAACGTCATTTGCGACGCGCGATCGTCGCGGGCCTCACTCCGGCCGCGTCATCAGCTGATCGAGGTTCTCAAGGAACTGCTTCCACCCGGCATGGGCGCCGCCATAGGCCTGCTTCTGATGGGGCTGGAAGCCGGATTGCTCGACGCGCAGATGGGTGCCGCGCGGCGTTGGCGTCAGCGTGAAGACCACCACGCTTTCGAGATTGTAGGCCGCATCCTCATGCGCGAAATTCCAAGTGTAGGACAGCGTCCTGTGCGGCTCCACAGTAAGCACCTTGCAATCCAGCACGCCGCCCCACTCGCCGCGCAGATTGAAGCTGTGCCCGACCTCAGGCTTGAAGTCGTTCTTCATCAGCCACTCCTCCATCAGATGCGGTTGCGTCAGCGCGCGCCAGAGCTTTTCCGGCGGATGGGGAAATTCGCGCTCCACGATCGCGGAACGCGTCTCAGCCGTGGTCTTGTTCATTGGTCCATCCTTTTGAGAAGATCTTCGAGGTGGTCGAACCGGTTCTGCCAGAAGCCCGCCATCTGGCTGGTCCAGTCGATCAGCGGCGCCAGCGCGCCGAGTTGCGCGCTGTAATGCGTCTGCCTTCCTTCATGGCGATCGCGCACCAGCCCGGCCTGCTTCAGCACGCCGAGATGTTTCGACACCGCCGGCTGCGAAATTCTCGCCCGCGCCGTCAGCGCGCCGACGGTCTGCTCGCCCTCGCGGCACAGGCGCTCGAAGATCGCCCGCCGGGTCGGGTCTGCGAGCGTTCGAAACAGCACATCATGGGCATCCGGCATCGATCAATAACCCGTTAGTTATGGATTATCGTATAACCAGCGAGCTATGGATGAGTCAATAGGGAAGCGACGGCGCCAGCCACAGCCGGTCACGACGCTATCCGCTGGATACGTCTCGAGACCAGCCTCGTCGAATTCTCATAGCCCAATGGTTATCTCACGACAGCGAACGGATCGTGGATTCGTAGGATGGGCGGAGCGAAGCGAAGCCATCATCGACGCTGTCGCTGTCGTCCCTGCGAAAGCAGGGACGACGCCTGGAGGGAGCGTGCCTCTCGGACGACGGTTGTGGATGTGGCGGGTCGTTGCGAAGGCACAGCGCCTGACCTACACATATCGCGCGGATGCGGTCCCCGTTCACGGAGAACCTTGATGTGCCAGTTCTGCGAGATCACACCTTCCAGCCGAACCTCCAGGCGCTTCTTCCTCGCTGCCGCGGCGTGCACCGCGGTCAGCCTCGCCCTTGCGCCGGCTGTGACGGCCAAGGAGGCCAAGCGGCCGCCGAAGCGGCAGAACGTGTTGCCGCCTGATGCGGCGCTCGACCGGCTGGTGAAGGGCAATCTCCGCTATGTCGACGGCGTGTCGCGGCGGCATGATTTCAAGCACGAGCGCAAGGCGCTGGCCGGCGGACAGAACCCGTTCGCGGGCATCCTGAGTTGTGCGGACTCCCGCATCGCACCGGAATACGCCTTCGACACCGGCCGTGGCGATCTGTTCGTCTGCCGCGTCGCCGGTAATTTCGCCAGCGACGAGACCATCGCAAGCCTGGAATATGCGCAGTCCGTGCTCGGCGTGCCGCTGTTCATGGTGCTCGGCCATGACAGCTGCGGGGCGGTCGACGCGGCGATCAAGTCGCTGAAGGACAACACCACCCTGCCCGGTCATCTGCCCTCGCTGGTCAATGCGATCGCGCCGGCCGTGAAGGCGACCGCAGGCAGCTCGGGTGACCGGCTCGCCAACGCGATCCGGCAGAACGTCATCGACAATGTCGCCAAGCTCAAATCGGCGACGCCGATCCTCAGCGCCGCGGTCGATCAGGGCAAGCTCAGGATCGTCGGTGCGGTCTATCGGCTGGTCGACGGCAAGGTCGAGCTCGTCGCGGACGGCATGCGGCCGGCGATTTGAACCTCGGCGCAGCTCGCAGCCACTGAGACCATGTGAGCGACATGGAGAACACGGATGTGGCGCCGGCGCGCTGGGATTGCTGGAGTGCTGCTCCTGCTGGCGGCTTCGTTGACGGCGCGCGCCGGTGCCGAGCCCTGCAACACCGCGGCGAAGCGAATCGAAATAACGGCGTCGCTCCGCCACGCCGCGGAGGACCGGCCGGTCAACGTCACCTTCGCAACCCGGGCCGATGGCGTGAAACTTCCCGCCGCCTTGATCGAGAAATACCCGGAGGAGATCACGATCATCCTGCAACACGAATTCAATCGCCTGGTGGTGACGGATGACGGCTTCGAGGTCGGCCTCTGGTTCAAGCGCAAATATGCGCGGCTGACCGTGCTGTTCGACGCGGTCAGGAGCCTTTGGGATGACGCGATTCAGATGTGCGCGAGCGGTCAACCGGGCAAACAGTGACCATCGTAGAGGGCATGAACGATCAGGTGAACGTCGCTTCCACCTTGCCGAGACCGTCGAGCTCCATCACGACCGCATCGCCCGCCTTCAGCCAGACCGTCTTGACCAGGCTGCCGGTCATCACGATCTGGCCGGCATGCAGGCCGCGGCCCTCGGTGGCGAGATGATTGGCGAGCCAGGCGAGCGCGTTGTGAGGATGACCCAGCACATCGGCGCCGGTGCCGCGCCCCTCCTCCTTGCCGTTGACGATCGCGCGTCCGGTGACCTTGCGCAGATCGGGTACGGTGATGCGTGGCACGGCCTCACCGAGCACGCAGCCGGCGGCGAAGAAGTCGTCGGCAATCAGCGTCGGCGCGCCGAGCGTCTCCCATTTGACGTAGCGGTCATCGACGATCTCGATCGCGGGATGATAGGCCTCGATCGCCTCCGCGACCCATTCGGCGGTGAACGGCGCTTCGCTCGGCGCGAGATTGCGTGCCAGCCGCACCGCGATCTCGCATTCGACGCCGACATGGACGAAGTCGGCGGCCGGCAACCGCACGCCGCTGTCATGCACGACCTTCTCGAATATGCCGCCGCCGCAGGGGTGCGGGATGTTGATGTATTCCTGCATCACCGCGCTGGTGCAGCCGATCTTGTAGCCGACGAGGCTGCCGACCTGCGGCTGCATCAGATCGTGCAGCGCGTACTGCACGCGATAGCCTTCGGCCTCGTCAAGCGGCACCACGTCCTTCGGAAGCGCCTTGAGCGGCGCGCGGTTGCGGCGCGCGGCGGCGATCGCCTTTGCGGCCGCGAGGACCCGATCCATCTGCGCAGCCTCCCTGATGTTCTCGGCGGCGCGGTGGCGCCGACGTCTGCTTGCGGCAATTCAGCACTCGGCGACGCGTCTGGCAAGCACGCTGGACGGGAGCGGCCGTCATGCCTTGACCAAGCCAAGCCTGATCAGGCTCTCGGCGGTCGCAACGATCATCTCCTCATTGCCGCGCGGCCGCCAGCCGAGCAGGTTTTGCGCCTTGGCGCTGGTCGAGCGGCGCACCTTGCCGAGCAGCGGCAGCGCGGCGCGGGCCAGCGGGTTACGCCGCGCGGCGAGCCGCATCATCCAGTCTGGCGCCTGGAACCGCGGCACCCGCCGCGCCTTGCTGCCGAGCTTTCGGCGCAACACCCGAGCCACCTGCAACACCGACATGGTGTCGCCGGCGACCGCGAGGAACCGCTCGCACTTGGCCTTGGGCGACGTCATGGCGCGCAGGTGCAGATCGGCGACATCGCGCACGTCGACGAGCCCGAAATGGATCCGCGGCACCGCCGGCATAGCGCCGTCGAGCAGCGCCTTGATGATCCCGATCGACTCGGAGAAATCAGGCCCGAGCGCCGGACCGAACACCGCGGTCGGATTGACCACGGCGAGCTCGAGGCCATTGCCTTCGCGTGCGACGAAGTCCCAGGCGGCGCGCTCGGCCAGCGTCTTGGATTTCGGATAGGCCTGCACGTCGGGCCCATCGAGATTGGACCACACGGTCTCATCGAACGGCCTGGCTTGCGGCGGATGGCCGTAGCCGATCGCCGCAAAGGACGATGTCACGACGACGCGCCTGACACCAGCGTCGCGCGCCGCGCGCAACACCCGCAGCGTGCCTTCGCGCGCCGGGACGATCAGCTCGTTCTCGTCCTCGGGCACGTGCGATCCGAGCGGCGATGCGACATGCAGCACATAATCGCACCCCGTGACCGCCTCGCGCCAGCCGTCGTCGCGCAGCAGATCGGCGGTGACGAAGCCGACCTGGTCGGCCGTATCAGCGCCGCCCTCGCGCAGCATCGCGATCACGTCCCTGCTGCGATCCGGATTGCGCACGGTGGTTCGCACCGCATGCCCGTCGGCGAGCAGTTGCAGAATGGTATGCGCACCGATGAACCCCGACCCGCCCGTGACCAAAACCGTGCTCATGTCCCTGCCCTCTTCATGGTTCGGCAGGCGGGCTGTTGCACCGTCCACCCTGCACAGGCCGCATCTGGTCACTATCTGACATTGAACAAGTAGGATGAAATTCGAGACCGGTATGGAAAACAATACCAGCGATCTATGTGACGGGTGAATGCGAGGGCTGCCCAACCGACCCCACCCTGCTGATCGAGTTCAAGCACGCGATCCACGCGCTCGGGGGAAAATGGAAGCTCGAGATCCTGTTCACGCTGATGAACGGCGGCGTGCGGTTCGGCGCGCTGCGCCGCGCGCTCGTGCCGATCACCCAGCACGTGCTGACCGCGCAACTGCGCGAGCTCGAGCGCGACGGCCTGGTGGCACGCAAGGTGCTTGCCGAGAAGCCGTTGCAGGTCGAATACGGACTGACGGATTCGGCGTGGAGCCTGACGCCGGCGTTTCGCGAATTGCTGGCGTGGTCGAAGACCTATCAATGAATTGCTCGACTTGCGCGCCGCTCAGCGCGCGCGTCGTCTCCACCAATCATGATTGTCTCTCAAATTGTCGCCGGCCATCATTGGTCCGCGATGCGCGGAACCTGGCCGGTCCATTCGGTTCACTGGAATCCCGCGAGCCCAAGCTCGGGGGGGACGATCAGCGCTTCTGTGCGGAAGCGTGTTTCCTGGCGGAAACGAGATCAGCCCAGGAAGAAGACCGATGCGATATTGAGAGTGCGTGTCGTCATGGCGGCGCGAACCTGCAACCGGTGCGCGCCGGAACCAATCAGTGGGGGCGATCCGCCGCCGTTACTCGTCGCGATAGACCTTCTCGCGCTTCTCGTGGCGTTCCTGCGCCTCCACCGACAGCGTTGCGATCGGGCGGGCTTCGAGCCGCTTCAACGAGATCGGGTCACCGGTCTCTTCGCAATAGCCGTAGGTGTTGTCTTCGATGCGCTGGAGCGCCGCGTCGATCTTGGAGATCAGCTTGCGCTGACGATCACGGGCACGAAGTTCGATCGCGCGGTCGGTTTCCGAGGAAGCTCGGTCCGCGAGGTCGGGATGATTGACGTTCTCTTCCTGCAACGTCTGCAGCGTGACCTTCGATTCGCGGAGGATCTCATCCTTCCAGGCCAGCAGCTTGGCGCGGAAATAGTCGCGCTGCCGCTCATTCATGAAAGGCTCTTTTTCAGTCGGCCGGTAGTTCTTCAGCTTTTCCAAAGGCAGCCATGTCCCTGTCAGGCGGAGGGAACAAAACCCCTCCGCGCGGCGCCTTATATAGCCACGTCATGTGACAGACAATATCTGCCACCGCGAATGGCGGGCTGCCCCCAAGGCCTTGCACAGGCAAACTTATCCGCCCTGCCCGGGGGCCGCCCTGAGGCCTCAATAACCGACCGTAAAGCGCTGTCGGATATGGGCCGGGCGCTCGATTTCGTCGGCGAGTGCAACTGCGAAATCCTCAAACGAGATCGAGCTTTTGCCGTCGGCAGCGGTCAGAAGCTGGTCGGTCCCGAGGCGGAACTTGCCTGTCCGCTCGCCCGCCACGAACAGCGCCGAGGGCGACAGGAAGGTCCAGTTCAGGTCCTTCTCCAGCCGCAGCAGGTCGAGGAATTCGGCGCCCTTGGAGGCCTCGGCCTTGTATTGGGGTGGAAAATTGGGGGTGGTCACCAGGCGGACGCCGGGAGCCACCTCGAGGCTGCCGGCGCCACCGACCACCAGATAGCGGCCCACCCCGGACGCCTTGGCCGCCCCGATCAGCTTGACGGGGTCGCTGACCGAGAAATGGACGGAACTGATCGCGGCGTCGTGGCCGGCCCACAGCGCGGCCAGGGCGGCCTGATCGTTCACATCGCCTTTCTGGGCGGTGACATTGGCGAGGCTGGCGATCTTCTCCGGGTTGCGGGCGATGGCGGTGACGGCATGGCCGCGGCGGGCGAGTTCCGCGGTGAGTCGCGAGCCGGCCTGGCCGGATGCGCCGGCGATGGCGATCTTCATCTCAAGTCTCCGATTGATGGTTTCCAATGGTGACTAGATAGCGAAATGGATGTAAGTGTGAAGAAGGTACTATTGTCTCACCTGATTACGCCGGAGTAACCCGATGAAAGCCGCGAGCCTGAAGCCGGACGCCTATGCCGCCAATTGCCCGACGCGCCAGATCCTCGACAGGGTCGGCGACAAATGGGCAGTGCTGATCCTGCTGCTGCTGCGCAGCGAGCCGATGCGCTTCAACCAGCTCCGCCGCGCCATCGAAGGCATCTCGCAGAAGATGCTGTCGCAGGTGTTGAAGAGCCTGGAGCGCGACGGGCTGCTGCGACGCCGAGCGATCGCAACCGTTCCGGTCACCGTGGAGTATTCGATCACGCCGCTCGGATCGACGCTCGCCGAAGCGGTCGATCCGCTACGGGATTGGGCCGAACAAAATCTGAAGGAGGTGCTGGCCGCGCAACGCCGCTACGACGCACAGCGCAAGGCGCTGGCGGCGTGAGGCAGGTTGGTTGATGGAGGAGCTTAATACTGTCCAGCCTTGGCGAGCTCGACTTCGACGCGCAGCTCGATCTCGCCGAGCACGGCATCGAGGCCGGGGTCACCGGAGGTTTCCTTCAGGCTCGCCGCAGCGTCGCGCAGCCGGTTCACGGTGGAGGAATCGAAATTGCCGGACAGCAGTCCGAGCTTGAGCGCGTCGAGCACGTCGAGTGCGCCCTTGCCGCGGGCCACCGAGCGCTTGCGGCGTTCGGTCGGGTCTTCGACGCCCTGCAACGCGAGCAGCGCGTCCAGGCTGGCCGCGGCCTTCGGCGCGGCGGTGGAGCGCACCTCCTCCTGTGCAGTCGTCGCATCCGGCAGCGAGAAGCCGCTCGACGAGGTCCGCCGCGTGGAACTGGTGGACGTGCCAAGCGTGGTGCCGTTCGGTCCGTAGATGCGCATCGCGATGATCCCGCAGGCCTGAATGCCGCGAGCATCGCCGTTTTATGGTTAACGACACGTAAACGACCCGGCAATTTCTGCCGCCGCACGGCAGTTTCGCGCTCCCTGGCCAACCCAAGCCAAACCGCGAGCAGACAATTTCGATAAATATATCAATACATTGCCCCAGCGAAACGAACTGGCACGCAGCTCGCATGGTTAATGGCGGATCGCCCGTCATGGGAGTGTCGCGTGATCCGCGAGTTCAGTTCGAGGGGAGCATCGGGATGCCCGGCATCCGCATCGCAAGTTTATTCGGAGTGGCCTGCGCCGCGTTGCTGACGCTGGCGGCCTCCGTCATGCCGGCGGCCGCGACGTCGCGGATCAAGGATCTCGCCAATATCGAGGGCGTGCGCCAGAACCAGTTGATCGGTTACGGCCTCGTGGTCGGCCTCAACGGCACCGGCGACACGCTCAACAACATCCCCTTCACCAAGCAATCGCTGCAAGCCATGCTCGAACGCATGGGCGTCAACATCCGCGGCGCTACCATCCGCACCGGTAACGTCGCCGCCGTCATGGTGACCGGCAATCTGCCGGCATTCGGCACTCAGGGCACGCGCATGGACGTCACCGTCTCCGCGCTCGGCGACGCCAAGAACCTGCAGGGCGGCACCCTGCTCGTCACC
Organism: Bradyrhizobium uaiense; assembly: GCF_010811875.1. GTDB lineage: Bacteria > Pseudomonadota > Alphaproteobacteria > Rhizobiales > Xanthobacteraceae > Bradyrhizobium > Bradyrhizobium uaiense. The sequence continues at coordinate 32,194 of NZ_VKHP01000055.1, forward strand.
CCCCTGCTCGGCGCCGACGGCAATGTCTATGCGGTGGCGCAGGGATCGGTAGCGGTCGCCGGCTTCGCGGCCGAGGGCGCCGCCGCCAGCGTCGTGCGCGGCGTGCCGACGGTCGGCCGGATCGCCAACGGCGCCATCATCGAACGCGAGATCGAGTTCGCGCTCAACCGCCTGCCGAACGTACGGCTCGCGCTGCGCAACGCCGATTTCACCACCGCCAAGCGGATCGCCGCCGCGGTCAACGACTATCTCGGCGTCAAGACTGCCGAGCCGATCGATCCCTCTACGGTGCAGCTCTCGGTCCCATCGGAGTTCAAGGGTAACGTCGTCGCCTTCCTGACCGAGATCGAGCAGTTGCAGGTCGATCCCGACCTCACCGCGAAGATCGTGATCGACGAGCGCTCCGGCATCATCGTGATGGGCCGCGACGTGCGCGTCGCGACCGTCGCGGTGGCACAGGGCAACCTCACCGTCACGATCTCGGAAGCCCCGCAGGTCAGCCAGCCCAATCCGCTGTCGCGTGGCCGAACGGTCGTGACACCGCGCACCAGCGTCGGCGTCAGCGAAGACGGCAAAAAATTTGCGCTCGTCAGAAGCGGCGTCTCGCTGCAGCAGCTCGTCGACGGCCTCAACGGACTCGGAATCGGACCGCGCGACCTCATCAGCATCCTGCAGGCGATCAAGGCCGCCGGCGCGATCGAAGCCGACATCGAGGTGATGTGATGGCGAGCCTGATCAACAGCACCACCGGCAGCATGCCGAACAAGGCGCTGACGCCGATGTTCAACGGCCGTCCCGATCCCGTGCTTCAGGATGCGATGAAGAAGGTGACGCCGCAGCAGATCACCAAGGCAAAGGCAACCGCCACCGATTTCGAATCGATGTTCCTCAATTCGATGTTCTCGCAGATGACGACCGGCCTGAAGGGCGAAGGCCCGTACGGCGACACCGTCGGCACCGGTGCGTGGCGCTCGATGCTGACCGACGAATATTCGAAGAACTTCGCCAAATCTGGCGGCGTCGGCATTTCCAACGAAGTGTTCCGCTCGCTGATCCTGCAGCAGGCGAACAAGAGCTAATTCTGTTTCGAGGAGCAGCGCGATGAACCAGCGTCCACAGCACCGTCCAGCCTCCGCTCCCGCCGCGCGGCCCGCGACGTCGACGCCTCCCGATGTCGCGCGTCTCGCCAACGAGCTGACCGAAGTGATGAGCGCGCTGCTCGTCGTCGTCGAGCAGGAGACCGAATTCGTTCGCGCCGGCAAGATCCGCGAGGGCATGCGACTCGAGGCGCAGAAGTCCGATCTGTCGCGGCGCTATATGCTCGCGGTCGAGCATCTGAAATCGATGCAGAAGATGCTGGCGCAGACCGATCCCGAACTGCTTGCGACACTGCGGCGTCATCATGAGACGTTCCGCGCCCTGCTGCAGGTCAACCTGACCGTGCTTGCGACCGCGCACGCCGTCTCCGAGGGCATCGTCCGCGGCGTCAATGCCGAGGTGCAGCGGCGCAACATCCCGAACACCTACACAGCGAACGGACAGCGGGCTGCGCCGGGCCCGCGCAACATGACGCCGATCGCCGTCAGCCGCACGCTTTGACGCAGGCATGCCGACAATTTAGCTCAATTCGACGCTACCCTGGCAGCGCGGAATTCAGCGTGTTCTCTAACACCCTGTTGAGAGGTTCCCCGTAGAGTTGCGGATCGTGAGGGGTTGGGATTTGACTCAAGCGAACTAGTGCCTGTGCACTACGAGGCTGCCATGAGTACAGATTTCAGCATCAAGCCGGTGGGGGCACCGGTTGCAGCGCCGATGATCACTCCCGTGAGCGATACGGCGCAGAAGGCGGTGAAGACCGAATTGCCCGCGAGCCAGAGCGTCACCGCTCCGGAGCCGAGCGTCCGCGTCACGATCGACCCCAACGCCGTCAATGCATCGATTTCAAATCAGGCGCCGTCGGTCACCGACCAGGTCATCATCGACCGCGATGCGCGTGCCGTGGTCTACCAGGTGGTCGACAATCGCACGAACCTGGTGGTGAGGCAGTTTCCGGAAGAAGCCGTATTGCGCCGCCGCGCCTATTTCCACGCACTCGATCTCAGCAAGGACGCGCCGACGCGGGCGCGCGCGACCGACCGCCGCGCGTAACGCAAGCGATCGGCCCCTCACTTCTGTGTGGCGTAGGCCTTGTCGAGATAGGTCGATCCGGTGGCCGGATCGGTGACGACATTGGCGATCAACGCCGTTCCCTGTTGCACCAGCGAAAACTTGGTATCGCCGACCCGGAACGCGCCGTCCTTGATCAGGACGTCTTGATACTTGCTGGTGCCGTCGCTCTGATAATGGACCTTGGCGCGGAAGCCATCGACGTTCGACACGGAGATGTTGAACGACTTGTTGTTGGCATACTTCCCGCTCCAGCTGCCCTCATAGAGCTTCGGATCGACAGCCACATACGGCGTCTTCGACGGGACCGTCAGGCCCGCGGCCTTGTAGTTGGCGGACAGGATGCTCAACACGTCGGCCATGCCGGGAGCTCCGCTGCGAACCGGTCGATCAGCCGCGGCCCGAGAGGCCGGCGGCGATGTTGCAGTTGATGTCGATCAGCGACTTCAGCTTCGCCGGGTCCGGATTCATCTGGATGTCGATGGTCTGTTTCATCACGAACACGCTGATGTTGGCGATGTTCTGACGCACCTCGAGCGGCTGCGGATTGTCAGCGCCCTCTGCCGCGCTGAGAAAGATCGACCACAAGCGGCGATTGAACAGCAATGCGTGATCGAGTGCCTTGTCGAGGCCGTTCCAGTTCGCCTGGACTTCCTGCAGCTGACGGGCCGCCTTCAAGAGCGCCTGCGCCTCGATCTCACGTGGGGACGCCGTCGTCGTGGACGTACGAGCGTAGGCCTGGGCTGCATTCGACATTAATGACCTCGATGGGATGCGGATTTCTCGAGCCGCGGAGACGCAATTCTAGCGCCCGATATTTATGCATTCGCGGCCTTTAAATATGGTTAGCGGCCGTTACGAAATGCGCCGTTCCGACGGCACAGCCAGATACCGTAATATCCCGGAGATAAAGAAAAACGGCGGGGTTGCCCCCGCCGTTCTCGAAGTGCTTGTCGGTGCGCTTAGCGGAGCAGCTGCAGCACGCTCTGCTGGCTCTGGTTGGCGAGCGCCAGTGCAGAGACCGCGATCGACTGGCGGGTCGACAGCGCCTGGCTGTTGGCCGCCTCCTCGTTGGTATCGGCCAGCGTCAGGTTGGACGAACCGGTCTGCAGCACGTTGATCAGGTTCTTGGAGAAGTCCTGACGGATCTGCACGATCGAGAGGTTCGAACCCAGCGTCGAGGCTTCACTGCGCAGCGAGGAGCTCGCGGTGCCCAGCGAGGCGATAACGCTGTTTGCCGAGTTGTTGTCGAGGAAGTCGGTGCCCGCGGCCAGCGATTTCAGGCCGAGGCCTGCAGCGTCGAACTTGACGCCGCTGATTGCGAGCGTGGACTTGCCGGTCTCGTTGAAGGTCAGCTTGAGGTTGTCGCCGTTCAACAGGTTGATGCCGTTGAACGACGAATCCTGCGCCGTGGTCGTGATCTGCGCGATGGTGTTGTTGTACTGCGTCACCAGGGCGGCGCGCGCCGACTGCGAGGCCGAATCGGCAACCGGAGCCGTGCCGGCTGCGCTGAACGTCGCGGTACCGCCGCCGGTGTTGGTGAAGGTCACCGCACCGATCGTCGAGGACGCCGCGTCATTGGTCGTGGTGATGACGAGCTTGTTGGAGCTGTCGAGGCTCGCCGTCAGGTTGCTGGCCGACAGCGCGGTGTTCAGCTGCGCCAGCGAGCTGCTGGCCCCGAAGGTGAAGCTGAAGGCGGGCTGACCGGCCGAAGCCGCGATCGCCAGAACGTCGCCGCTCTTGATCGTGGTACCGTCGACGAGGTTGGCCGCCGTGCCGCCGAGCGCCGCGGTCGAATTGACCTGCGACCTGGTGGTGTAGCCGGTGGGGCTCTGCAGCACCTGGTTGGCAATCGACTTCGCGGTATCGACCAGCTTCTGCAGCGAGGTGATGCCGGTGTTGGCAGCCTGCAGCACCTGCACACCGTTGCCGATGCCGTCCAGCAGGTTGTTGATGTCGCTGGCGCGGTTGTCGAGCGACTGCGCGGTGAAGAAGTTGGTCGGGTTGTCGAGCGCCGTGTTGACCTTCTTGCCGGTGGCAAGACGGTTCTGCGTGGTGGAGAGCAGATCGGCGGTGGACTGGAGGGAGAGGAGATTCTGACGAACGGAGGAGGAGAGAATGATACCGGACATTTTCATACCTTTCTGGTGTGAAACTGAGGAAAAAACCGCGCCAATCCTTTCTGACCGGGCGGATGGCCGATCCTGCGGGCCGAGCCGCGAAGGAAAAAGAAATCTCCAGCACGGCATTTGAGACAAATGCAGAAGAATAAAATTGTCGCGGTTAGGCGAAGCTCGCCGTGAAAACTACTGAGACGATTGCTGATTCCGGCCGGATGCCAGCGCCCGGGCGCGTCCCCTGTTCACCAAGCATTAACCATCATGGGAAAGGATCACTGTCGCATCGGCCCCGTGCCGCAACGGCGGCTGCTAAGCAGAGCCGAACATGTTCCGCTGGCGGCGACATCGCGCGTCTGCCGGCAAAGGAGAACGGTCATGGCCCTGAAGGTCGAACTCAAACCGAACGAGCGCATCATCGTCGGCAATTGCGTGATCACCAACACCGATCAGCGTGCCCGCCTGCTGATCGACGGTGACCGGATCCCGATCCTGCGCGAGAAGGACATCCTGACGCCCGAGACCGCGGATACGCCGGCGAAGCTGATTTATCTCGCGGTGCAGCTGATGTATCTGTCGCCCGACCCGATGGCGCACCACCCGACCTATTTCAGCCTAGTGCGCGACATCATCACCGCGATGCCGAGCGCCTGGCCGTTCATCGAAAGCGTCAACAACTTCATCCTCAACGGCGATCTCTATCACGCGCTGAAGGAATCCAAGAAGCTGATCGCACACGAAGAGAAGCTGCTGGAAAGCGTGCGTGGCCCGCAAAAGTCCAGTCAGGACGACACCCGCAAGAGCGCGTAGAGCTTCTCGTTTTGACGCGTTTTCTTCACGCGAACCGGCCTCCACTTCGTTTGAAAACGCTCTAGCCTCCCCTCGCCTGAACGAAAAAGGCCTCCGCGAGGAGGCCTTTTTGCTGGCTGGAGATGGGCGGCGAGCGATCAGCCGACCGGCAGATATTTCAACAGCGTCGTCTGATACAGCATCGACGTGGTCTGGTACGACGCCTGCAGGCTGGTCTGCAGCGCGAGGATCTTGGTCGCGACCTCGTCCTGATTGACGCCCTCGACCGAGTCGAGCATCGTTTCCGCCATTGCCTTGAGCTGGGTCTGGCGATCGGTCGCCGCCTTGGTCGCCGTCTGGGCACCGGCGAACTCAGCCTGCACGTCCTGGATCTGCTGCTGACCGTTCTGCGGGGCGAGGTTGGCACTCACGCGCTGCGCGAGCGCCGTCACCTGCGCGCTCGCATTCGGGTTGCTGGCGTTGGTGGTCACCGCGGCATACACCGCGACATTCTGCAGCAGATAGCGGAACGCCTGCTCGTTGGCGCGCGCGCCATATTGCACGGTGATCGACTGATCGACTTGCGCCACGGCGGTGCCGCGCGCCGATCCCGGGCCATTCTCGCCGGTGTACCAGTAGACGGTGTTGGCGGGCGTACCGGCGACCAGGCTGGTCGCCGTGTTGAACGGCGGCCCCCCGACCCTGAGTGGCGCCGGGGCCGCGGTCGTATTGTTGGCGATGCCGAGCGCGCCGAGTGCCGCTGTATTGGAGCTCGATATCGACAGGCTCTGGCCGTCGGCGCCGTGCAGGTTGATCACACCGTTGCTGATCGTCGACGGGTTCTTGGTGCCGCTGACCTGGTCGATCTTCGCCATCAGCGTCTGCACGCTGTCGGTGATGTTGACTTGATTTCCGGTTGCGCCGGAGGCCACGAAGGTGATCGGGGTGCCGTTCACCGTGATAGTGTCACCGGTCGCGAAGCTCGTCGACAACGAGTCGGTGCCCGCTGCGCCCGAGAGGACGGTGCTGCCGCTGATCGGCGCCGGCGGCGTGTTCTGGTTGTTGACGGCTGCGCCCGAAACGGTTGCGACCGGATTGAAGAAATTGTTGGACGCCGCGACCGCAGAGGCGGCGACCAGCGACGTATCGCTCAACGTCTTGATGGACGAGGTCAGCGTCGACTGAAGGTTCGCCGTTGTCGCCGTGGTGTCGGCGCCGATCAGGAACGAACCGGCCGGCGGCGGGTTCGTCGCCGTCGCCGTGAGTTCGATCGCATCGGTGGTGCCGTCGGGCAGCGTGAAGTTGAACTTGATCTTGTCGCCTTCCTTCGGATTGACAGCGCCGAGATCGACCGAGGCCGACTTCGGCGTGCCGGTCGGCTGCGTCACCGTGGCGCCGGTCAACGACGACTGCACCGACAGGAGCTTCAGGCCGAAAGGCGAGCCGTCCTCCGCAACGCTGGTTACCGTCGTGGTCGCCGGCGGCGACGAGACGCTCAGGCGCCCCATCATGTTGGCGCTCTGATCGGCCTGCTTGCGCTCATTGATGAGCTGGGTGAGGCCGGCCTGGGTTGCCGTGCCCTTCAACATGGTGTCGGCGGAGACGGTGGCCGGTGTGTCCATGGCTCGGCCGGAGAACAGGTAGCGATCGCCCGACTGGCTGTTGAGCATCGCGACCGCGTTGGCGAAGGCGGCCTGCGCCGTGATCTGCCCCGAGGTCTGGCCACCCTCGTTGAGGGTCAACGTCGCCGTCGTCGAGGCGTTCTTCACCTGGCTGCCGACGTCGGACAGCCCCTGCAAGGTGAGATTGGCGACACTCAAACGCGTGTTGAGGTTGGTGGCGGTGTCGGAGAACGCGTTGATGCTGCTGATCTGCGCGCGCAGGCTGAGCGCAAAGCCGCGGTCGAGCCCCTGCCCCGCATAGGTCGTCGATACCTTGCCCGTCGCGAGCTGCGTCGTCAGGTCATTGAGCTGATTCCGCAGGTTGAGGATGTTGGTGCCGATATAGGAAGTTCTGCCGCTAACGCCGTCGATCGACATGTTACCCTCACGTGAGCTGCAGCAGCGCGTCGTACATCTGCTTGATCGACGACATCACGCGCGCATTGGCGGAGTAGGCGTTCTGGAGCGAAAGCAGATGCGCCATCTCCTCGTCCATGTTGACGCCGGAGGTCGAGTCCATCTTGGTCTGCAGCGTGTTGAGCACGACGTCCTGACCATCAGCCAATTGCTTGGCCGCCGTCGCCGATTCGCCCTGCTGGCTGATGAATTGCTTGGCAAAGTTCAGCAGCGTGCCGGTGAACGGCGCGCCGGTGGTGCCAAGGCCGGTTTGCGGCGAATAGCTGAACGACGCGTTCGAGAGCTGGTTCAGGACGAGATTGGCGCGCGTGGTGTCGCCGGCCGGCGTCTGCGGATTGGTCGAGTACACCACCATGCGCGAGGGATCGCCGACCAGCGCGGTGTTGACGCTGATGCGTGCGGCAAGGCCGGTCGTCTGCGAGCCGTTTGCGGTGATCGCGCCGGTATAGAGCCCGCCGTTGTCGGTGAACAGCGGAAGCTGCGGATTGCCCGACGTCAGCGACGAGACGGTCGACGTGACCGATGCCGCGGTAACAGTGGCCTTGTTGGCGGCGCCGTCGTTGAGCACGCGCAGCGTCGATCCGGACGGATTGGAGAATTGAAGGCCGGGTCCGCCGAGCGCCCCGTTGAGCTGCGACAGCACCGAGCTCATGCCGCCGGAGAAGTCCACTCCCAAGACCTCGTCGTTCGGACCGACGGTCGCGGTATTGCTCAGCGGCAGCACGCTCGGATCGTCGACGCGGATGATCGACAGATTATGCGTCAGGCCGGTGGTGTTGTCCTTGTAGGAGACGTGGATGGTATTGCCGCTCTGCAGCCCCGAGAGATCGAGATCGAAGCCGGACTGCGCCCCCGCCGTCGCCGCGGTGCCTGCGGTCGTCTTGTCCGACAGCGCGCTCGACATCGAGGCCGCGAACTGGTCGATCTGCGCCTGGGCCTTCACCAGCGTGTTGTCGCGCAGCTCGAGATAGGCTGCGATCTTGCCGGAGCGGATCGAGTTGGTCGACACCATGTCATAGGTGCCGCCATGCGGGAACGTGATGGTGATGGTGCCGACGGTGCTCTTGGTCGGGTCGGTATTGTACTGTGCGTTGGGCGTCATCGTCCCCTGGGCGTTGAAGCTGAGCGACGCAGCTTCAGTGCCGACCAGCTGCACACCGGAATTGGTGAACACGGTCACCTGATTCTGGCTGTTGGTGACGGTGCGGATGTCCATCAGCTGCGAAAGCTGCGTGACGTAGCGATCGCGCTGATCGAGCAGCGCCGCGGTCGACGCGTCCTGTGTGCCGCCATTGGCCTGCAGCTGGACATTGAGGCGTGCGATCTGCTGCAGCGCATTGTTGGCGGTGTTGACGGAGTCGTTGATGCCGGCCTCGGCATTGGCGCGCAGCGACTGGATTCCCTGCGAGGTCGCGTTGAGCTGCT